>JAATGU010000028.1 GCA_015654535.1 Bacteroidales bacterium
AGAAGTAGGGTCTACCACTATTTTCATAGAGACATCTGGCGTAGCATCTATAAGCATATTCAGACGAATATCCATATCGGACTCAGCTTCTTTTTCTGCGTTTTTTTGAAGGAAGCGATTCACAAAGAAAGATGAATCTTGCGTGACACGTTTAGGAGTATGGTCAACAAAAGTGACAAACTGGTTATTAGCCGCTGAAGCCGTTGAACTCATTAGATACACAAAATTAGAGTTCCTGTTGGTGCTCATGGCCACGTCTACATTTAATCCTGAATTATTTCCCGTTAATAAAGCATTTCCTGTACCATATACCATTCCATAAAAAGGCATATCAGCACTTTCTTTTGTATTATAAACTAACATGTTTTTTGCATCCATCTGAAAGTGATAATTCATATTTTTGAAATGCTCGTGGCGTACATATCCATTAACCAAACCAGTATGACCTTCAGGATCATGCATATTAATGTTTTTCATCGTTATCTCATTAGGAGAAAGTCGGATAGTATCTTTTATTGCAAACGTGGTATTCAGAATATTTATCTTAAAAGAAGCATCAGCCAAAGCTGATCCCTCCAAATTTAACGCCTTAAATTCACCAAACAACCGAACATGTCCGCTGGCTCGTCCTTCTACATTAGAAGCGATACTTTGTAAATACGTTTGCAAAAAGCGAATATTTGTTTTATTTGCATGGATGTCTAAATCTAAAGATTTCTTACCTGGAAAGATAAATCCTGTTACATTGGATTCCGAAATAGATGGTTCACTTATTTTTGCATTGAGAAAAATACCTTCTTTTACTTTGTCCCATTCCCCATAAATATTCATATCACCAAGTAGCCCTTTATTAAATGAGAAGTTTTTCACGAAAAGACTAGTATTCATAATAGGGCTCTTCATTATTTGATTCACGGACAAAGTACCTGAAGCCAACCCTGCAAAATCAACCGATTTTAAATTTACAATATCAAAAACATATCCTATATTGATATCTTTCATTTCTACTTTTACAGTATCATTTATATTTTTGGTTGCTTTGCCAGTAATGCTCAAGTATTGATCTTTGTGTTTAATCAAAAAATGATCTATAGACACACGCCCTGAATCTACTTCCACGTGAGAAGGATGAATGTTCCATACCGAATCATTTAAAATAATTTCCGTGGGTTCTACATCAATTTTAGCCTGAAGGATGGGTTTATTTCCGGCAGTCTTAAAGAAATTAGTGATGGTAGAGAATTTGCCACTATAAGTAGAAATTGAATTATTTCCCCAATTAACAGATGTCTGAACTTTATCATTTTGAGCTATTGCTTCCAGGGAAACATTAAAAGCAGAGCCGTTCTTCATACGATTATTAGCTCTAACTTGACATTTAAATTGATCCGCAACATCTTCACAAAGGACCAAACCTGATTCAAAATAAATATTTTTATACTGGAGGCTAGGGAAATGACCTTCGATTTTCAGTTTCCGGTCATTATCATTTAAATATCCACTAAGAGTAGAAGGTTTATAAATATTCAAAGGAATATTAAATACATTTGATAAAATATCAGTATTATATATGTGAATATCAAAATTGAAATCATTGTGTGGCTCTGCAAACTTTTTATTTACGGTCAATAATGAAGGTATATATCTTTCCACAGTTTTCATTATGCTCATTGGAATTGTACGGTATGAATACCGACCTGTAACTGACGCGTTTAAAAATTCAGAAGTTAATTCCATTTTTTTTATGCCAGCTGTTTGTTTAGCAGTAATATTCAGATTTTTTAGAAAATAGTTTTTCTCGGGACTTACGTAATTAAAACTATCTACATTAATTTCTCCAATCATATCATCAATAGAATGACCTGTGAAATTAGCATCTACAATCAAAGAGAATTTCGAATCCTTATATTTATCTGTTAAATGCAAACTATGTGGGCAGACGTCTTTTATGTCTGCATGAAAATTGAAAATAGGAATCTTTTGTGAAAGATTTATTTTTCCATTCATAAAGACACTTCCATTGTCGTCATTTAAAGTGACTTCTCCATCAAAGCCTCCATTATTATATTTTCCGTTCAGTTCAATATTTTTATACTCATATTTACTATATTCTAATGAAGAGACCAATCCTTTTATGGAAATATTGGGTTTTAATCCATTATTTTGTAGACCTTTCACATTGATATTTAGTGATGTCTTGCCAAATTTATCATCATCCAGTAGTTTTCCCAGATTAAACTGATCGGTTTCAATGTCTCCTGAATAAGTATATGTACCTTTAGCTTTATCAGAACTGAATTTTACATCGGTTTTGACTGTACCCAGTCCAGTATTGAACGTTCCGTAAGTAACTAAATCATTAAAATAGCCGGATAATTCACCTTTAAAGGCAATATTCCCTAAGCGTTTTAAGATGGCCGGTGTACCAGAATAGTTTTTAACTAAATTACGTACCAAAAAATCCATTCCTGCACGATTTATTTTTAGTTGCTTAATATCTCCAAATATATAGGTGTCTTTAGTATGTGCTAAATCCTGAAAAGAAACTCCTCCTGAAATATTAAGATCATTGTTAGCATAAATTTTTAGGTCTGAAACAGCTAATTGATTAATTGGTCCCCTTACCTTCATTTCTAAATCCAGCCGATCCCGAAAGTTTGTAAATGCTGGCACAAAAGGGGATATATCCTGAAAAGTAATATGGGAAGGGAGTATCCTCGTGGAGAAAGAAACATTATTTACGAAATTATTAAATGCTTTAAATCCGTTATATGAAACATAAACTGTAGACAACTGTACTTGTGTTTGAGGCAAACCTACAATAAAGTTTTCTATTTTAGCTCTTTTAGCGTTACCTACTAACTTAAACGATAGTCTTTGCAATTTAAATCCTGACTGATCATTTAAGTTTAGTCGCTTTACAGATGCATTAATAGAATCCTTCCGCAATGCTTTCAAAGAGATATTTGAAATTATATTATAAAGTTTAATATGCTTCGTATTAAACTTACCCGGACTCTCTGGTTCAGAAAACACATCGTAATAAAATGCGCCGCGGCGAACCAGTATGGAGTTGATACGCAAGTCCAATTTACTTTCTTTCTTTATTGTGTCCTTACTTGCAAATGCATCTAAAACAAATTTACAGTTGATTGTGCCTTTTGGATTTGCTTTGTTCAAATGAATATTAAATCCAAAGAGCTGAATGCTACGAATGGTTATTTTGCCTTTAAACAGAGGTAAAATCTCAAATTTAGCTGAAAGGCGGGCTACTTTTAGCATCTCTTTGCCCGTTTGATCATTCAGCAATACATCGTCTACAATAATTCGATTCAAAAGTCCAATGTCTATCCGCCCGATACTTACTTCGGTGTGGAGAATTTTTTTAAGTTCATTTGTAGCAATAGTAGCCATCTTTTGTTGAATATATGGGATATTCAACAAAATAATAATCCCTAGGTAAAGGCCTATGACCACAGACAGGAATATTAATACTATTTTTCTAAACGTTTTGATGGGCTAAATCTGTATTTAAAAGCAAAAGTAAGAATTATAGTTTACTTTCAAGGTATAGTGAGTGGATAATTTCCAATATTTAGTTTATTTTTGGACTAATTGTGTGACATTATGAATATATGCAAGGCTTCTTAAATAATAGTATGAGAGAAAATTCAATAACATGACTTTAGATAAAGAGTATTTGACAGAACGTTTCTAATATTTATTATGTACAGCCCATTACTCAAATTATCGCTTATCTTTTTAAATTTACAAGAAATGCTTATACTTATTATTACTTTTATAAAGTCATATCGAGGTAAACATGTACATGTTTGCTTCTAATCATGTACATGTTTGGAGGAAAACTTGTACATAATTGGGATAATGATTCATTTGATATTGACTAATTTGTTTGATTTTATATATTAAAGGAGCATTTATCATGTCTATTTTTCATGAAAAATTAGAAAAATTTTATTTTTTAATCTAAAAAATCAACAGGAATATTTATTAACCACCTTTTTTTAGTAATTTCGCAAACATTTTACTCACAAATAAGATAACGTCAATAATCTTTTCTGATAAAAAACTGTTTTTATAGTATGTAATACTATATTTGTGGTAATATATTGGATAAAATCATGTATAGTCTAAAATCAATATAAATATGTCATTAAAAAGAATAAAGAATAATTGGCATCCTATAAAAGGAGAACCCCTTACAGACTTTGATAAAAAAATACTTTACTATCAAAATAAAGGCTTTTTGGTACCTAAACGAAAACTAATTAAAACTCCAGAGCAGATCGAGGGAATACGTAAAAGTGGTGTAGTGAACACTGGAGTGCTTAATCTGATTGCTGAAAAAATTCATGTGGGAATGTCTACTGCGGAGATTGACAAACTGGTATACGACTATACAGTGGCTCATGGAGCGATTCCCGCTCCGCTCAATTACGAAGGATTTCCCAAGAGCGTGTGTACTTCCATCAATGAAGTAGTCTGTCACGGAATCCCCGACGAAAAAAGGATTCTTAAAGAAGGTGATATTGTCAATGTGGATGTTTCCACCATCTTAGATGGCTATTTTTCGGACGCATCAAGAATGTTTATGGTGGGAGAAGTGAGCCAGGAATGCAAAAAACTGGTAGAGGTAACCAAGGAATGTCTCGAGATAGGGCTTGAAAAAGTAAAACCCTGGGGATTTCTGGGAGATATAGGTAAAGCTATCCAAAAGCATGCCGATAAACACGGGTATTCCGTGGTGAGAGATTTATGTGGACATGGAGTGGGATTGGAGTTCCATGAAGAACCGGATGTGGAACATTTCGCGAAGAAATCAAAGGGAATGTTATTGGTGCCGGGAATGGTATTCACTATTGAACCAATGATAAATATGGGGAAATATGATGTTTACGTGGATGACGAGGATGGATGGACTATTTACACGGATGACGGACTTCCTTCCGCTCAATGGGAATATACACTGGTAGTTACAGAGACAGGAACGGAGGTACTGACGCATTGATGTTTTTTTACAGCGTTAAAAAAGAATAAAGTGCCTGAGATTATACCCCTGATTGATCCATAATTCTTAAAAAGCGGATTAGCTTTGCAGCCTTTTTAATAAAACAACAACCAATGAATAAATCTGCGAACTACAAATTTACCATTATTGTGCCCGTGTATAACGAGGAAGACAATATTTATGCGTTAGAAAAAAAAATAGGGGAGTTTCTTCCAGAATCTATTTATCCAGCTTGTGTACTATTCGTTAACGACGGATCAACGGATAACAGCAAAAAACGTTTATTAGAGATTTGCGGCAGAAATGAGCACTTTTACTATATGAATTTAAGCCGGAACTCAGGATTAAGCACGGCTATGAAAGCGGGAATAGACGCCACTGATTCTGAATATGTAGGCTATATGGATGCTGATTTACAAACTACTCCCGAAGATTTTAACTTGTTGCTGGAACATATCAAGGAATATGAAATGGTGATGGGTATCAGGGCTAATCGCAAAGATTCTTTCTTTAAGAACCTCCAGTCTAAAATAGCAAATAGTTTTCGCCGGATGATGACTAATGACGGAGTATCCGATACCGGATGCCCGCTGAAGGTACTGCATACGAATTATGCCAAGAGGGTACCTTTTTTCACTGGAATGCATCGCTTTCTTCCGGCGTTGATACAATTACAGAACGGGAAGGTGCTACAGATTCCTGTTCGGCATTTCCCCCGGGTGGCCGGCATTTCAAAATATCATTTATGGAACAGATTAGTTTCCCCTTTCATTGATTGCTTCGCATATCGCTGGATGAAAAAGAGATATATTAATTATAACATCGACGATAATAATTTATGATAATGTACATTATCGGATTCTTAGCTCAAGCGTTTTTTTCAGCGCGAATCCTGTTCCAATGGGTATTATCTGAAAAAGCAAAAAAGGTCGTTTCACCTTCTATTTACTGGGTTTTAAGTATTCTCGGTTCTTATTTGCTGTTCATCTATGGCTGGATGAGGGATGATTTTTCTATTTTACTAGGGCAGTTAATTTCTTACTATATCTATATTTGGAACTTATATGAAAAAAGAATTTGGAAGCGGATAAGTACTTTGATAAGAGTCATCTTAGCGTTCACTCCTGTCATAGCTATTATCTTTGCATTTCATCATGGGGAAGAATTCATAGAATCTTTTTTCCGAAATGAAAAAGTACCCTTGTGGTTACTTATTTTCGGTTCTATCGGACAGATTATATTTACACTTAGATTCGTTTACCAACTAATTTATTCGGCAAAACGAAAGGAATCAATGCTACCCATAGGCTTTTGGGTTATTAGTATAATAGGTTCGTTTACAATCATTTCTTATGGATTATTTCGTCTTGATCCTGTCTTGATAATAGGCCAGTCTGCAGGTCTTATTGCTTATTGTAGAAATATAATAATTGCCCGAAACGAACACAAATTGCACTTAAATGAAGACGAATAAATATTTTTTATATCTTCTTATATTTCTACCCCTATTATTACTAAGAGACTTCACACCTGATAATGAGTTGAAATACCTTAGCATTGCTGATGAAGCAATACGTAACGGTAATCTCTTCACCTTTACCAATCACGGAGAAATGTATGCAGACAAACCACCGCTCTATTTGTGGATTGTAATGCTTGGAAAGCTACTTTTCGGTGTGCATAGTATGTTGTTTCTGGGATTATTTTCCATAATACCAGCTCTGATAATTATCTATATAATGGATAAATGGGTTTCAAGTGAAGTGGATCAAAAAAATCGTTTATCAGGACAATTAATGCTAATTACCAGTGGCTACTTTGTAGGAACATCCATTGTTTTACGAATGGATATGCTTATGTGCATGTTCATAGTACTATCCCTATATACTTTTTATCAGATATTTTTAGGAAGAGGTACAAAATGGAGTGGTTTTTTATTTCCTTTCTATATTTTTATGGGACTTTTTAGTAAAGGTCCTATCGGATTGTTAGTCCCGTTACTATCAGTTCTTGTTTTTCTAGCATTAGAGGGAAAGCTGAAAACTGTTGGACGTTATTTGGGGGTTAAAACATGGAGTGTTTTACTCATTGGCTCAGCTATTTGGTTTACAGGAGTCTATATTGAAGGAGGATCTGGTTATTTGCACAATTTATTGTTTAACCAAACTGTTCATCGGGCAATAGACTCTTTTCATCATAAGAAGCCTTTTTATTACTATTTAGAAGTAATTTGGTATTCTCTTGCTCCCTGGTCTCTACTTTATATTGGAGTTATTTTGACTGGAATCAAAACAAAACTAATTAATACAGATCTGGAAAAATTCTTTCTTACAATTATTACAGTAACTTTTGTCTTTCTATCATTAATAAGCTCTAAAGTAGAAGTTTATATGCTTCCTGCATTTCCTTTCTTTGCATATCTTACTGTGCTATTACTACAAAAAAGAAAACAAAAAAACACTTTCTCTGTTTTAATAGCAGTTCCATTAGTCGCATTATGCCTGGCACTGCCTGCAATATATGTACTAAGCAGATATACTACAATGAGCTTTTTAAACAATCCATTTTTTTATCTGCTCGGCAGTTTACTATTGATAAGCAGTCTCGTTTCTCTATTTTACTTATACAAACAAAAAAAACTAAATAAGTCTGTTAATGCATTGTCCATAGGTTTACTTATAACAATTTTCATAGGATCTTTTTTTATATCTTCCTTCAATGGAAAAATAGGTTACAGAGAACTTAGCAAAAGTGGAAAGGAAATAGCCCTACAAAAGGGAATAAATTCTTATTATTTTTATAATTTAGACAGAGGAGAGAATATGGATGTATATTTAAATAAAGAATTGAAAGAATTAAAAGAATCCGATTTGAATAAGAAGCAACTCGGTCATGCAATTTTATTTATTCAAACAGCAGATATTGAATCAACTCCTTTACTGAAAGAAGTTGTGAGTGGAAAAGAAAAAATGATTAAAGGAAAGTATTCTATTGTAGTTCTTTAAATAGATAATATGAAGAAAATTTTAATAACAGGGGCAGCTGGATTTATAGGGTCCTATTTAGTAAAAAGAATGCTGAACCGTGGCGATGAAGTTGTTGGTATTGATAATATGAATGATTATTATGATGTCTATCTGAAATATAATCGTCTAAAAGAAGCTGGGATTACATTAGAGCCCATTACTAATGAGAAACCGGTTCAGAGTGACTCGTACTCCAATTATCGTTTTATTAAGCTGGACTTGATAGAAAGAGATGAAATCAATAAATTATTTGATAGCGAAAAATTTGATATTGTTTGTAATTTAGCGGCTCAGGCAGGAGTACGTTATTCTATAGATCATCCCTTTACTTATATAGATTCAAATATTGTAGGTTTTGCCAATGTCTTGGAAGCATGCCGGCAACATCATGTAGAGCACTTTATCTATGCAAGTTCTAGTAGCATATATGGACTAAATGATAAAATTCCTTATTCAGAAAGTGATCAGGTAGATACACCAATCAGTTTGTACGCTGCGACTAAAAAATCAAATGAATTGATGGCTCATGCATATAGTAAATTATATCATTTGCCTACTACTGGAGTACGTTTTTTTACTGTTTATGGTCCATGGGGAAGACCAGATATGGCTCCATTCCTTTTTATGAAATCTATCATGAACGGAATCCCAATCAAAGTCTTTAATTATGGCAATTTAGAGCGTGATTTTACTTATATTGATGACATTATTTACGGGCTAGAAAAAATAGTAGATGCTCCGTCTACTAATCAATTACCCTATAAAATATACAATATTGGAAACTCTAGTCCGGTAAAGCTGATGGATTTCATTCATGCTATAGAAAAATCGACAGGCAAAGAAGCCATCAAAAATTATGTAGGTATGCAGCCTGGAGATGTATATCGTACCTATGCTGATACAACTCTTTTAGAGAAAGATTTTGGTTATAAACCAAATACCACCATTCAAGATGGAATAGATAAATTTTATGAATGGTATGTGAAATATACCAATTAAAGTAGTACTTTTGCACCGTAAATTAAAGATAATGGATATAATTATATTAGGAATAGAATCCTCTTGTGATGACACTTCTGCTGCCGTCATCAAAAATGGAGTATTGCTCTCTAATGTAGTTGCCAGTCAGGCAGTACATGAGGCGTATGGTGGGGTAGTACCCGAACTTGCATCGCGGGCTCATCAGCAAAATATTGTTCCGGTAGTCAATGAAGCGTTGAAAAGGGCCAATGTAACCAAAGAGGAACTAAGTGCGGTAGCTTTTACCCGAGGGCCAGGATTAATGGGATCATTATTGGTTGGCGTTTCTTTTGCTAAAGGATTTTCCCGCGCATTAAATATTCCAATGATTGACGTTAATCATTTGAACGGACACGTGTTAGCCCATTTCATTAAAGAAAAAGATGAAGATACCGATCAGCCAAAATTTCCTTTTCTCTGCCTATTAGTATCAGGAGGAAACTCTCAAATTATATTGGTAAAAGCATATAATAACATGGAAGTATTGGGCCAAACCATCGATGATGCTGCCGGAGAAGCGATTGATAAATGTTCCAAAGTAATGGGACTTGGCTATCCGGGAGGGCCTATTATTGATAAACTGGCACGCCAAGGTAATCCAAAAGCATTTACTTTTAACAAACCACATATTCCGGGTTACAACTATAGTTTCAGCGGATTAAAGACTTCCTTTCTTTATTCCTTGCGTAACTTTTTAAAAGAAGACTCTGATTTCATCCAGCATCATAAGAACGACTTAGCTGCTTCACTTGAAGCAACGATAGTTGAAATTCTAATGTATAAGCTTCGTAAAGTTGCCAAAGATTATAAAATAAACGAAGTAGCAGTGGCTGGGGGAGTATCTGCTAATAATGGACTGCGCAATGCTTTCCGTGAACATGCACAGAAATACGGATGGAAAATTTATATTCCTAAATTCAGTTATACCACGGATAATGCGGCAATGATTGCTATCACAGGATATTTTAAATATTTAGATAAAGACTTCTGTCCAATGGAATTACCAGCTTATTCAAGAGTTACTATATAAAAAAACAAGAGATATGTTTATAGAAATTATAACTATTGGTGATGAATTGCTCATCGGTCAAGTAGTAGATACCAACTCTGCTTGGATGGGAAAAGAATTAAATAAAGTAGGATTTGAAGTGATCCGCGTCACTTCAGTGAGAGACCGGGAAGATGAAATTATTGAAGCGGTAGATACTGCGATGAAAAGGGTGGATATTGTTTTAATGACCGGTGGATTGGGGCCAACAAAAGATGATATAACCAAATATACTCTCTGCAAATATTTTGGCACCGAGCTGGTTTTTAGCGAAATGGTCTATAAAAACATAGAGAGAATTTTGGCCAATAGAATTTCAATGAATCCATTGAACAAGAGTCAGGCATTAGTTCCTAAGGACTATTGTACGGTAATCAATAATCGTGTGGGAACAGCTTCTATAAGCTGGTTTGAAAAAAATGAAAAAGTGCTGGTCTCTATGCCTGGCGTACCTCAGGAAATGAAAACAAACATGACTGATGAGATTATTCCCAGACTTCTTTCCCGCTTCAATGTGGAGACCATCTTTCACAAAACCTATCTAATAAAAAATCATCCCGAATCAGTCTTGGCCATTGCCTTAACGGACTGGGAAAATCAGTTACCAGAGTCCGTGAAGCTGGCTTATTTGCCCAAAGCAGGAATTGTACGTTTAAGGCTTACAGGCAGAGGTCTCGATGAAGCGGCCATAAAAGAGCGCGTGTTAAAGGAAGGAGCAAAACTCTATGATATTTTGGGGGAAGATGTATTGGATGAAAATGATTCACCTCTAGAAGAAATTATAGGAAAAATTCTTAGAGGTCAAGGCCTTACCGTTGCTACAGCAGAAAGTTGTACTGGCGGAAATATTGCAGCTCGAATTACTTCCATTCCAGGCAGTTCTCTTTACTTTAAAGGCAGCGTAGTTGCTTATGCCAATGAGGTTAAGAAAGAATTGCTTCACGTGTCCGAAAATTCCCTTATTAAATTTGGAGCAGTGAGCGAAGAAGTAGTCAAGGAAATGGCATTTGGTGCGATGGATTCGCTTAAAACGGATTGTGCTGTAGCAGTATCTGGCATAGCAGGACCCGATGGAGGAACCATTGATAAGCCGGTAGGAACTATTTGGATTGCCGCAGCTTATGGAAAAAAAGTGTTGACTTTAAAACAAGAAGTTGACTTTGGAAGAGAATTGAATGTGGAACGGGCAAGCAATAATGCGCTTCTATTACTTCAAAAAATACTAAAATAGGGAATAGTTGACACATTTTGGTGAATTAATTCATGAAATATTTGTTTTATATGGATATAATCACTTACTTTGTGCCCTGTTTGAAAAGGTATAGAATGAAAACTATAAAAATAAGATAGAAATGTCGAAGATTTGTCAAATTACCGGGAAAAAAGCCATGATTGGCAACAATGTTTCACATTCAAAGAGAAGAACAAAAAGGACCTTTGATTTGAACTTGTTTAAAAAGAAGTTCTACTATGTAGAACAAGATTGCTGGATTAGTTTAAGCCTTTGTGCTGCTGGTTTACGCACTATTAACAAAAAAGGACTGGATGCTGCATTAAATGATGCTGTAACTAAAGGGTATTGTGATTGGAAAAGCGTAAAAATAATTGCTTAATTTAAGGAGAAAACTGACTTATGGCAAAGAAAGCAAAAGGTAATAGAGTACAAGTTATACTTGAGTGTACAGAACACAAAGATAGTGGTCTGCCCGGTACTTCTCGTTACATTACAACAAAGAATAGAAAGAATACTACAGAAAGAATTGAGTTGAAAAAATACAATCCAATTTTAAAAAGAGTAACAGTACATAAAGAAATTAAATAAGATAAACCATGGCAAAGAAAACAGTAGCAAGTTTGCACGAAGATAGCAAAGAAGGTCGTTCTTATACTAAAGTTATCAGAATGGTAAAATCTCCTAAAACTGGAGCTTATGCTTTTGATGAACAAATGGTACCTAACGAAAAAGTACAAGACTTTTTTAAGAAATAATAGCCGTTGTCTTAAAGACAACTGACAAAAACTTCCTCTCATTTACGTAAATGAGAGGAAGTTTTTTTTTGCTACCTACTCTATTTGTTCTATCTTTGTAGCATAATATATTACTAATTATAATCAATATGGGATTTTTTAGTTTTTTCTCCAAAGAAAAGAAAGACACCTTAGATAAAGGATTGTCTAAGACCAAAGAAAGCGTATTTAGTAAGATTACTAGAGTCGTAGCTGGAAAATCAAAAGTAGATGATGAAGTTCTGGATAATTTAGAAGAAGTTCTAATTACCTCGGACGTTGGGGTAGAAACTACTTTGAATATCATCAAACGAATAGAGGAAAAGGTGGCTTCTGATAAATATGTGAATGCTCAAGAGCTAAATATAATTCTTCGCGATGAAATCGCTGCATTATTGAGCGAAAATAATTCAGATGATTCCGAAGACTTTAGTACTCCAACAGATAAAAAGCCTTACGTAATCATGGTAGTAGGAGTAAATGGCGTAGGCAAAACAACAACTATCGGCAAATTGGCCTATCAGTTTAAGAAAGCAGGTAAATCAGTCTATTTAGGAGCGGCAGATACTTTCCGTGCAGCCGCGGTGGAGCAATTAATGATATGGGGAGAAAGAGTAGGAGTACCTGTGATTAAGCAAAAGATGGGAGCCGACCCAGCCTCGGTTGCTTTTGATGCGCTAAGCTCTGCTGTGGCCAATAATGCTGATGTGGTAATTATAGACACTGCGGGCAGATTACACAATAAAGTAAACTTGATGAATGAGTTAACGAAGATAAAAAATGTAATGAGAAAAGTCGTTCCCGATGCTCCTCATGAAGTTTTGTTGGTATTGGACGGATCAACCGGACAAAATGCATTTGAACAAGCAAAGCAGTTTACATTGGCTACCGAAGTAAGCGCCATTGCCATAACCAAGCTTGACGGCACTGCGAAAGGTGGCGTTGTGATTGGCATTTCTGATCAGTTTAAAATCCCGGTAAAGTATATCGGATTGGGAGAAGGAATAGAGGATCTGCAAGTGTTCCGCAAAAAAGAGTTTGTTGATTCTTTATTTGGAGATAATTAATGAAAAAAAAGACTATTGACATCATCACCTTAGGGTGTTCTAAAAATTTAGTAGATTCTGAACAACTGATTCGCCAGTTAGAACAAAGTGGATATAGTGTTACGCATGATCCGGAATCACCGAAAGGAGAAATTGCCGTAATCAATACCTGTGGTTTTATAGGTGCCGCAAAAGAAGAATCCATCAACATGATATTGGAGTTTGCGCAAGCAAAAGAAGAAGGGCGACTGAAAAAGCTGTTTGTTATGGGATGCCTTTCAGAACGTTATTTAAAGGAACTAGCAACGGAGATTCCCCAAGTAGATAAGTTTTACGGGAAGTTTAGTTGGAAAGACCTGCTTCATGACTTAGGCAAAACGTACGATGAGCGCCTTCATATAGAGCGTTCACTAACCACTCCTAAACATTACGCGTACCTAAAGATATCTGAGGGTTGTGACAGAAAATGCTCATATTGTGCCATTCCTATTATTACAGGTAAGCACATATCCAGAAGTATGGAAGATATTCTGGGCGAAGTGAAATATTTGGTAGCAGGCGGGGTGAAAGAATTCCAGATAATAGCTCAGGAACTGACTTATTATGGAGTGGATTTATATAAAAAACAGATGCTTCCCGAATTAATTGAGAAGATTTCTGATGTACCAGGTGTGGAATGGATTCGTCTGCATTATGCCTACCCGGCTAATTTTCCTACAGATTTATTTCGCGTAATGCGTGAGCGGAGCAATGTATGTAATTATATGGACATTGCCTTACAACATATTAGCGATAATATGTTGTCGATGATGAAAAGACACGTTACTAAAGAAGAGACTTATGCCCTGATAGAACAATTCCGTAAAGAGGTGCCGGGCATTCATTTGCGTACAACTTTAATGGTAGGTCATCCCGGGGAAACGGAAGCTGACTTTGAAGAACTAAAAGAATTTATCAGGCGTGTAAAATTCGATAGAATGGGAGCTTTTTGTTATTCCGAAGAAGAAGGAACCTTTGCGGCGGCTAATTATGAAGATACTATTCCTCAGGAAATTAAGCAGCAAAGGCTGGATGAATTAATGGCTATCCAACAAGAAATATCCGCGGAACTAAATGCTGTAAAAATTGGTCAACACTTCAAAGTGATTATTGATAGGAGAGAAGGAGATTATTTCATTGGACGTACAGAATTTGATTCTCCTGAAGTGGACCCGGAAGTACTAATAATGGCGACTGAAGAGGATTTGAAAATTGGTCATTTTTATCAAGTGGAAATAACAGATGCTGACGATTTTGATCTTTACGCACAAGTAATTAAAAAATAATAAAATATTTTAGTCTCAATATAGTTGCTTAATTAATAGATATTTAGTAATATAGCGGACATTTTAAAAACTACTAACATTGAACAATAAAGAATTTATCACAGAATTATCCAACCGCTTGGGATACTCAACAAAGGAGACTACTGATCTTGTTTCCTCTGCCATATCTGTTATTTCCGAACAGTTACAGGAAGGAAATACTATTATTGTTCAGGGTTTTGGAACATTTGACATAAAAAAGAAAGCAGAACGTATATCCGTAAATCCTGCAACAAAGCTGCGAATGCTAGTTCCCCCTAAATTGGTGATTAACTTTCGTCCAAGTAATGTTATAAAAGATAAGTTTAAATAAATCTGACTTTTATGGGTGAAAGAATAAATATACAGAACTTAATAGATTTATTGGCTACTAAAAAAGGGTTGAATAAACGAGATGCGGAAAACTTTCTGAAAGAAATGTTTACTCTTATTGAAAAAGCCCTTGAAACAGATAAATATATTAAAATTAAGGGCTTAGGTACTTTTAAATTAATTGATGTCGATAGTCGCGAAAGTGTTAATGTAAATACAGGAGCAAGAATAGAAATACAAGGACACACCAAGATTTCATTTACTCCCGAAGCTGGTATTCGTGATCTGATAAACAAACCTTTTGCACACTTTGAAACGGTTGTTTTAAATGAAGGGGTTGTTTTTGATGACCTTTCTTCAGGAGAAGAAGATACGGATAAAGATACTGAGTCAGAAAATGATTCGGAAGAAGAAGTTGTTCAGAATGCTCTGATTACGGAAGAAGAACAACCTGAAAGTCCTATTGAGTCTATCAATGAAGTAATTGAAGCAGAGAATCCGGCTAATCTTTCAACTGATAAAGAAACAACCGGAGAGGAAGCCAATTCTACCAATGCATCAGAAGAAATTAAAGAAATTCCTGAAGTCACCCCTATAGAAACAGAGCAACCTATTAAAGAGGTGAAAGTTGATAATCCCAAAACGGAAGAAGCAGAGAACAAAGTAGAAGATAAAACTCCAGTTTCAATTGAAGAACTTATTTTGGCAGCTAAAAAGGAACAAAAAATCGCTCAGCATTCTTCCAAAAGCTATTCCTTATATTATTTTATAAGTATGATTGTTTTTTTGACAATCTTTGTAGCAGCAGTCTTCACCTATATTTATAATCCCGATTTTATAATGAATATGCTTCCGGGAGTAAATAATAACCAGAAAACAGACTCTCTTTCGATCGCTGAAAATCAGGTAAAAGAAGATACTACAATACGAATGAGTGCCGTTCCCAAAAAGAATATTGAGCACAATAAACCAGCTATAGATACCACAAAAACAATCATAAAAGACATCAGTAAATATTCCACTGCGATAGAACCCGATTCTACTCATTTTGTGATTGTAGGAACAATGGGGACTTACACCATTCATCCGGGAGAAAATTTATCAATGGTTTCCAAACACTTTTACCAAGCCAAAGCTTTATGGCCTTACATTGTGGAGCATAATCGTAAGATTATAAAAAATTCCAATCATGTTCCGATAGGGAGTACCCTTAGAATTCCAGCTTTACGGGACAAATAATAAATTCGCTTAATTATATTATTGCATGTTTGTACAAAAGAAAATAATCTTTTGTACAGAACAATAATTTCTTTTGTACAAAAGAAATTATTGTTCTGTACAAAGGAATCTTAATATTTCCGCACTCTTCTTCCTTATAATACTAAAGCATCTTAAATGTAAACACATTCCATTATTTTTTAATAAAATTTAGTTGCTCTAGTTAATTATAAAGAGTATTTTTGTGACTCGAAAAGGAGAGAGGGTTTTTCTAATGATTTTCTCATCCTGTAGTTTGGTAAATAATAATAAAAGTAGTATAAAAGTATGGCTGAATCAATTGATATCCGTGAATTGAACGAGCGGATAGAAAAACAAAGCGCATTTGTAACCAACCTCATGACGGGGATGGATCAGGTTATCGTAGGACAAAAACATTTAGTAGAGTCTTTGTTGATTGGATTACTATCCGATGGGCACGTGCTTCTGGAAGGTGTACCAGGACTTGCAAAGACATTGGCAATAAAGACGTTGGCTTCGCTGATTGACGCCAAATTCAGCCGTGTGCAGTTCACACCCGATCTGTTGCCTGCCGATGTGATTGGTACCATGATTTACAGTCAAAAAGATGAAACCTTTCTCGTTAATAAAGGCCCAATCTTTGCAAATTTTGTATTAGCAGATGAAATTAACCGTGCACCAGCGAAAGTTCAGAGTGCTTTGCTTGAAGCCATGCAAGAAAGACAAGTTACACTAAGTAAAGAGACCTTCAGATTACCGGAACCTTTCTTAGTGCTTGCCACCCAGAATCCAATAGAACAAGAAGGCACTTATCCACTTCCTGAAGCACAAGTTGACCGTTTTATGTTGAAGGTGGTTATTGATTATCCAAAGCAAGAAGAAGAAAGATTGATTATCCGTCAGAACATTAGTGGAGCTAAATTTGACGTAAAACCAATACTGAGAGCTGATGAAATATTAGAAGCAAGAAAAGTAGTCCGCGATGTTTATCTGGATGAAAAAATAGAACGATATATTGTTGATATAGTGTTTGCTACACGCTATCCTGAAAAGTATGGCTTAAAGGAACTAAAAGAGATGATCAGCTTTGGAGGATCTCCCCGTGCTTCTATTAATTTAGCACTTGGAGCCCGTACTTATGCGTTCATTAAAAGACGTGGATATGTGATTCCTGAAGATGTTCGCGCTATCGCTCACGATGTACTTCGCCACCGCATTGGTCTTACTTATGAAGCAGAAGCAAGCAACATCACATCAGACGAAATAGTAAGTAAAATTATTAATAAGATAGAGGTACCTTGATTATATGGAAACGAATGAACTTTTAAAAAGAGTTCGTCAAATTGAAATAAAGACTCGGGGACTATCGAATAACATCTTTGCCGGACAATATCATTCAGCCTTTAAAGGGCGGGTGATGGCTTTTTCAGAAGTTCGCGAGTATCAATATGGCGATGATGTACGAGACATCGATTGGAATGTGACGGCACGCTTTAACAAACCTTATATAAAGGTGTTTGAAGAAGAACGTGAATTGACGGTTATGCTACTGATTGATGTATCAGTAGTCTTAACTTTGGAACAGTAAAACAGATGAAAAAAGATCAGGTAACGGAAATGGCTGCTACAATTGCTTTTTCGGCTATCTCAAACAATGATAAAATTGGAGTGATCTTTTTCTCAGATAAAATAGAGAAGTTTATTCCACCCAAAAAAGGACGGAAACATATTTTGTTTATCATTCGGGAATTGATCGATTTTCAGGCAAGCAGCTGGAAAACAAATATAAAAATGGGCATCGAATATCTAACGAATGTAATTAAAAAAAGATGCACAGCTTTTATTATATCTGACTTCATTGATAATACTGACTTTAAAAATGCGCTGACAATTGCCAACCGTAAACATGATGTGGTAGCTATTCAGGTTTACGATAAACGAGTGGCCGAACTTCCATCCGTAGGCTTGATGAAAGTAAAAGATGCCGAAACAGGACATGAGCAATGGATTGATACATCATCTGCAGCATTGCGTAAAGCCCATCGTGAATGGTGGATAAAGAAACAAGGCATTCTTAGCGAAACATTTACAAAGAGTAATGTAGATTCGGTATCCGTTCGCACGGATGAGGATTATGTGAGAGCGTTGTTGAACCTGTTTGCTAAAAGAAATTAAGAAGAAATGAGTAAATACACATTATTTATAAGCAAGAACTTTTTTATTGTATTGAGCAGTTTCATGTTATTCCTTATGGCTCCTCAAAAGATTTTTGCTCAATCTGTAACGGTAGATGTAACCATTGATTCTTTGCAAATACTCATTGGAGAACAGGCAAAAATTCAGTTGCAGGTAAGCGTTGATGCTAAGCAAAAAGTCCTTTTTCCCCATTTCACCGATAGTATCATCAAAGGGATAGAAATTATTAATGTTGCAAAACCAGATACTCAATATCTGAATAATAAACAACGATTACTAATTACGCAGAAATACACAGTAACTTCTTTTGATTCTGCACTTTATTACATTCCTCCTTTTGAAATAAAGGTTGGTTCACAAGTATACAAATCCAAAGCACTGGCTCTCAAAGTTTACTCTATGCCAGTTGATATCAGCCACCCCGACCGTTATTTCGGTCAGAAAGGAGTAATGGCTCCTCCATTTGTGTGGAGTGACTGGGCAGGAACAATTTTTCTTTCTATTCTTGCTATCCCATTACTATTCCTGATTATTTTCTTTATCATTCGCTTCAGAGATAATAAACCAATTATCAGACGAATTAAAATTGAACCCAAACTTCCACCTCATCAGCAGGCGATGAAAGAGATAGAGCGGATAAAAAGTGAAAGAGTCTGGCAGAAAGGTAACCCAAAAGAATATTATACAGAATTGACCGAGACTTTACGTACTTATATAGAGAATCGTTTTGGCTTTAATGCGATGGAAATGACTTCTTCAGAAATTATTGATAAATTAATGGAGGATAAAGACTCGCAGTCTATGAATGATTTAAAATTCTTGTTTCAAACGGCCGACCTCGTAAAGTTTGCCAAGCATGATCCGATGATGAATGAGAATGATTCAAATTTATTAAATGCAATTGCGTTCATTAATGAGACAAAAATAGAAGAATTAGCTAACCAAAAACCTATACCAACAGAAATAACGGTAGAAGAAAAACGTTCGCGCAGAGCTAAAATACTTTTGGCTGTTGGAATTACTATCTTAGCTGCTTCAGTGATTGCAATTATAGCATCTGTGGCAATGAAGCTGGCAGATATGTTCCTATAATATGATATAAAACGATAAAAAGATGATATTTGCTAATATTCAATATTTATTTTTGCTGATACTACTTATACCTTATATAATGTGGTATATCCTCAGACAACGGAAAAATGAAGCTACGCTTCAGGTATCCGATACAAGAGTTTATGCTCATTCACCAAAGAGTTATAAGATATATTTGCTTCATATGCCTTTCATTCTAAGGATTCTGTCTTTCGTAATGATTATACTAATTCTTGCGCGTCCACAAACGACAAACAGCTGGAAAAATACTGAAACAGAAGGAATAGACATTATGTTGGCCATTGATATTTCTACCAGTATGCTGGCAGAAGATCTTAAACCAAACCGATTGGAAGCGGCTAAGGACGTAGCTGCGGAATTTATTAATGGACGTCCTAATGATAATATAGGATTAACTCTTTTTGCAGCGGAAAGTTTCACACAATGTCCGTTGACAGTAGATCATGCGGTTTTACTCAACCTTTTTCAGAATATCAAATGTGGACTGATAGAAGATGGCACAGCTATAGGGATGGGCATTGCGAATGCGGTATCAAAACTAAAAGACAGTAAAGCAAAATCGAAGGTGATTATTTTATTAACGGACGGATCAAACAATAAAGGTGATATTTCTCCGCTAACAGCAGCCGACATTGCAAAAAGCTTTGGTATCAGAGTTTATACTATTGGGGTAGGAACAAATGGTATGGCCCCGTATCCGTATCCAACAGCCGCAGGAATTCAGTATATCACGATGCCAGTAGAAATTGATGAATCAACATTAACTCAAATAGCTGCAACCACTGATGGAAGCTATTTCAGGGCAACAAGTACATCTAAGTTAAAAGAGGTATACCACGAGATAGATAAGCTCGAAAGAACAAAACTAAACGTTAAAGAATATAGCAAGAGACAAGAAAATTATCAACCATTCGCATTGATTTTATTATTAAGTATCTTTTGTGAGATTCTTTTACGTAATTCAATATTAAAGAAAATACCCTAATTAAAAACAAGATAAATTATGTTTCGATTTGCTGACCCGACATATTTATATCTATTTATAATATTGCCATTTATTGTATTATTCTACTTGTATTCTAATTACAAAAGAAGAAAAGCAATCAAAAAGTTTGGTGATCCGGAATTGATGGCTCAACTGATGCCAGATGTTTCCAAATATCGTCCAGACGTTAAATTCTGGCTCATATTTGCCGCTTTGGCTTTTACCATTGTGTTGATAGCCCGACCACAATTCGGCTCTAAAACACAGAAAATAAAAAGAACCGGAGTAGAGGTAATTATTGCATTAGATATTTCCAATTCCATGTTAGCGGAAGACGTTACTCCAAGCCGTTTGGACAAAGCTAAAATGCTGGTATCTAAAATGGTGGATGAATTAGATCAAGATAAAGTGGGATTAATTGTATTTGCAGGAGATGCCTATACGCAACTGCCTATCACGAGTGATTATATTTCAGCTAAAATGTTTTTAGAAACAATTACTCCAGCCTTAATTGCGCGACAAGGAACTGCAATTGGCTCAGCCATTGACTTAGCTACACGCAGTTTTACTGCCCAAAAGGGAGTAGGAAGGGCTATTATTCTTATTACTGATGGTGAGAACCATGAAGATGGAGCTGTGGAAGCAGCAAAGGCAGCTAAAGAAAAAGGAATAATAGTGCATGTGCTCGGCGTTGGTTCTCCAAACGGATCACCTATTCCAATTGGAGGAACAACTAATTTCCGTAAAGATAGGCAAGGAAATGTTATCATTACGAGACTTAACGAATCTATGTGTAGGGAAATATCTGCTGCCGGAAAAGGTATTTATGTACGGGTTGACAATACGAATACTGCCCAAAAAGCACTAAATAATGAAATTGATAAAATGGCCAAAGCAGATGTGGAAAGTAGTAGATATACAGACTTTGATGAGCAATTTCAGGGAGTAGCATGGATTATTCTAATTCTATTGCTTGCTGAATTATTACTGCTGGAACGCAAAAATCCATTATTCAAAAATATAAAACTGTTTTCATAAGATATAATAGAAATATGTCACAGGTTAAGTATATTATTTTTATAGCCTTTCTTTTTCTTGCAAATAGTAGTACATTTGCACAAAAAACAGAGCGCGACTATATCCGCAAAGGAAATAGATTGTTCAATGACAGTTCTTTTGTGCATTCGGAGGTGAATTACCGAAAAGCTTTGGAACTAAATCCAAAATCTACTGAAGCTTTATATAATTTAGGAAATACACTGTCTCAACAACGAAAGTTGAAAGAGGCAATGGAACAGTATACAGCAGCTTCGAAAATAGAAAGGAATAAAGGTAAATTAGCAAAAATATATCATAATGCTGGAGTTTTGTTTCAAGCTGAAAAGCATTATCAGGAAGCTATTCAATCTTATAAGCAATCTTTAAGAAATAATCCGAAAGATGATGAAACTAGGTACAATTTGGCCTTGGCTCAAAAATTACTGAAAGATCAGCAGAAAAATCAAAAGAATCAGAATAAAGATAAAAATAAGAAAAACAAAGATAAAGACAAGCAAAAAAAGGACGACGAAAAGAAAAAACAAGATCAAAAGAATAAAGACGATAAACAAAAGCAGCCACCTAAACCACAGGAGTCTAAAAAGAATAAAATGTCCAAGGAGAATGCCGAGCAATTGCTGAATGCTGCAATGCAAGATGAGAAACAACTCCAGGAAAAAGTTAAAAAACAATTAAAAAATCAAGGTAGAAACCTAGATAAAGATTGGTAATAAAAAATAAGTTAGGATATAAAATTATATAAGCAATGAGGAAACTGATTTTCTTATTCATCATTTTACTGACGTCTGGATTAAATAGTTACGCTGATAATATTAGATTAGTGGCAGAAGCTCCAGATGCAGTAGCTGTAGGCGATCAATTTAGAATTACATATACGGTAAACACGCAAGATGTAAAAAGTTTTAGAGCCTCTTCGATGAAGGGGCTAGATGTATTAGCCGGACCTTATGAATCAAGGATGACGAGCGCTCAATACGTTAATGGAAAAGGTTCAACTGTGAGCTCCATAACTTATACATATACAGTAATGGCCGGTAAGCAAGGAAATTATACCATTACACCGGCAAGTATTATCGCCGATGGAAAACCGATAACGTCTAACGCATTAAGAATTAAAGTACTTCCAGCTGATCAAGCCAGAAATGTAAAAAGCTCTGCAAAAGGTGGAGCTGCTTCCCATTCGCAATCTTCCGGAACTAAAATCTCTTCGCAAGATCTTTTCATTAATGCATCTATAAGTAAAACAAATGTGTATGAACAAGAAGCTATTCTTTTAACTTATAAGATCTATACTTTGGTGGATTTACGTGGTTTTGATAATGTTAAATTGCCTGATTTTAAAGGATTTCAATCACAAGAAGTAGAGCTTCCTCAAACAAAACAATTTACTTTAGAACATTATAAAGGTAAAAATTATCATACTACAATCTATAGGCAATTCGTCCTTTTCCCTCAACAATCAGGAAAACTAGTAATTGCTGGCGCTAGGTTTGATGCATCAATTGCCAAAGCTGTTCATTCTGATGATCCTTTTGAGGCATTCTTCAATGGTGGATCAAATGTAGTTGAAGTGAAAAAAACACTTGTAACTCCTCAGGCAACTATTACTGTAAACGCTCTTCCGGGAGGAAAGCCTGCCGACTTCTCAGGTGGAGTAGGAGGGTTTACACTTTCCTCATCTATCAATTCTAAAGAGGTTAAAACAAATGATGCTATAACTGTAAAACTAGTTATTTCGGGCGTGGGAAACTTAAAATTAATAGAAACACCCAAAATTGCATTTCCTAAAGATTTTGAAGTTTATGATCCTAAAGTTACAAACAAATTTACTCTTACTAAAAGTGGAGTATCTGGAAGTAAAGTAATTGAATATTTAGCTATTCCTCGTTATGCGGGAGCCTATAAAATTCCATCGGTAAGTTTCTCTTACTTTGATAGTAAAACCAAATCATACAAAACTCTTAAAACTCAAGAGTATGATATAAAAGTAGCTAAAGGAGCAGGCAATGCTAATCAAACAATTGCAAACTTTACAAATAAAGAAGATCTTAATGTTTTAGGTCAAGATATACGATATATAAAAACAAATGATGTAACGTTGTCTCAAAAAGGGAACTTCCTTTTTGGTTCATGGTTTTATTACTTATTATATCTCATCCCGGCATGTTTGTTCATCGTTTTTGTAATTATCTATAGAAAACAAGCCGTTGAAAATGCGAATGTTGTAAAAGTCCGCACCAAGAAAGCGAATAAAGTTGCAACAAAAAGGATGAAAATTGCAGGCAAACTTCTGCATGAAAATAAAAAAGAACAATTTTATGATGAGGTATTAAAAGCTCTATGGGGATATATAAGTGACAAATTAAATATTCCGGTTTCTAACTTAACAAAAGATAATATTGATTCACAATTGACAAACTATGGAGTTGATCCACTCTTAACAAAAGAGTTTTTATCTGTACTTGATTTATGTGAATTTGCGCGATATGCTCCAGGTGATTCTAATGAAGCTATGGATAAAGTCTATTCTTCTGCCATCGAAGTAGTAAGTAAAATGGAAAATATTATTAAACACTAACAGATCAAGAAATAATAATATGAAGAAAATTATATTTTTAGCACTAAGTATATTACTTTCAATTAATCTTTTTGCACAAGATTCTTTAGCAAATGACGGCGCTGCAAAGCATTCAAAATTGGCACGTAAAGAAATCTCTAACATTGCAAATGCGACCAAAGCAATGGGAGATAGTGCATATATTCGTAACGACTTTACCTCTGCGATACAAATATATGAATATATACTTAAAACGAAAGGAGAAGCAGTAGATCTATATTATAATTTAGGTAATAGCTATTATAAAGCTGGAAATATGGCTAAGGCTATCTTAAATTATGAAAGGGCTTTATTGCTCAAACCAGGAGATAGTGATATCCGTTCTAACTTAGAAATAGCTCGCAGTAAAACGGTAGATAAGATAAATACAGCTCCACAAATATTTTTTATCAATTGGATACACTCGCTTATTAATTGTATGGGGGCTGATAGCTGGGCGAAATGTGGAATTACTTTTTTTATTCTCTTTATTTTCGGGCTCTATTTTTTTATATTTTCTAAAAGAATTATTCTAAAAAAAATAGGCTTTATAGCGTCAATTGTTTTGCTTATATCTGTTATTGTGTCAAATGTATTTGCTTCTCATCAAAAAGATCTTCTGATAAATCGCACTGATGCAATTATTATGGCATCTAGCGTTACAATTAAAAGTACTCCCAATGAAAGTGGTACAGATTTATTTATCATTCATGAAGGGCATAAAGTAAGCATTAAAGATAACTCGATGAAAGATTGGAAGGAAATTAAGCTTGAAGATGGAAATGTTGGATGGATTAAGACAAGCGATATTGAAGTAATCTAATTATAATGAATAGTATACAGCAACTTATACAATATGACAAAAGTATTTTTCTTGCATTAAACAGCCATCATTCAACATTTTTAGATGGCTTTATGTGGGTATATACAAGTACGCTAATTTGGATTCCATTGGCTGTAGTTTTATTATATGTCCTTTTTCGAAACAATCGATTAAAAGAAGCTTTATTGATTGTTGTTCTGATTATTCTAGTAATAATTATCTGCGATCGTACTTCTTCTGGAATTTTTAAACCTTTTTTTAAACGTTTCCGTCCAACTCAAGATCCCTCTTTCATGTACTTAGTAAATATTGTAAATAACTATAGGGGAGGGAAATACGGATTCATATCAAGTCATGCAGCAAATTTTTTTGGTCTTTTTACCTTCACTTCTCTTTTGTTTCGTAAAAAAGAATATACCTTGGCTTTCTTCTTTTGGGCTATGATTTCATGTTATTCTCGTATATATTTAGGTGTACATTATTTGGGAGATGTAGTCTGCGGAGCAATATTAGGAATATTATCAGGATCATTAATATATTTTATTTATCAATATATACATAAAAAATATAGATCGGATAAAAGAATGATATTTTCAATAAGATATACAGCAAGCGGTTATTTAATATCAGACATAAATATCTTACTAATAGCTCTTTTTTCTACTATTTTCGCAACGATGATATTTGGTATGATCGTTTATGATTATAGTTATCTGTAATTTTTTTCTGTCTATATTTCTATGAAGTATCTGTTTTATAGAAATTTAATCCATAATAGTTTGTTTTATCTTTTTTTTTATTTAAGTTTATGCCGTTATTTAATCAGCATAGTATTAACCAAAATTTCTATATTATGAACAGAACAATAACTTTCAATGAACTTAGAAAAATCAAAGATTCATTGCCAAGCGGAAGCATGCATAAAATAGCAAAAGAACTCAATTTAGAAGTCGATACAGTTCGTAATTTCTTTGGAGGAAGCAATTTTAAAGAAGGTAAAAGTGTTGGAATTCATCTTGAATCAGGTCCGGATGGAGGGTTGGTAATGCTTGATGATACCACTGTTCTTGATCTTGCTTTAAAAATATTGGATGAACAAAATATTAATCATCGAGAAAAAGTAAGTGAGGAATTTATACAAGCTTAGTCAGCAATAGCAAATCCCGATTGATATTTTTTCAATTGGGATTTTTATTTTTTACGATTAAACGATGATGAAAATGGAAGAAAAATTAGTTACATTGGCTATTCTTACGAATGCTAAAGCTCAGATATTGAAGAGTGTATTAGAAAAAGAAGGTATAACATCTTATATACAGAATGTAAATCTTATAAAGCCTACAATCTCTTACGGAGTTCGTTTAAAAATAAACGAGAATGATTTACCGCAAGCTTTAAAAATTACGGAAAGTAATCTTTGGCTATCTGAAGACATAATAGGAGAGACCTCTCAGGAACAAGAAAAAAGTAATAAAGTACTAATTCCAATAGATTTTTCAAATTATTCTATGCGAGCCTGTGAATTTGGTTTTGCTTTCGCAAAAATGTTTGATACAGAAGTTGTTCTCCTACATGTTTATTTTACTCCTCGATTTATTCCATCTATTCCTTATAGCGATGTCTTCACTTATCAACCCAACGATGAAGAACCAATTAGGAATATTATTCAGAAAGTGCATGAAGATCTGAATAGTTTATCAGACCTGATTAAAAATAAGATTACTTCTGGAGAATTTCCAGATGTTAAATTCACTTGTGTACTTAGAGAGGGAGTACCTGAAGATGAAATATTAAAATATGCTAAAAACAATTCTCCTAGCATCATTATAATGGGTACCCGGGGAAAAAATCAGAAAGATATAGATATTATAGGGAGCGTCACTGCCGAAGTTATTGACAGAAGCAGAACCGTTGTTTTTGCTATACCTGAAAATACCCCCTTTAGAGTCTTTAATCAGGTTAAGAATTTGGCTTTCATAACTAATTTTGATCAAAGAGATTTAATTGCATTCGATTCACTGATTCAAAAATTCAGATCTTACAGATTTTCTGTGACTTTTATTCATCTAGCTACGCTTGATGATGCTTGGAATGAAATTAGATTAGCTGGCATTAAAGCATATTTTCAGAAACAATACCCTGATTTACAAATATTTTACGAGGTTATAATGGACGATAATTTAGGCCAAAATTTAGACTTATTTATTAAGAAAAACAATATAGACGTAATTACAATAACGTCTTATAAAAGAAATATGTTTGCTCGTTTATTTAATCCTAGCATTGCCATGAAGATGATCTTTCACTCTGATACACCTTTATTAGTTATAAGTGGAAAGAAAATGATTGACCTATATTAATACAATAATTAGTATTATGTTTAATATATAAGAGCTTTACCTCTTTTTATTAAAATTAAAAGCCACTTAAGAATTCTTAAGTGGCTTTTTTATATAAACTCTTTTTTTAATTACTTTGAGCTTCTACTTGTTTCGCTAATTCATCAAACTGAGGACCTCCAATTCCAAGTTTATAGTAAACAGTATATAGACCGCTAAGCCATAATCCCTTATTATCAGGTTTTAGTTCTCTTGCTTTTTCATAGCAGGGTTTTGCAGCTTCGTAAAACTTCAATATTTTAGCTTGTTCAGCTTTGTATTTAGGGTCATTAAACTCTATATTTGTTTTAGAAGCATAATCTAATGCCTTAGTCCAATAAGCAAGACCCATATTTGAATAGGCTTCAGCGTATTTAGGATCAACTTCGACAGTCTTCTTGTAGAACTCTATTGCTTGATCATAGTCTTTCATACTTTGACTTAAATATCCTTTCACATAAAGAAAGAATGGATTTTTAGGATTCTTTGCTAACATTTGATCAGCAAAAACCATAGCATCCTGAAATTTATTAGCATTGCTATAATAATCTACAAGATGTCCAAAGAAGAAGTTATTGTCAGGAAACAAAAGAATTCCTTCCTTTAAAGTTTCAACCCAGTTAGCAGTATCTTTCTGTTCTTTATACGCTTCCGCAATTAACTGCATAGCATCTTTACCATTCTCTTTATTCTTTTTTGCTATCTGAGCATATTTAATAACGTTAGGATAATCATTCATTCTTGAAGCTGCTAAAGAAGCATAAAATGCAACCACAGATAAAAGAGTATCTTTTGATGCAAGTTCTTCTTTTTCAAGAATTGGAGCATTAGCTAAATCTACATACATTCCAAAAAAATCAAGTGCTTCCTTGTTTTTTCCCAGGTTATAATACTGACTACCTCCATTAATCAAATTAACTCTTTCAGTGAGGATTATAGGAGCATTTTTAGATCTAAATTTAAATTTCACTTTCCCTTTTTCATTAGGAACTTGTTCTAAATTGTCACATTTAAGAAGATAACCAAACATTTTATACAGACTATTATACGCCTTTAAGGTATCATACGGCTGTTTTAAATATGCTTTCTCCATTTCTTTTTCATTGATTCTCTTTTGAATGAAGCCTGCAACATTCCATGTATTTGCATCATTTTTTGTTTCGGCATCTTCTAAAGCACCATTGATCAGCTTTTCTGCTTCACTAAAGTTTGGCGTCACATTTTCTGCCAAATTTTTTGCCTGCTTTACATTCTTCACCTGAGCGAAAGAAAAACTTGCAGCCAGTAGCAGGATCATTGAAAATAATACTCTTTTCATACTTTTTTGTGGATTAAATATTAAACTTTTATTCTTCATTATCTGTCTGTTCTATTGAAGTGATATTATCAGCATTGTTTATTTCTTCACTCTCCTCATCCAATACTTCTTCTTCCAAACTTTCGGCAGTCACTTTACATACTGAACCTATTTGATCATTACGTTTTTCGAGGTTAATAAGCCTTACCCCTTGCGTTGCACGTCCCATAATTCTAACATCTTCCACTTTTAAGCGGATAGTAATGCCTGACTTATTGATAATCATTAAGTTGTTTTCATCAGTTACAGATTTAATGGCAACTAATTTACCTGTCTTTTCTGTAATATTCAATGTTTTAACGCCTTTACCTCCACGGTTTGTGATACGATAATCATCAATTTCCGAACGTTTTCCATAACCTTGTTCAGAAACAACCATGATCGATTCTGTTTCTTTGTCTTTAATACAAACCATACCTATTACTTCATCATCTTCACCGTCAAGAGTCATACCACGAACACCTGTTGCAGTTCTGCCCATTTCACGAACAGCACTTTCATGGAAACGGATGGCACGACCATTACGATTGGCAATGATTATTTCATTATCACCGTTTGTCATACGTACTTCTATAACCTGGTCATCTTCACGAATAGTAATGGCATTCACGCCATTTT
Source organism: Bacteroidales bacterium (assembly GCA_015654535.1). Taxonomy (GTDB): domain Bacteria; phylum Bacteroidota; class Bacteroidia; order Bacteroidales; family Bacteroidaceae; genus Bacteroides. The sequence goes on from JAATGU010000028.1 coordinate 29,217, forward strand.
GACGGGGACGAGAATATTGTTCCAGTTTTGTTTTCTTTATTACACCTTTTTTGGTGCAAAAGAATACATAATTACTATTTATAAATTCTTGATCGGTAAGACTTTGCACACGGACAAAAGCGTTTACTTTGTCGTCTGAATCAATGCTTAGTAAGTTCTGAATAGCTCTACCTTTGGAATTTTTTGTTCCTTCGGGAATTTCGTAAACCTTTAACCAATAGCACTTTCCTTTTTGTGTAAAGAACATCATGGTATTGTGCATGGTGGCCGGATAAATATATTCTACGAAGTCGGTGTCACGGGTTTCGCTTCCCTTAGATCCTACTCCTCCTCTATTCTGAGAATGGAATTCTGTCAACGGAGTGCGTTTAATATATCCTAAATGAGAAATAGTGATTATCATTTGATCGTCAGAATAGAAATCTTCCGGATTAAACTCTTCTGAAGAATAAACAATTTCTGAACGACGTTTATCTCCAAACTTGGCTTTTACTTCCAAAAGTTCTGCTTTAATTACTTGACGGCAGATTTCTTCGTTGGAGAGGATTTCTTCATAATGTGCAATCATTTTCATTACTTCCGCATATTCTGCATGAAGCTGATCTTGCAGCAGTCCGGTTAATTGACGGAGACGCATTTCAACGATAGCACGGGATTGTATATCGCTAAGATTGAAGCGGGTAATTAAGCCTGCAATGGCATCATTAGGGGTTTTTGCTGCACGGATAATTTTGATTACTTCATCAATATTGTCCGATGCAATGATTAAACCTTCTAATATATGTGCACGTTCCTGGGCTTTTCGCAAATCGTATTGTGTGCGGCGAATGACAACTTCGTGTCTGTGTTCTATAAAATGAACGATTAAATCGCGAAGATTAAGCATTTTAGGACGGCCATGAACTAGTGCAATGTTATTTACGCCAAAAGATGTTTGCATGGCAGTCATTTTAAACAATTTGTTTAAAACGACACTTGAGTTGGCATCTCTTTTTATGTCGACAACGATACGCATACCTTCACGGTCGGACTCATCGTTTACGTTGGAAATACCTTCTATTTTTTTCTCAGAAACCAAGTCAGCAATGGCCTTGATAAGCTCTGCTTTATTTACATTGTACGGAATCTCTGTGACAATGATTTTGTCGTGTGTACTTTCTGCTTCTATATTTGCTTTGGCACGCATAATGACTCTACCTCTGCCAGTAAGGAAAGCTTCGCGAACGCCGGTAATACCATAAATGTATCCTCCTGTAGGAAAATCAGGAGCTTTTACAAATTTCATAAGCTCTTCAATGTCAATATCTTTATTGTCAAGATATGCATCGCAAGCATCAATTACTTCTGAGAGATTGTGAGGGGGCATGTTTGTGGCCATGCCTACGGCTATACCCGAAGCTCCATTGACCAAAAGGTTTGGAATACGGGTTGGCAGAACTGATGGTTCTTGCAGGGTGTCATCAAAGTTGTTTTGGAAATCGACCGTTTCTTTGTCGATATCTCTCATCATTTCTTCACCTATCTTATTTAAACGGGCTTCGGTATAACGCATGGCAGCAGGGCTATCGCCATCTACAGAACCAAAGTTACCTTGGCCATCTACTAATGTATAACGCATAGCCCATTCCTGAGCCATTCTTACCATTGCGCCATATACGGATGAATCTCCGTGGGGGTGATATTTACCCAAAACTTCACCGACAATTCTGGCTGATTTCTTATAAGGTTTATCTGAAGTATTTCCTAGTTCGTTCATCGCAAAGAGTATTCTCCGATGAACGGGTTTGAATCCATCTCTAACATCGGGCAAAGCACGGGAAACAATAACCGACATTGAATAGTCAATGTACGATGATTTCATCTCTTCTTCGATGTTAATTTTTATAATTCTGTCTTGTTCAAGCATTTAAAAAAATTATTAATTATACATTTGTGGCTTTGAAAAACCACGCTAAAGTAATACTTTTCGGTGACATACAAAAGCATTCAGCTAAAAACTTTCATGTTTTGGCAGAGTACTCTATCAGTTTGATTCATTTGTCAATAAACTTAAGCTTCTTTTTCAAGATATATTTTTATAAACATGTAGAGCTAAATTTAATTAGGTATACACTATATATAATTATAATGTACACTATAAAAGTATATGCTGTACTTCCATCTATCAATGTAAGCGTAATGCTTCATTTAATTGTCTTTACCTAATTAATAAGTGTATAAAACGAAACTAAAACAGGCTTCTTTCCGTTTAATATATAGAATGGCACACCTTTTGTAATCTATAATTAAAGTAAAAAGAAGATGCGCGGATATTAGTAAATGTGTATCTTTGCGATGTATAATATTTGAAGAAGGGGAAAAGATATATGAACAGTCAATTTTCACAAAAAGTATCAGAAGTCATAATCTATAGCAAAGAAGAGGCTAATCGCTTGAATAATGGATTTATAAGTCCAGAGCATTTGTTTCTGGGGTTACTCCGTGATGGTGAAGGTAAAGCCATGGAGATACTGTCCAAATTCAAAATCGATTTCTCAAAGATTAAGACTAAAATTGAAAGAAAGCTTCGCGAAGAGGCAGATCCGACCATCATTTTGGTGGATGACATTGTATTGACGGCTGAATCGTCTAAAATATTGAAAATGTGTATACTTGAGGCACGGCTTTTAAAGAGTCCGGTAGCCGATACAGAGCATATGCTACTGGCAATATTAAAGGAAAAAAATAATTTCGTGGCTGAAATGCTACAGGAAGATGATATTGTATATAACACAGTATTTGAACAACTTTCACTAAAGCCCGATATTAATTCAGGATTAGGTTACAGCGAAGATGATGAAGAGGACGAAGACAGTATGCAAAGTCCGGATGAAAATGCATCCAACAGGCAGCAAACTCAGGCTCCTTCCCGAAAGACAGCTAATGACACTCCTGTGCTCGATAATTTTGGCACAGACATGACTCGTGATGCCGAAGACGGAAAATTGGATCCTATCGTTGGGCGCGAAAAGGAAATAGAACGACTGGCGCAAATTCTTAGCCGACGGAAGAAAAACAATCCAATTTTAATTGGAGAACCTGGTGTTGGTAAATCAGCTATTGTAGAAGGTTTGGCTTTGAGAATTATTCAGAAAAAAGTCTCACGCATATTGTTTAATAAGCGTGTAATCTCACTCGACATGACTTCTGTGGTGGCTGGGACCAAGTATCGCGGTCAGTTTGAAGAACGGATTCGTTCTATTCTCAACGAATTACAGAAAAATCCGGATATTATCCTTTTCATCGATGAAATTCATACAATTGTAGGGGCAGGCTCTGCTACCGGATCGATGGATGCGGCAAATATGCTTAAACCAGCTCTCGCAAGAGGTGAAATACAATGCATCGGAGCTACAACCATCGATGAGTACAGAAAAAATATTGAAAAAGATGGTGCGTTAGAACGCCGTTTCCAAAAGGTTTTAGTAGAAGCTACAACTCCTGAGGAAACGCTTCAAATCCTTAAAAATATTAAGGAAAAATATGAAGATCATCACAATGTTTCTTATACAGACGAGGCATTGACTGCCTGCGTAAAATTAACCGATCGATATATTTCTGATCGTAATTTCCCGGATAAGGCCATTGATGCGCTCGATGAAGCCGGCTCTCGTGTACACCTTACTAATATAAGTGTGCCAAAAGAGATTGAGGATCAGGAAAAGCTGATTGACGAAACAAAAAACAAAAAGAACGAAGCTGTCAAACTCCAAAATTATGAGCTTGCTGCCAGCTTCAGAGATAAAGAAAAAGAATATGCCAATCAGCTGGAAAATCTAAAGCGCGACTGGGAATCCAAGATTAAAGAAAACAGGGAAATTGTTAATGAAGAAGAAATTGCAGAAGTAGTTTCCATGATGTCCGGTGTACCTGTACAAAGAATGGCACAAGCTGAAGGATTGAAATTGGCTAAAATGAAGGAAGATCTTCAGTCCAAAGTCATAGCTCAGGACCCTGCTATAGAGAAACTGGTAAAAGCAATTCTCCGTAGCCGTGTGGGACTTAAAGATCCCAATAAACCCATCGGGACATTCATGTTTTTAGGGCCAACTGGTGTCGGTAAAACTCATCTGGCTAAAGAACTAGCTAAATATATGTTTGGCTCTGCAGATGCTCTAATCCGTATAGATATGAGTGAATACATGGAGAAATTCACTGCTTCTCGGTTAGTTGGAGCTCCTCCGGGCTATGTGGGCTACGAAGAAGGTGGTCAGCTGACAGAAAGAGTAAGAAGAAAACCATATTCCATTGTTCTTTTAGATGAAATAGAGAAAGCACATCCTGATGTGTTCAATCTGTTGCTACAAATTATGGACGAAGGGCGATTGACTGACAGTTATGGCAAAACAGTGGACTTTAAGAATACTGTCTTGATTATGACGTCAAATGTGGGAACCCGTCAGTTAAAAGACTTTGGACGCGGCGTTGGCTTCTCTACTCCAGGTCGTTTGGACGATAAAGATTTTTCAAGAGGCGTTATTCAAAAAGCCTTAAGCAAAGCCTTTGCCCCCGAATTTATCAACCGTGTAGACGAGATTGTTACCTTCGATCAACTCTCTCTGGAAGCTATAACAAAGATAGTGGATATAGAATTGATCGGACTATACAGTCGCATTGAAGCTCTTGGTTATAAATTAATTATAAACGATGAAGCAAAGAAATTTATAGCTACCAAAGGATATGATGTCCAATTCGGAGCACGCCCATTGAAGCGTGCCATACAAACCTATGTGGAAGATGGTTTGTCGGAGCTTATTATTACTTCAGAACTGAAAGAAGGAGATGAAATTTTCGTTGATTTCACCGAAGGAAATAAAGAGCTAAGCATGAAAGTGGTTACTCCGGAAAAGAAATAAATGAATGTGCTCAAAATAAAATTCAGTCAAAATGTCAGATTGCATATAATCTGGCATTTTTTTTGTCCTTCCATTACCAAAGAAATTAATTTATTAAATAACAACTTAAAATATATTTGATTATGCAAAAAGGTAACATTGGGGTAACTACAGAAAATATTTTCCCCATTATTAAAAAGTTCTTGTATAGTGATCACGAAATCTTTCTTCGTGAAATAGTATCTAATGCTGTAGACGCTACGCAAAAGCTGAAAACTTTTGCTTCTATAGGAGAATTTAAGGGTGAATTAGGTGACCTTACCGTAAAAGTTTCATTAGGAAAAGAAACCATCACTATTTCCGATAGAGGAATTGGACTTACAGCCGATGAAATTGATAAGTATATCAACCAAATTGCTTTTTCGGGAGCAAATGATTTTCTGGAAAAATATAAGAATGACGCCAATGCTATTATCGGACACTTTGGCTTAGGTTTTTATTCCTCATTTATGGTATCAAAGAAAGTTGAAATCGTCACAAAATCCTTTAAAGAAGATGCCAAAGCAATAAAATGGAGTTGCGACGGAAGCCCTGAATTTACTTTGGAAGAAACTGATAAAGTAGACCGTGGAACGGATATTATTTTATATATCGACGATGATTGCAAGGAGTTCTTGGAAGAAGCACGTATTTCTACTTTATTAAAAAAATATTGCAGCTTTTTACCTGTACCTATTGCATTCGGAAAGAAAAAAGAATGGAAAGACGGAAAACAAGAAGAGACGGCAGAAGATAATATTATCAACGAAACCAGCCCTTTGTGGACACGCAAGCCTGCTGATCTAAAAGATGAAGATTACAAAAAATTCTACCGTGATCTATATCCTATGTCCGATGAACCACTGTTCTGGATTCACTTGAATGTAGATTACCCATTTCATCTCACAGGTATTTTATACTTCCCAAAAGTAAAAAGCAACATAGAGCTCAATAAAAATAAAATCCAGTTATACTGTAATCAAGTTTATGTAACAGACTCTGTAGAAGGCATTGTGCCAGACTTTCTGACATTACTACATGGAGTCATCGACTCTCCGGATATTCCTTTGAATGTATCTCGTTCTTATTTGCAAAGTGACTCGAATGTGAAAAAGATCTCCGCTCACATTTCTAAGAAAGTATCTGATCGTCTACAATCTATATTCAAAAATGACCGCAAGGAATTTGAAGATAAATGGGATGATCTGAAGATTTTCATCAACTACGGAATGCTGACTCAGGAAGATTTTTATGATAAAGCTTCCAAATTTGCCTTGTTAAAGGACACTGATTCTAAGTTCTATACATTCGAAGAATATAGAACCTTGATCAAAGATAACCAAACAGACAAAGATGGCAACCTTATCTATCTGTATGCCAACAATAAAAACGAACAGTTCAGCTATATTGAAGCAGCAATAAACAGGGGATATAACGTATTGCTACTCGACGGACAGCTAGATACAGCTGTGATAAATACATTAGAGCAAAAGTTTGAAAAGAGTCGTTTCACTCGTGTAGATAGTGAGATTGTAGATCATTTAATTGAAAAAGAAGATAAAAAAGAAACAGCATTGGAAGAAGGAAAGCGGGAAATACTTTCCACCCTCTTTAAAAGTCAGCTTCCTACAATGGAAAAAGTTGATTTCAATGTAGTTTCCCAGTCTTTAGGCGAAGATGGTACCCCAATAATGATCACTCAAAGTGAATATATGCGCCGTATGAAAGAAATGGCCAACATACAAGCAGGAATGAGCTTCTATGGTGAAATGCCCGATATGTTCAACTTAGTTGTCAATGCAGATCATAAGTTAGTGAAACAAGTGATAGAAGGAGAAGATAAAGAATGTTCTATTGCACTTCAGCCAGTTCAAGCTGAAATAGAATCACTGAATGTTCGCATCGATGAATTAAAGAAACAACATAAAGGCAAAAAGGATGAAGAAATACCTGTTGCTGAAAAAGATGAATTGGCTAATCTCGATAAAAAAGCAGCAGAATTAAAGGCTAATAAAGAATTAGTTTTAAGTAATTATGCCGGAAAGAATAAAATTATTCGCCAATTGATCGACTTAGCACTTCTTCAAAACAATATGCTGAAGGGTGAAGCTCTAAATAACTTTGTAAAAAGAAGTATTGAACTAATCTGATAAAATCAAATTAATAAGATCCACCTTCTCTACAAAAAAAGAGCATTATGACAATAAAAAGCTATAATGCTCTTTTTTTTATTTATAAAAGCCTTTCAAGGAAAGGATATGTGCAAACTTTTCTATATATTTGAACGTTTGTAGTGAAATCAATCATTCAGAGCATTTATCTTATCTTATGAAAAAGTTTTTTTTAATTTTAGTTTTAATAATATTAATCATTCCGTATTCTACGGCACAGAAAGTAGGGCTTGTTCTCAGTGGTGGTGGTGCAAAAGGAATGACTCATATAGGAATTATTCGAGCGTTAGAAGAAAACAACATTCCAATAGATTATATTGCAGGTACTTCAATAGGAGCTATTATCGGATCCTTATATGCAATGGGATATTCTCCCGATGAAATGGAAGATTTGCTTAGTTCTGAAGAATTCAAGCGATGGTATACAGGACAAGTGGAGGAAAATTACATGTACTATTTTAAAAAGAATCCTCCTACGCCCGAGTTTTTTAATATTAGAATGTCTTTTAAAGATGCAAAGAACATTAAATCACAGTTTTTACCCTCAAGTATGGTAAATCCTATTCAAATGAATCTCGTCTTTCTCGATTTGTTTGCCAGGGCAACCGCTTCCTGCAGAGGTGATTTTAACAATCTCTTTGTTCCTTTTCGTTGTGTAGCTTCCGATGTCTATAATAAAAAACAGTTAGTAATGAGAAAAGGAGATTTAGGCGATGCTATCCGTGCATCCATGAGTTTTCCTTTTGTTTTTAAACCTATTGAGATTGATAGTGTACTTGCTTATGATGGCGGTATCTACAATAATTTTCCTACAGATGTGATGCGTGACGACTTTCATCCTGATATTATCATTGGTAGTGTGGTTGCATCCAATCCTTCCAAACCCAATGAAAAAGATCTTATCAGTCAAATAGAAAATATGGTTATGCAAAAGACTGATTATTCTCTTCCGGATTCAGTGGGTATTGTTATGAACTTCAAGTATGACGATGTAGGACTTATGGATTTTGACCGTATGAAAGAACTGCACGATATTGGTTATAATCGGACAATGAGTCTGATGGATTCCATAAAAAGCCGTATTCATCGGCGAGTAAATGCCGATAATATTCGTTTACGCAGACTAGTTTTTAAAAGTAATCTACCCGAATTACACTTTAAAAATATCAATATTGAAGGAGCCAATTCTCAACAGCGGAAATATATCGATAAAGAATTTCATGAATCAGCCGATCAAGTATTTACCTATGAAGCTGTAAAACGAGGCTATTTCCGCTTATTATCAGATAATGTTATTTCAGAAATCATTCCACATTCCGTATATAACCAAACTGATAATACATATGATTTGAATATGAAAGTAAAAATGGAAGATAACGTCTCTATAAAAGCTGGAGGAAATATATCTTCAAGTAATTCAAATCAAGTTTATTTTGGCATTTCATACAAAGACTTAAACTATTATTCCAAAGAATTTCTCTTTGATGGCCAATTGGGAAAAGTATATAATAATCTTCAATTTACAGCTAAAGTAGATTTTTCAACTAGTATTCCTACTTCATATAGATTCATCGCCTCTATATCTACATTTGACTATTTTAAAAATGATAAACTATTTTCTCCTAATGATATCCCCGCATTTAATAAAAAGGATGAACGCTTCCTAAAAGTAAAAGCAGCTCTACCTTTTTTATCAAAGAAAAAAGCTGAATTTGGAATTGGTTTTGCAGATATTACAGATCAATACTTCCAAACAAATATTATTAACTTTGATGAGTCTAAACACGATAAAAGTACTTATTCCCTTTTTGGTGGGTCAATTGGATTTGGTGGTAGCACATTGAATGCGAAGCAATTTTCAACTGAAGGCAGCAAGGATTTATTAATTGCACAAGTATTTTCTGGAAATGAAAAATATTATCCAGGTACACAAAGTACTACTGACGTTAGTGATTATAGCAAAAAAAATTCCTGGATGCAAATTTCATATATGAATGAGAATTATTATAAACTAACTCCTTCATTTATTCTTGGCTCATATATAGAAGCACTTTATTCATCGAAGAATTTCTCTGAGAATTATACGGCTACACTTCTCCAAGCTGGAGAATTTGCACCTACAACTCATAGTAAAATCTCCTATAATGAAGCTTTTAGAGCAAACCAATACATAGCCTTAGGTATAAAGCCCATATATAAAATTAATACAGTCTTTCATGTGAGAGGAGAAATTTATGGCTTTTTACCGATCTATCCCATTGAAAAAAATTCTATTAATAAAGCTGTATATGGAAAAGCTTTTTCTGGCTTTCAGCACATCGAAGAATTATCTGTTGTTTGCAGTTTACCGTTTGGTGCCATCAGTGCATATGTAAATCATTATAGCTCACCTTCAAAGAACTGGAACTTAGGTTTGAGCCTTGGGTGGTTTATATTTAATTCCCGTTTCATCGAATAAATTTTATAAAAAAGTACTTTAATTGCTTGCTTTTTCAGAAAAAGGAAGTATCTTTGCACCCGTTAAACAAATGGCCCCGTGGCTCAACTGAATAGAGCATTTGACTACGGATCAGAAGGTTACAGGTTTGAATCCTGTCGGGGTCACGAAG
>JAATGU010000010.1 GCA_015654535.1 Bacteroidales bacterium
AAGGAAAGAGGTGAAAAGTATTGGGAAGCAAATTAAAAACAAATTTCGGCTGATATTTTTTAAAAAGTTCTTTTAAAAAATTAACATCACGTATATCTCCACGAAGATCTGTTATTTTATTATTAATACCAGAAAGAACATAGTTATCTCTTTCAGTAAACGGATCTAAAGCAACTCCTATCACTTCCGCTCCAAGTTCATGAAGCCAAATAGCAAGCCAAGAACCCTTAAAGCCAGTATGTCCAGTAATCAGAACACGCTTATTTTTATAAAAGTTATCAAATATATCTATACCCATATTACCATACTTTCCAAGGAGCATGCCCTTTATTCCACATCTCATTTAATTCTGAGTTATCTCTTAATGTATCCATTGGCTTCCAAAAGCCAGTATGCATATATGCATTCATCTTTCCCTCTAATGCTATTTTTTCCAATGGAGCACGTTCAAATATAGTGCTATCCCCTTCCGTAATATAATCAAAAACCTGAGGTTCGCAAACAAAATATCCAGCATTGATCCAGTTTCCATCACCAATAGGTTTTTCCAAAAAAGAAATTACATTTCCACCTTTTGCAATTTCCAATGTTCCAAATTTACCACTGGGTTTATAAGCCGTTACTGTTAATATTTTCTTAGATTCTTGATGCAACTCTATCGTTTTCTGAATATTGATATCTGCAACGCCATCGCCATAAGTCAACAAAAAAGGTTCATTATCTACATACTTCTGAATACGTTTTATGCGGCCTCCGGTCATTGTATTCATTCCTGTATCTAACATCGTTACTTTCCAAGCCTCTGAATGATTATCAAGGATTTCAATAGTATTATTAGCCAAATTTACAGTGAGATCACAGTTATGTCTAAAGTAATTAGCAAAATACTCTTTAATAACATAACCTTTGTAACCACAGCAAATAATAAAATCATTGATGCCATAATAGCTATATGTCTTCATTATATGCCATAGAATAGGTTTATCTCCTATTTCAACCATTGGTTTTGGAATTAAATTTGTATTCTCACTAAGACGTGTACCAAATCCTCCTGCTAAAATAACTGCTTTCATAAATTATTTGATTTTTAAACAAAATAATTGATTTTGCTCAATGCGTATTATTAAAAAAATGGTTGAATACAGACAAAATATAGTTCATGCGTTCCTCATCAATGCCCGGATAAACTCCGATAAAAATAGTGTTGCGCATGATATAGTCAGTATTGGTCAACTCACCAGAAACGCGGTATTCCACATCTTTATAAGCTGGCTGCTTAGTAAGGTTACCGGCAAACAACTGGCGGGTGAGTATTTTATGATCCTCCAGATATTCGGCAAGATCTTTACGGGTAAACTGATTATTTTCACGCACATTGAATGGAAAACCAAACCAGGAAGGGTCTGAATGAGGAGTAGCTTGTGGTAAAATCAAATACTCTTCGTATTGTTTTAACCCGTTATATAATTTCTTAAAATTTTCTTTCCGCATTTCTATAAACAAAGGAAGTTTTTTGAGTTGAGCAACACCAATGGCTGCCTGCATATCTGTAACTTTAAGATTATACCCCACATGGCTATACACATATTTATGATCATATCCTTGGGGTAAATCACCATGCTGACCTTTAAACCGATGACCACAGGTATTATCACAGCCTGGATCACAATAACAATCACGTCCCCAGTCACGCATGGATGTTGCAATTCTCTTTAATAAAGGATTGCTTGTAAGAACAGATCCACCCTCCCCCATTGTAATGTGGTGAGCAGGATAGAAACTGGTAGTAGCTAAGTCGCCAAAGGTTCCCACCATTTTACCATCATAAGTAGAACCCACCGCATCACAACAATCTTCAATCAGGAAAAGTCCGTATTTCTCGGCAATGGTTTTTACTGCGTTCAAATCAAAGGTATTGCCAAGCGTATGCGCTAACATGATTGCTTTTGTCTTATCAGAAAGAGCATTCTCTATTTCCGAGACTTTAACATTGAACGTATCCAATTCCACATCCACAAAAACAGGCACCAATCCGTTTTGAACAATAGGATTCACCGTGGTAGGGAAACCTGCCGCAACAGTCAGCACTTCATCGCCTCTTTTTAATCTTTTACTTTTCAGTAAAGGTGAAGTCAGAGATGATAGTGCTACCAGATTAGCAGAAGAACCAGAGTTAACCAACAGACAACTTCTTTGTTGCATAAAAGAAGCAAAGTTTGCTTCAAATTCTTTAGCATACCGACCTGTAGTCAGCCAAAAATCAAGAGAAGCGTCTACTAAAGAGACTAATTCTTCTTCATCAAAAACACGTCCGGCAAAAGGAATCATCGTTTCCCCCGGCTCAAACTCTTTCTGAGCAAACTGCTCTTTATAATATCGCTTTACTAAATCTAATATTTCTTTTCTTTCCATAACTTGTTACTATAATTCAGCTTTAGTTAGTAAATGTTTTCAAAATTACATCAAATAGCTTTAATAAATGACTTTAACAAGAATGCAAAAGATATAACCGGAAAACAAAGCTGTTTAAAAAATACATCGCAAAGGTACACACTTTTTTTATTACCAAAAAACTTTCCAATATAAATGTCTAATGGATAAGCAAGCAAGACGAGCAAAATGAAATGTGCAAGAAAAAAAAGATATTATTTTCGAGGCAAACTATTTTTAAGTACTTTTGTCACGTCTAAATGAAACAAATAGTAAATGAAGCAGAAAGTTAAGATCATCATTCCTATCTATCAGAAAAAATTATCGGAGAATGATTTTATTTCTTTTGATCAATGTTATAAAGTACATTGTCAATATCAAATTATTATCATAAAACCTGAAGGGCTTGATCTTTCATTCCTACACAATAAATACCCAGGAATAGGAGAAGAATCTTTTTCAGCAGATTATTTTAATGGTATCGATGGTTATAATCAGTTAATGCTATCTCCTGATTTTTATCAACGTTTCCTTGATACAGAATATATACTGATTCATCAACTTGACGCCTTCGTTTTTAAGGACACCTTAGATGAATGGTGCAATAAAGGATATGATTACGTAGGCGCTCCTTGGATTCTTCGACCAGTCTATCAAAAATTCCCTATAAATATATGTTGTATCATTAAAGGAATATATTGTGACTTATTCTCATTGCCAAATAGACAAAAAATATACTTTCAGGTTGGGAATGGCGGTCTGTCTTTACGTCGTACAAAGACCTTCTTTTTCATTGCTAAAAATGACCGTGTAAATATTGAATATTATCTTTCAATGAAAAACAAAGCTCATTGTTATAATGAAGATGTATATTGGGCATTAGAAGCAAACAAGTTCTATCTTACGTTCTCTATTCCAGGATATCGAGAAGCTTTAAAATTTGCATTTGATAAATATCCCAAGCTATGCTATAGAATGAATAACCAGACTTTACCATATGGCTGCCATTCATGGACCAAAAAGAAAATGTACAAATTTTGGGAACCAATATTAAAGTCTATAATTAATAATAATTAAACATCTTCACAGCATTAATTCTTATTTGGAGACAATAAATTAAAATCCTAAGATTTTATAAAAAGGAATTCTACTGAATTTCTTAATACGAGCCAATAATATCTAAATATATTTTTCTTTTTTCTATTATCAATTATCCCGATTATGGGATAATATTTCACTTTCAAGTCATTTTTATTCACATATATATTTAATAATCGTTCACCCATATATCCCCATATACGAGCTTGTACAGCATTATATGCAGATATATCTATTCGTTTCTCTAATTCTTGCAATATTTTAAAAAGCCAAGTGCAATAATCATCAAATATATGTTTATTTGTAATAAACATATTGTAGTGAGAAAGCTTATTATTATCCATCACTTCGTTATAAGCAGCAATATATTCAGGAGTTAATTCTTCAATCACTGTTTTCAATATTTCCAAGTCACTACTTATATGCCTCTTACTATAATCATAAGATAAATTATAACGATATATTCGAGGTTTGGCTAATATTATATCATATTCCTTAAGAACATTCGGAATTTCAGAAGCTGAAAAATTTATCTTCTTGAATTCTTCTAAATTAACAGGTAAAAAATTTCTAATATTAAAACGGCTCACTTTAAAATTAAAATATCTTCTGTAGTGGCAGAGACCTATATATTCTATATCTTTGTCGATCAGATTTTTCCAAGCCCAATACAGACCTGTTAACTCACAATAGCTACTATTTTTTGAGCTTATGTTATCACCTGTATCATCTCCTTGTATTCCAAGATCCAAATTACTTGTGGCTTTTCCCACATGAATAGGCATATATGTGTCATCGCATAGAAAAGTACCCTTCCTATGTACACAAACCAATATCTTTAACTTATTCCCTGTCATAATTTAGTTGTTTTTAGTTTATTGAAATAGGTCTATAAGCATCTTAATAAATATAACGATGTTATCACATTTTTTCTACAAATTTAATTTTAAAACATTATATACAATTTGGTCCATATTAAAATATTTATACTCTGCTAAACGTCCACCAAATATCACATTTTTTTCTTTTGCTGACATCTGTTTGTACTGTTGCATGAGTTGTTCATTTACTTTATCATTTACAGGATAGTACGGTTCTGAATCGTCCTTGGCTTCTAGAGAAAACTCTTTCGTTATCACAGTTTTAGCCTGCGTTCCAAATTCAAAATGTTTATGCTCTATAATTCTAGTATAAGGAGTTTTTAAATCCGTATAATTAATAACCGCATTACCTTGATAATTGGGCATATCTAAAAGTTCATTTTCAAAACGAAGAGTTCTATATTCCAATCTCCCTAGCTTGTAATTATAAAATTCATCAAGTTTCCCAGTATAAACTATTTTATCTGCAAGTGATTCAAAATAATATCTGTCTGTGAAGAAATCAGCATTACATTTTAGTTCAATGCCATTCAGAAAATTTTCAAATAACCCATTGTAACCGCCAATTGGAATACCTTGGTATTTGTCATCAAAATAATTATTGTCAAAGATAAATCTCACTGGTAAGCGTTTTATTATAAAAGCAGGAAGCTCTGTGGCTTTTCTTCCCCACTGTTTTTCAGTATATCCTTTTATCAATATTTCATAAATATCACTTCCAACCAAAGAGATAGCTTGCTCTTCTAAATTTTTAGGATTCGTTATACCAGATTCTACTCGTTGCTTTTCAATGATCGCTTTTGCTTCATCTGGAGTTTTTATTCCCCATAACTGATGGAAGGTGTTCATATTAAAAGGTAAGTTATATAGTTTACCTTTATAATTGGCTATAGGTGAATTCGTGTACCGATTAAATTCTGTAAATAAATTCACAAAGTCCCAGACTTCTTTTTCTGATGTATGAAAAATATGCGCACCATATTTATGAACGTTTATACCTTCTACTTTTTCGCAATATAGGTTTCCTCCAAATTGAGAGCGTTTATCTATAATTAAAACTTTTTTGCCAGCTTGTTTTGCTTTATAAGCAAAAATGCTCCCGTACAAACCAGCACCAACTATTAAATAGTCATATTGCTTGCTCATTGATCAATGTCTTTTGTTTTTTTCAAACAGCAATGTTTATTCTCGGCAAAGTTAATAAAATATATTGAGGTTAGATCAGTCTAAATGTCTAAATCAAATTCTACCGGATGTTTGCCTTTCAATCTTTTCCAGAACTTATTACGCATTTTCAGAACAAGCCGGATACACTCTTCTTTATCAAAGCCGCGTGCTTTGGCATATTCTTCAGCTAACAAGACAAAAAAATCTGTTTGTCCCCATAATCTGGCAAAATTAGCACAACCTTTTTTTATTCCTACCTTTCCAAAGTACATTCTATTAATATCCACTAAGCTAAAATGAAACTCTCCATTTATTTTTTCAAAAAGAATATTACCTGGAGAATAGTCCTTATGATAAATACCAGAATCATGAAGTTGGGCTGTGAATCTTGCGAAAGCTATCACTATTTCCTTGCATTCATCAATATGAGCATTGCCAAACTCATAAAATGAGTGAGAATAAGGTGAGTGAACGCTTATAAAAAAAGAAAAATTTATTAGTCCCCACCTTTTGAGTTCAATATATGCTATCGGTTCAGGAGTCTCAAATCCTTGGATTAATAGGCGCCTCGGATACTTAAAAGCTCGGACCCCTTTTGTCTTTCTAAAAAAAGTATAAATAATTCTATTCACTAAGATCGGTATTTTATACCGCTTTACATTAATTTCTATTTCATCAACTTTAAAAACTTTTATTTCATTCCGACCTTTGTAGATGGTATATCCTTCTTTTTCAAAATTTTGAGGAATCTCTTCCACAAAACTTCGTAACGATTCAAATGCAGGATTCAGAACTATCTTCATACAATTAAAAGATTATGCTTTATATTTTTCTGATAATCATATCAGGAGTAATCATATTGAGGCAGGCATAATCTTTCCGATAACAAGATTTATTGCCGAATATAGAACATGGCCTACAAGAGAGATCAACTTGCACGGCATTCATCGGTGATTGTTTCCAGCCCATAAAGCCGCAATATGGATGAGTCGCTCCCCAAACAGAAACCACAGGTGTATTGACCAAAGAGGCTAAGTGCATATTAGCCGAGTCCATTGATACCATTGCATCCAGATGACTCATCAAGATCAATTCGGTATTCATATTCAATTTCCCAATCATAGAGATTGCAGAGGGGTACTTATTGACCCACGCGTTCAAAATAGTCTCTTCTTCCCGACCTCCACCGAAAAGGAATATTTTTACCCGAGAATTATTGGCAAAGTGGGCAATCACCTGCTCTTCTTTGTCCAAAGGGAAGACTTTTCCTTTATGCTTGGCAAAAGGAGCAATTCCAATCCACTTATCTTCTCCTTTTTCTCCTGTATGTTCTTGTATTTTAGTAATATCTCCTCGTCCTTCACCATAAATTGAAGTAAAATTCAATTGGATAGAAAATCCTAAAGCTTTGAAAACATCTGCATATCTTCGAAAAGATGATTTTTGATTCTCTACCACTTTATGGTATCTACGGGTTAATTTCTTCTTACCAAAACGCCCTTTATGGATGTAAGCTGTAGGAATTCCCATGAATTTAAAACATAAACGGATTATTTTTGTACGAAGCACATCGTGCAAATCCGCCACGTAATCGAAATTCATCGCCTTTAATTCATAAAATAATCTATGCAATCCCAAGAATCCGTAATGCTTTCCTAACAAATCGGCGCCCATAAAAGAAACATTCTCGGGCAATCCTATAAATAAAGGTTGAAGAGAAGCTCTACTCAATACCGTAATGTTATGTTCAGGATGTTGCGATGCAAGCGAATGAATCACCGGGATAGTCATTGCTACATCTCCTATCGCGGAAAAACGAATAATCAATATTTTAGCCATTCTTATTTCTTAGCATAGAGTACCGGATTCAGCGCCGGATCATTGTACATCTTCATCTGTTTGTACACCTTCATGTATCTTCTTCCAGATTTTATATCATCGAGAAGCTGATCTATTGCAGCAGATAAATCTTTTTTCTGTTCCAATAATATTTCCAGTTTGCTGAGACACTGAGCATGGTGAGCCAATGTGGTATCGGTACGTTCTACTTCTTGATTCATATGATAGATCTTCAGCGCAAGGATAGACAGACGATCTACAGCCCATGCCGGACTCTCTGTGTTTATAACGGCTTCGGGCAAAGGCTTTACTTCTTTATATTGATCTAAAAAATAGCTATCAATCAACTCCACCAAATCTGTACGATCTTGATTAGACTTATCAATGCGCCTTTTTAGTGCAAGAGCTTCAATCGGATCAATTTGCGGATCACGGATTATATCCTCAAAATGCCATTGAACAGCGTCAATCCAGTTTTTAAGATATAAATAATACTCAATCGTTTTCAGCTCATAAGGATTGCTTATCGAGGCATCCACACTATCTGTTACATGGTAATTCTCTGTAGATTTAAAGAAAATCTCATTGCAAAGGTTACTAAATGTCATAATCAGTCTTTTTAAAGTAGAGCGCAAAACTATGCATTCTTTCTTTAAGAAACAATTATTTGCACATTTTATTAGCTAAATGAGCAACTTTTAGTACTTTTGCCTCATAGTCATTTATCATAAATGTACACTCATAATGTCTATTAAATTATCAAATATATCCAAATCATACGGAAATCAGGAAGTTCTTCACAATATTAGTTTTGAAGTATGTCCAGGAGAGATTGCCGCTTTTCTGGGTCCCAACGGAGCCGGAAAATCCACCTGCATGAGAATCATTACCGGATGGCTTACCGATTATGCCGGAACTGCAACCATTTGCGGGCATAGCATTAGTGAAGATCCCATTGCTGCTAAACGTTGCATTGGGTATTTACCGGAAAACAATCCTCTTTACCCTGAAATGTATGTCCGGGAGTATCTAAGGTATGTAGGTCAACTTTATCAGGTACCTAATCTGAACGGTAAAGTAGATGAAATGATTGAACGAGTAAAACTGAGAGAGGTCTGCGGAAAAACCATCGGAACTCTCTCCAAAGGATTCCGTCAAAGAGTAGGATTAGCTCAGGCTTTAATTCATGATCCACAAGTATTGATTCTGGATGAACCTTCTTCGGGGCTCGATCCCAACCAACTCACAGAGATTCATTCGTTGATTAAAGAGTTGGGGAAAGAAAAAACAATTTTATTCTCCTCCCATTCACTTCAAGAAGTGTCCGACTTGTGCGAGCAGGCTGTTATTATTCACAAAGGAGTTATTGTTGCCAATACGCAGATCAGTGAATTGACTAAAGAGGAATCATTAGAGAGTATTTTTAAAAAACTAACACAATGAGAATTATTATTGATAATAAGATACCTTACATACAAGGGATTATAGAAAGCCTCCCCAGCGAAACCACCAATGAGGTGGTTTACCTTTCAGGGAGAGATTTCACTCCTGATATGGTACATGATGCCGAGGCTTTAATTATCCGTACACGTACTCACTGCAACCGGGAGTTACTGGAAGGAAGTAAAGTGAAGTTTATCGCTACAGCAACCATCGGTTATGATCATATAGATACCAACTATTGCAGGGAAGCAGGCATCACGTGGACAAATGCTCCTGGGTGTAATTCTGCTTCAGTAGCTCAATACATTCATTCGGTTCTTCTGCTACTAGAGAAAAAAAAAGGCATTAGTTTAAAAAATAAATGTATCGGCATAGTCGGTTTGGGAAACGTAGGAAGTAAAGTTTGCCAGGTAGCTAAATCTCTCGGATTGCGAGTATTAATGAACGATCTTCCCCGTGCAGATAAAGAAGGAAAGGAGCAGTTTAGCGATCTGGAAATCCTTACCCGTGATTGTGACATTATTACCTTTCACACACCTCTTCATAAAGAAGGCAAATACAAGACTTACCATCTGGCGGATAGCGCATTCTTCCACTCACTGAAAAAAAAGCCTATTCTTATTAACACCTCACGGGGAGAAGTTATAGAAACATCTGCTTTGCTTGAAGCTTTAGATCATCAGCTGATCAGTGAAGCTGTTATTGATGTGTGGGAACATGAACCAACGATTGAACAAAGTCTGCTCAAAAAGGTGTTTCTGGGAACGCCTCACATTGCGGGTTATTCCGCCGATGGAAAAGCCAATGCCACCCGTATGTCATTAGAAGCATTTTGTCGTTTCTTTCATCTTAATCCAAGCTTCGAGATTCATCCTTCTCAACCAGAAAATACAATTATTCATGCTTCAACGGAGGTGGAAGCCCTTCTTAAAGTTTATGATCCGCACAGAGACAGTGAAGCTTTGAAAGCACATCCGGAACTGTTTGAGCAATTACGTGAAAATTACCCCTTGAGAAGAGAGAAAGGAGCTTATACTTTCCAAATTGTATAGCGTAATGTTCTAATTCTCTTGTACAAAAGAATGTGATCTTTTGTACAAAAGAATTAGAACATCTGTACAAAACAAAAGATTGTTTTGTACAAGGAAATTGGAATACGACAAGAGAGTGATAAGGAAGAGTGATAACAAGATAAAAAAAGCCTCCAATATATTATGGAAGCTTTTTCTACTTGTGTAACAAATAAGTAATTGAAAAAATCACTATTTCAAATAAACGGTTAGAAATTTCTTCCACTGCAAATAGCCTGCTCCCATGAGGTGAAGGCCATCGTTCGTGTATTTCTTGTCAAGGCTCTGGGTCCCCGGAGCGGTGAAATGGGGATAAAGATCTATAAAAGTACAATGTTTCTCTTTTGTAAGAAGTTTTAAGCCTTTATTGATATCAAGAATAACCTGAGTCTTGTTGTGTACTTTTGGAAAACGGGTGAATTCGTCGTTTACCGGCAGTATGCTCTGAACATAAAGCTTGGTGGGGGGTGAATCGGTTTTAACTTTATCCACGATTTGTTTGATCATCCCTACAATGCTATCAGCTGATAAATCATGAGAAACATCATTGATGCCTATCATCAAAAAGATTTTGGCAGGTTTACCTTTTAAGATCGCATCCAGACGGTCATAAACGCCCATGGATACATCGCCGCTAATCCCTCGGTTCTTGATATGAGGATTCTGAAAAAGCTCAGACCATTCACATCCATCGGTAATGCTATTCCGCAAAAAGATAATATCTGAAGAAGTTACCGGAAGATTCTCAAATAAAGACGCACGCTGCTCATAATAAGTACCATACTTAGGTTGTTGCGCATAACTACTTGCTCCGATAAGCAGGCAGGCTACCATAAAAATCAGATTCCTTTTCATTTGGATGCTGTATTTTGTTGACCGCGGAAAGCATCTACGGCTTTCTTTACCGACCCGTGCATTAGCAATAAACGTTGGGCTTGCTCATACTCCAATCCTAATTCCTCAGATACCATCCGTGCGCCACGGTCCACCAGCTTCTTGTTCGATAACTGCATGTTTACCATTTTGTTCCCTTTTACACGGCCCAACTGAATCATTACCGAAGTGGTGATCATATTCAAGATCATTTTCTGCCCGGTGCCCGATTTCATTCGAGAGCTGCCCGTTACAAATTCAGGGCCTACTATCATTTCAATAGGCACATTGGCTTCGGCAGATAACGGAGACTCGGGATTACTAGAGATAGATCCCGTAAGGATACCGTGCTGACGAGCATTGTGCAAAGCGCCAATTACATAAGGAGTGGTACCGGAAGCGGCAATGCCAATCACGGTATCTTTTTCATTGATTTGATGTTCCACCAACTCCTCCCATCCACGTTCGGTATTATCTTCAGCATTCTCCACCGGATTTCTAAGCGCCTTTTCTCCTCCGGCAATCAGCCCGATAACCAAGGTAGGGGGCATACCAAAAGTAGGAGGGATTTCAGAAGCGTCCAGTACTCCAAGCCGACCACTAGTTCCGGCTCCCATATAGAAGATTCGTCCGCCTTGTTTCATGCGGGGAATAATCTGCAAAACTAACTTTTCTATTTGTGGAATTGCCTTCTGAACGGCAATCGCCACTTTTTGATCTTCAGCATTAATGCCTTCCAACAGTTCTCTGACGGATTTCTTTTCCAAATCCTGATAAAGAGAAGATTGTTCGGTTATCTTAATAAACGCCATAATTTCTTGTTTAAGTTAATTCTTTTTCGAATGATAAGCGATGAGTCCGTCCATTGGGCTTTGAAGAATCGTTCCTAACTGAAGATGAAGTTGATCCGCAGCCTCAGCTAAAATTTCTTTATAGTAATGTGCCACCGACCCAATAAAATGAACTTTTTGATTCTGATAATCATATTGCATCACATTACGGGTAAAGAACGATTTAAATCCATTCAATACTAAGCGGTGAACCTCTGGACTCTCAATGTTCTGAGCAAGGAATGGAGACAACCGAGCCAAAAAGCGATTTGGAAAGGGCTCTTTATAGACACGTTCCAATATGATGGCGGGAGTTAATTGAAATTGCTCCATAAACTTATCTTTCAACTCCGGAGATAATTGATTTTTCAAACAATCACCAACCAGCAACCTTCCCAACACGGCTCCACTACCTTCATCACCCAATATATAGCCAAGAGGTGACACGTTATCGACAATCTCTTTTCCATCATAGAAACAAGAATTGGAACCAGTGCCTAATATACAAGCAATACCTGGTTGATCTCCACACAATGCGCGGGCTGCGGCAAGAAGATCGCTGCCCACTTCTATCGTTGCTTTAATATGCTTGAAAATGGCCAAACGCACTATTTCAATTTTCTCCGGAAAAGCACAGCCTGCTCCATAAAAGAAGACAGACTCAATGTTATAATCATTTAATCTGGGCAATAATGCCTCTTCAATTTCATTACTTATTTCATCTTGTGTTTGAAAAAAAGGATTTGTTCCTTTTGTAAAAATCTGCTGAACCAATTGTCCATTCTCTACGATACACCAATTTGTCTTAGTAGAGCCACTATCTGCTATTAATATCATATTTTAATAAAAATTTTCTTTTTATATAGTACATATCCGATGATCCAGTTCAAACCTACAAACAATAAGGCAAACGCCAATGATCCTGGAAGATCTCCCAAAGCTGGTTGTAATATTACTGTGTAAGCATATTCTTTCACAGTGGTTAAGGAACCGGAATGATTGAAAATAATATCGCCCATCAAGATGGAAATAATATCACTTGCAACGTAAATAAACAAAGGGTTTACGCCGAATGATTCAAAGAACCGGCACCAGGTTTTATGTCCTTTGACATCAATAACCCAAATAAGCACGGCCAGTAAACTGGATGCCAATCCACAAGTGGTCAATACAAATGTGGGAGACCATATTTTCTTGCTGATGGGGCAGCCATAACTTAATAAAAGTCCGGAAAAGGTTAGAATGGTGCCGACTAAGAACAATCGCTGAATTCGTTCACCATTGTCTTTTGCCGTCATCAATAATTCCCCGCACCAGAATCCGATTAATACATGGCATATAGAGGGAATGGTACTGAGTAAACCCTCAGGGTCAATAGCCAGTCCGGCATCTTTATACATGTGATTAACGCCCAAAATAGCTTGATCTACAATGGATATAATATTTTGTTCGCTCTGTTCAAATCCATTTCCCCATTTTAATAGCAAGAAGTAAGCAAAAAGAGTGGACAGTACAAGCGCAGGAATATGTTTATGCTTCACCAATATTGCAATCAAAGAAGTAGCACCATAAGCTAAAGCCAAACGTTGCATTACACCAAGTATCCGAATATGCTGAAAGTTCACCACCGATTCTAACAAACGTGTTCCAAACGAAAGGTTCTCTCCGGATAATGAATAATAGGTGCGAAAAGATAATGAAAACCAACTAATACCTAATCCGATTGCAAAAATAACCACCGTTCGTTTTACTATTTTCCAAACAGCGGAGGGACTCAGTTCAAAATTATACTTTCTTAAAGACATATAAGTGGATATCCCCATAATAAACATAAAGAAGGGAAAGACTAAATCGGTAGGAGTCAGTCCAATCCAGGGAGCATGTTCAAGCGGGGTATATATTGAGCTCCATGAACCGGGATTATTTACCATAATCATACCTGCAATCGTGATGCCTCTAAGCACATCCAGCGCAAGCAACCGCTGACTAACATTTGTTTTCATACTATTGATTCTATTTGTTTTATTTTGTTTTTGCCGTTGTACATTGATCTACTAAATAAACAATGGAAAGATAAGGAATTCCAGCATTTGTGGTCAGTCCTATTTCGCAGGTGCGACTGTTTGAATATCCCACTTTTACTCCGGCTTTTTCTAATTGAGGCTTTAGCTTACGAAGTGCATAGGCATTTACTTCCGGATTGGTGAATCCTTTGTCGCCAGCAAATCCGCAACATCCTACTTCCTCTGGAATAATCACATTGGTAGAACAGAGAGCAGCCAATGCAATCATCTGATTTTGTAAGCCCATCTTCTGCATGGAGCAAGTGATATGAATAGAAACAGGTTCATCAATAGGAGTAAAATCTAATTGATCTCTCAAGAAAGTATAGATGAATTCTACTGGTTCATATAGTTTTACTTTTGTCATTACATGACGCATGCGATGCAAACAAGGGCTCTGATCACAAAGAACCGGATATTTGCCTTGTTCACTTGCTGCAAACAACACGTCTTCCAGTTCAGCCGACTTACGGTCGGCAATGTCCATCATTCCTTTGCTCTCCCAAATCGTTCCGCAACAAAGATTATCCATTCCTTTAGGAAAGAGAACTTCATAACCGGCTTTTTGAAGTAACTGGACTGTCTTGTCTACTTGCGGAGTGGTATAGGGTGTATCTTTTGCAGTCCCCATCATCTGGTTTATACAACTAGGAAAGTAGACCACTTTTAACGGCTCACTTTTCTGATCAATCGAATGTGGATAGTAAGCTTTCGGCATAGCCGGAGTCCATAAAGGGAAATTACCAAAGGAAAGATCATGCAGACCTTTAGTAAAGGAAGACATTATTTTAGTTCCCAAGACGGAATGCGCTCCGTTTGCCAAGCTAAGCACCGGACG
The DNA here is from genome assembly GCA_015654535.1 of Bacteroidales bacterium. Lineage (GTDB taxonomy): Bacteria > Bacteroidota > Bacteroidia > Bacteroidales > Bacteroidaceae > Bacteroides. Next base: position 14,533 of record JAATGU010000010.1, read on the forward strand.
AAGTCCATTTTTCATGCCCGAAAAATGATTGGCAGCAAAGTCTCCAATCTTATATCCCAGACTTCCCACAGGTAATTCCTCCTGGCGGATATCATGAGTAAGATCTCCTACATTTATCTCCATCGGACAAGACATAGAGCACAATCCGTCTCCGGCACAGGTCTGATTACCTAAATATTTATATTGCTTTTCCAGTTTCACCAGTCGTTCATTATCTTCAGAAGACCTTCTCAAGCGGGAAATCTCTCTTCTTATAACGATACGTTGACGGGAAGAAAGAGTAAAGCCACAAGTCAGGCAATTCACTTCACAGAATCCGCATTCAATACATTTATCAACATACGCATTCGTTAAAGGCAGCGGCTTAAAGTTTTTAATATGGCAGTCCGGATCATCATTAAAAATAACCCCGGGATTAAGCAAACCTTTCGGATCAAACAGTTTTTTCACTGCTTTCATTATTTCAAAGGCAGGCTCTCCCCATTCATACTTAACAAACGGTGCCATATTGCGTCCCGTTCCATGTTCCGCTTTTAGAGATCCATCATATTTATCCACTACCAGCAGCTTCACCTCATTCATCAGCAGTTCATACTTCTTCACCTTCTCGGGAGTATCGAAAGCTTGATTAATAATGAAATGATAATTTCCTTCCAACGCATGCCCATAAATACAGGCATCTCCATATCCATGCTTCACAAGTAAAGCCTGAAGATCTGCTGTTGCTTCGGGAAGATCATCTATATGAAAAGCCACATCTTCAATAATTGTGGTAGTTCCTAGTTCACGGGTTCCACCCACGGAAGGAAATATTCCAGAACGAATAGTCCAATACTTGGAATATTCGCTTTCCTGATCGGTAAAATGTACAGGGATATATGTTTCAAAAGACTGAAGAATCGTTTCAATCTCTTTTATTTGATCATCCAATTCTTGTTTGGAGCTTGCTTTTGTCTCAGTAAGTACGGCAGTCAACCCTTCACCTGTAGAATCATTCACCGATTTCAGGGATTTGGCATCCAATAGTTCGGCTCCCATTACAGGACCTTTCTTCATCGCTACCACTGCCCGGCAAGCTTCTTTTATGTTTTTAAAGTAAAGCATCGCACTTGCGCGGAAAGGATAATCATACTCCGTCCTCATGGTAATTTCGGATAAGAAAGCCAATGTTCCTTCCGATCCCACCATCAAATGGGTAATGATATCAAATGGATCATCATGCTCTACAAAAGGCAATATATTTAATCCCGTAACATTTTTAATAGAATATTTATAATGAATTCGCTTGGCCAATGCTTCATCCTTGCGAACTTCATCCCGTAAGTTCTCTATTGCTTTTATGAAATCAGGCTTTTTGTCAGCAAATTCTTTTTTACTGATTTCATTTCCGGTATCGAGCAAAGTACCATCTGCTAAAACAATTCGCACTGAAAGTAACATTTTATCACTGTTGGCGTGAGTGCCACAGTTCATGCCGGAAGCATTGTTCATCACAATTCCTCCAACCATGGCCGACTTAACAGACGCCGGATCCGGAGCAAACTTCCGGCCAAATGGTTTAAGAATTTGATTCACTCGTTCACCTATTAAACCTGGCTGAAGAGTGATTGTCTTATAATCCGGTGAAAGGAGGTATTTCTCCCAATGCTTGCCCGCAACAATCAATATTGAGTCACTAATACTCTGACCGGAAAGGCTAGTGCCGGCAGCTCTAAAAGTAACAGGTAAGTTTAGTTGATCTGCCAGTAATAACATGCGAGAGATTTCTTGCTCATCAACAGAACGAACAATGATCTTAGGGATGAGGCGATAAAAGCCTGCATCAGTGCCCCAAGCCAACAACCGAAGCTCATCTGTATAGATTCTGTCCTTCGGTATAAATGCTGAAATTTCTTTTAAGAAAGAATTATAATCTTTGTTCATACGCTTTGTTTATTTACTGACAGTGATACACTATTTATATAAATAATACTTTTTTGAAAGTTGCTTAAAACTTGCTACATCCTTATGCCAATATTCTTTTATATCTTCAAACTTATTATTCTTTGCGAAACGTAAACGAATCTGATTACTTCCACTCACTTTATCGAACATATCAAAACGTTTCTCATCCGCACACTTAAAGACTGCTTTATCCGGATAGAGTGCCGCGAGTTCCTGCATAACATAAAATTGTATCTCCGAAAGAGCTACTTTTTTATAATCGGTAATATGTACTTGTACTCCTTGAAGGTTCTTTCCCTGTCCCACTGCATAAAAAGGATTCAGATGCATAGGCCTGAACTTTACTCCCGGCAAATTAAGGTTGTTCATTCTGGCAGCAAATTCGTCTGCCTTAATCCATTCGGCGGCAAACATCTCGAAAGGAATAGTATACCCTACTCCAATAGATAAATACCCCAATTCACCGACAATACCCGAAACAGCGTAGAAAGCAGCCGAAGAAGCATGAGGAATATGAGGAGAAGCAGGAACCCATTGTAATCCGGTTTGTGTATAGTCCATCTTACGTTTCCACTTTTTCATTTTCACTACCTCCAATTTGCAAGCCTTTCCCAACATTTTTTCGCCGTTTAGCATCTGTGCCAGTTCACCACAAGTGAGCCCATAGACATAAGGAATTTTAAACTGACTTACAAAAGAAATATAACCATCTTCTGTAAAATTGCCTTCTACTTTTAATCCATTCACAGGATTGGGGCGATCCAACACTACAAACTCAATATTATTCTCTGCCGCTGCCTCCATCGCCAGTCCCATAGTACTAATATAAGTAAACGATCTACAGCCTATATCTTGTATATCATAAACCAACACATCAATTCCTTTCAACATTTCAGGCGTTGCTTTCCGAGTCTTTCCATATAAAGAAAAGACAGGTAATCCTGTGGAAGGGTCATTCGAATTATCTACTTTATCACCTGCATGCACATCACCGCGTACTCCATGTTCCGGACCAAAAAGAGCTACCAAATTCACATTCTTTGCTTCATGAAGAATATCAATCGTCGATTTGAGATTGTTGTCTACCCCAGTTGGATTTGTAATTAATCCTACACGTTTGCCTTCCAATATTTTAAAATGCTGTTCTTTTAGAACTTCAATACCTGTCATTATTCTTATTTTCTGAGCAGACACATTCCAAGTGCAAAGTCCTACAAAACACAAAGTAACTATATATTTTAATTTCATCACTCTTTTTTTTAAAAAAAATTACTTCAATTCCACTTCTTTTTTTCCATAATTTGGATCAATCTTCACAAAAGAACAAACAGCAATAGTGGCAGCACAACAAATCATTACCCAAACAAAAAAATTCTCATAACCGATATGTTCCTGTAACCATCCGGCCGCCATGCCGGGAAGCATCATGCCGAGAGCCATAAAAGCTGTACAGATAGCATAATGAGCAGTTTTATGCTCGCCATCAGAATAATAAATAAGGAAAAGCATATAGGCTGTAAAACCAAATCCATAGCCAAATTGCTCAATGAACACACATATATTAATGATGATCAAACTCTGGGGTTGAAAATAGCCCAAATAAACAAAAGTAAGACAAGTGAGCGATATACTCCAGGCCATAGGCCATAACCAGCGACGAAGTCCACCTTTGGCAGCACAAAAGCCACCAATAATTCCTCCAATGGTTAAACCTATAATACCTACGGTGCCATACACAAGCCCCACTTCCGAAGTAGTTAGTCCTAATCCCCCCTTTGCAAGGGGATCAAGAAGAAAAGGATTAATCAATTTTACCAATTGTGCTTCAGGCAAACGATAGAGTAACATAAACAGAATTGCTATTCCTGATTGTTTTTTCTTAAAGAAAGAAGCAAATGTGGCAAAAAATTCTTTAAAAATATTTTTAGCTGTTACATTACCAATTACTGATTTATCTGTTATAGGAACAGGAAGTATATATTTATGATACAAGCAAAAGCCTAAAAAAAGGCCACTTAAAATAAAGAAAGTAATGGACCATGCATAAGTTATCTTCCCAGTCCAAAGTTCCAGTCCTCCAGCTAACATAATAAGAAGACCTTGTCCGGCAATGGTTGCTACGCGGTAAAAGGTACTACGAATGCCAACATACAATGCCTGTTCAGGTACATCAAGTGCCAACATATAAAATCCATCGGCAGCAATATCGTGAGTAGCTGAACTAAATGCTACCAGCCAGAAAACAGCTAACGTAATTTGAAAGAAATTAGACATTGGTATGGTAAAAGCAATTCCCGCCAATCCTGCACCTACAAGAAGCTGCATGGTAACTATCCACCACCGCTTTGTTTTAAGTAAGTCGATAAAAGGGCTCCAGAATGGTTTAATAACCCATGGCAAATAAAGCCAACTAGTATATAAAGCAATGTCTGTATTGGAAATGCCCAAACGCTTATACATAATTACCGATATAGTCATAACAGCTACATAAGGTAATCCTTGTGCAAAGTAAAGTGAAGGAATCCAAGCCCAAGGCGATATCTTTCTATTTCCCATAATAGTACATTAATATAATTTATTAATTTCCGCTCCTACGTAATAGTGCAATAAAATACGATCATACGTAAATCCTTGTTCGCCCATTACCGCAGCACCAATCTGACAAAGTCCCACTCCATGTCCCCAGCCTGCACCGATAAGATGAAACTTTCCGGGAACATTATTTTCTATGTCTTCTTTCTCAATAACAAAGGCTGAACTATATAAATGAGAGGAAGATAGTGTTCGTCTGATCTCTAACTCCTTGCCAATAATAAGTGAACGTTTGCTTCCTATGATCTTTAACTTTACCAATCTACCGGAAGTACCACGCTCTACTGGAATTAGATCCAGAATATCACCATAATCAATCCCCGAACGTTTTAATATAAGTTCAGACAATGCTTTTTGAGTATAAGAAACTTCCCAACGATAAAAGTTAGTGGTCTCCTGATCATAGTTATTTAGAACTTGTGAAAGGATTTTTTTGTCGGTTGTATTACAAAAAGCATCCGGAGAAGTACGAATCCATTTATCTGCTTCCGATTCTTTCCGTAAGTCAGGCAATGCTTCTTTGCTTTTATCATCTCTTAGTTTTATCAGATAAGGATGTTTAATGTCTTCCCAACAATATTGAAACTCTTCAACGGCTCCACCGCAACATTTAGAAAAACGAGCATCGCAGATTTTTGTCTCCGACATTAAAACTTGTCCAGCTGTTGCTTTAACTGCCAATTCCACATTTTTATTGGATGCACGAGTAATTCCCTGATAACGCTGGCAATGATCATCCGCACAAACGTCAAAGTTTACATGGTCTTCCCTGTCATACCATTTGATACTTTCTTCTGCGCTCTCTGAATGTGCTGAATATGTAACTTTTGAATCTGCAATTTCTTTATTTTTTTGAACTTGTGCCAATAACCAACTTCGGGAAATAACTGCATGAGCTTTGAGTAGTTCAGCCGATGCGGTGGCACTCATCTCAGAAGAAATCACACTTGTGAGATAATCTTCAACAGAGATCACATTTACAGCCGTGAGTTTATTATCTTCTATGATAAACTTCAATGCACCACGAAAGCGCTGATTCTCCTTGCGTTCCCAATGGAAATTAATACCAATGGTTACATTCAGCAATTCAAAGGAATCATTTGCACTGTCAGTCGGTTCAAATAATAATTCTTCGTAACTGGAGCCGTTCCAAAGAATTTTCCCATTAGAGAATTTTACCGACTGAGCGCCATTGAGTTTCTTTTCTTTGCAAAAATAACGACCCTGCAATATAAAATCAATTTGTGATTCAAACAGGATTCCCACACTTACTTTAGGTTCTCTCATCGTATTATTTTAAGGTGCTCTACTATTCTTTCTAACTCTAATTCATTCATACATACTTCTTGCAAAATATTCACAATGTCTCTTGCAGAAATCTTTTCAAAATCTTTTTCCAAAGGAGTAATGAATACTCCTCCCATATCTACAGAAGCCGGACTAATGAGGATGTTATCATTCCCTTGAGCCGAGTAACATGAAGGTCTATGCAAAGTTCGGGGAAAAATACAGATTACCCATTTACCTGCCTCAAACCATGTAAGTATATTCATCATAGGTTCTTCTTCGTCAGGCCTTATGTTCAATGATGAATAAATGTGCTCAAATAAATGAACTGCACTTTCTTTCGACTCCGACTCAATAACCAAAGTACCTCTCAAATAACTTCTTAATATAAAAAGATTAGCGGATTGATACTTCAGTACTTCACTATCTTTCATAATCTTCCACTCTTTTTCAATAGGAAGAAAACCTTTATTACCCGCCTGAAAATGGGCATGATCGGGAGCCGATGCTCCACACTTCGGACCATTATAGAAAATGGTAAATTCATCTAAATTATATGCCAGATCCAACATATCTCCAAATCGATTAATAATTCGCTGATCCACATGCTCGCAAGCAGCAATAGTCAAATGTTTCGGAAAGATGGGAAATGGATTAATTAACACAATATATTTATCGCCAAAAGGAATGCCTTTTTGGACAGCCGGAAGATTCTGCTGACACAAAAAGCACTTTCGCTCTTGTATCGACTTTGAATCGACTTTCGCTGCAGAAGATAAAATACGAGCAGGGTTAAACTGAACTTTAATAGTAAACTGATTAAATTTCAACTCTTTTACTTTGACTTGCTTCAGCGCTTCGTAGTTAGTCCTTGCCAGTTCCCACACATCCAGTTGCTCCTGAAGCAGGTTCAGCACTTGTGCAGATGTGATGACTTTATTCATTTCTTTTTATTTAAAGCAATTCGAGCCTGAAGTTCCCATGTACGGATTCTGTCTTTATAAGTATTATGGCCATTCATCTTAACTACATCCAATGAGGCATCAGAGTTATCATCCCAGCGGCGACACATATAGACAACATCATACACCCTGCCTATCTGATATCTACGAGATATATTTAACCCTAAAGCATAATCTTCACCATAACTGGTATTTGGCACCTTAACTTCTCGTAATACCGGAGTATAAAAAGCTCGGGGTGCCCCTAATCCATTAATGCGAAGAGCATTATTCCGTCCATTCTCCGGAGTCCATTCTTTATGATCAATAATACCCGGAGCAATCATATTCATATTAAAATCCGTCATCATATAGGTGCCGACCACCATTGCGCAATTTTGTTCATAAAAAGCATCAACCATTTTTTGCAAAGTGTCATTCCCACTATATACATCATCACTATCTAACTGGATAACAAACTTTCCACATTTAGAATGATGTACACCTAAGTTCCAACAACCACCGATCCCTAAATCTTTTCGTTCAGGAATTAAATGTATTAATCGCTCATCAGAAGCAAACTTATCAATGGCTTCTGTAGTACCATCCGTTGAATAATTATCAACCACGATTAAGTTAAACTTGAAATTCGTTTTTTGGCTAAGCACTGAACGGATGGCATCTTCAACTGTACGAATACGATTTCTTACAGGTATCAAAACAGATGCTTCATACTCAAAATTCCCAGAATTGAATTCTATTGCATCAAAAACAGGAGCAAGAAATCCTCCAACCTCTTTTAAATGGGCAGTACAAGCAGCTTCCATTTCTATTTGTACTCCTCTGTTTTTAGGGTCAACATAGTCAAATATTTTTTCACCACTTTTGCGTGTGTCCTGCTCTACTTCAGAATAGAGATACTCATTTATATGTACCAAAGGAGCTATCCGAGAAACTCTTAAACGTAAATCGTACAAACCTGAAAAAGAATAGTCGGTTGTCATTTTATTCACCGCAATTTTAAGTGTTTCCGATTTATATAACAAAACAGAACCAAAGTTAAAATCATCCCGTAAACTTCCCGCTTGATAGTCAATTACCGGACAAGCATTTCTTTCTTCCCCTATTACCTGATAATGATCTGCATAAATCATCCCAGCCTCAGAATCTTCTGCTACATGCAACATACGTTCCAAAGCAAACATACCAAGTTCTAAAGTCGTATACTTCGTATAGATTAAACTATAATTTGCATCAGCACGTTCGGCTATTTTACGAATAGTGGCAGTACTATTTAAAGAAGCAACTAAAAGTTGTTCACAACCTTCTATTTGCCCATCAACTTTGTCGGTCACAAGTAAATATATCTTTTTTACTAATTCGCTTGTTTTTAAATTTCGGATTGTTTGTGCTGCTTGTGCAGTCCCCATAAAAGGAATAAAGCAATTAACTGAAGTTGTCATAAATATATATTGTATTTTTAAAAATAACTATTTTTGGAAAGGGATAGTGGATCTTAAGAGTCCTACTTCACCTCCGGTAGATGTAAATACACATTGAGTAGCGCTCAATGGAACCACTGTACTTATTAATGAATTTCCAATTTTATGCTTCCATAGTAGTTTTCCTGATAAGGCTTCCAAAGCAAACACTAATCCATTTTTCGTACTACCAAATACAATTCCATCCTTTTCAACTGGCATTGACGGAGCATGTTCATAACCAAAATTCACATTCGTAGCCCATATTTCTTTAGGAGTGTTTCCCAATGTAGAAAAACAGACAACACTATCCTGCATAGTCTTGCTATATAATCGCATTTTATCTTTTGAGAGTGCAATTGTTTCTCTAACCATTGACTGATAGGTTCTCCACACAGTTTGTCCATTATTAGCATCAATAGCAGTCAGAGCTCGCTGTGGATCAGTAATAAATACTTTTCCATTGGCAGCTACTGGCCATACCGCAGCTGGAGAAAAGTGCATCCGGGTAAGTCCTCCATTCCATTTCCATAGTTCTTTACCAGTATCTTTGTCCAATGCATAAAGAGTGTTGTCCCATGCACCAAAGATCACTTTACCTTCATATAACAATGGACGAGTCTCAATATATCCTCTCACATCTGTATATTCCCACCGGAGTTTCCCGGTTTTCACCTCCAACGCACGAAAAGTATGATCACTGGCACCAATATAAGCTATCCCATCGGAAATAGTGACTGCACCCAATACTGGCTCAGTCGCAGAATATTTCCACATTATTTTTCCGGTTTTCGCATCTAATCCATAAATATTTTTATCGGCAGAACCAAAGACCAGTACTCCATTTGCAGCAGCTGGTGTTCCTATAATGCGGTTATCCGATTTGAAACTCCATTTTTTCTTCCCATCTTTTAAGGAAAAACAATTTAAAAAGCCAAAATCATCCCCTACATATACATTGTTATTATAGACAACAGGAGAAGAATAAATCCCCATACCAGTCTTTACCGCCCAGTCTTCTTTCACTTGTTTATATTGGCTATTCACAGAATAGTCAGGACGTTTGTATTCAGAATTATCCACAGAATAGTAAGTCTCTTTCAACGAATAACCAGCCCATTTGTGAGGTTCATTACCTATTACATTTTCATAGACTAAAATTGAATCAGCATTCACCTCATAAAGTGAATAACCTCCTACTTTCTCCTTTCCTCGTAAATTAGAACGATTTATTATTGCAGGAATACCATCATAATTCTGTATAAGATTTCGGTGATAATGCCCTCCTAGAATTACCCGAATATTATAAGGACGAACAGCATCTGTTACATCGTACCAATTATCTACATCACCATCCAATAAAGGATAATGAGTCACCAGAATAACTGGTCTTTCTTTGCCTACTTTATCTAATTCCTTTTTCAACCAGGAAATATCCTGAGGCGCCACATGCCCATCAGCCATTCGAATAACCGGACCCGAATTGAATCCGAGGAAGAGAAACCCTTTATGCTCAAATATAAAACGATCAGATCCGAATATATGACCAAAATCAGTGACTCCGGACTCACTCCACTTTGTTTCATGATTTCCCGAAGTGATATAATATTTCACTGTCAATTGATCAAGTAAAAACTTTGCCCGCTTCAGCGAAGCCCGATCACCTTCTTCTGTTATATCTCCAGAGACAATAACAAAATCCAAATCCTTCGTTCTATTAATCTGTTCTACTGATCTTTTCAAATCATTATAGGCTAAAGAGTCAGCACTTATATGAATGTCTGTTAACAATGCAAAACGAAAATTCTGCCCACAGAGAGGAACCAAGGTAAAGTATAATAGAACTAATAAAATAATTTTTTTCATGACTAGGTAATATGAATTAAATTTAGCATAAAGATATACATTTTGCTCCTTGGAACAAATTTAAAGTATTTTTTTTAGAATTAGAAACTAATATTTAATATTTTTTGTTTTAGAATCATTAATTTGCAATCAGTAACAATTAAACGCATAATATTCTATCTAATAAAAGAACTATCTTTCTTCATTTTATTGAATATATTTATCAACAAATATTATATTCTACTATTCCGAGTATGAAATTCAATTAAACCAGCCATAGGAGTTTCTTCAATTATCTCAATCTCAATTCCAAATTCTTTTGCAACGATTTTCAACACTTCAGAATAATTATAAGCTACTGAACCAACAAAACGAATTGGAAAATTCAAATAATCATACTGTAGAACATTTCGGTTGAAAAAATCTCTCAAATTCTGACAAACTAGATTATATACATATTCGTTATTCAGATGCTCTACTAAAAAATAAGAAAAGGTGGATAAAAAACGATTAGGAAAAGCTCTATTATAGACATACTCCAAAGCATCATCTGCTGTAATACGAAATTTGTCATAAAAAGATTCTATCAACTCTATTGGAGCAAGTTCTTTTAAGCAATCTGCTAAAAACATCTTTCCCATAACGGCTCCACTGCCTTCATCCCCAAGTATATACCCTAATGACCGGACATTTTTTACAATATTTTGCCCATCATAAAAACAAGAATTGGAACCAGTCCCTAAAATACAAGCAATTCCTGATTCATTCTTTAACAATCCTCGAGCAGCAGCCAATAAGTCACTTTCAACTTGAATTGGGGATTTAAATTGTGCAACTAATGACGCACTAAGAATGTTTTTTTTATCGGAAGAAGTACAGCCAGCTCCATAAAAAAACACTTGCTCAAATCTTTTTCTAAAAAAAGAATCAGGCAATTCCAACCGGACACTTCTACTTATTTCTCGCCTTGATTGAAAAAAAGGATTAATGCCTTCGGTAAAAGTATGCTCTACTACATAATCCCCTTCAACCAAAACCCATTCCGTTCTCGTAGAACCACTTTCTGCTATCAATTTCATTTTACTTATTTTTTTTTTGCATTACTTATATAATGAATCTCCAATTGCATTTTTATATTCTTACGATAAACACTTAAAAAACTTCTTAGTCATTCTCTATTATGCTCCAAAATTATTAAATTTAAATATAATATACAAGAAATACGCTATATAATTATCTGATTTTTAAACAAGTTTATTAAAACACGATCCTAAATATTAATATATTAAGGTCAAATATGTTTTATATCGAATAAAGACATCATAATAAAAGTAATAACGGCTATCCTATAATTACAAATTTGGAGTTCTTACTCCTAAACGCATAGCAAACACTACAATTTCATAAGATAAGAACATCCTTTATCTTCTATTTATCTAGAAACAATTATCGGGCAAGAAAACGTTTTATTATTAACAACTATTTTCAAAATATAAGTCCCAGCAGGCACAGTTGCCACATCCATTTCTGATTTCTCTATACTCTTCATCATTACACCACTAAGAGAGTATAATTCTAAAGATTGAACATCTCCATTTTGAAATGAAACGTGTAATACATCCGATACCGGATTAGGATATATTTGTAGGCCAGAAATCTTGTTTGTAGGTATATAACTAATTAATCCATCATATAACAATAAATTATCTAAGTAAAATCCTCCCATAGATGTTACTGGCTTATTTTTTTGCTCTAATTTAATTCCTGTAAATGTATAGCTTTCCCCTTCAGTTAAATTATTTAATGGAACTTCTACATATTTCCATCCAAGAAAGTCTAACTCGGATAACTTTACATATTGGATATCGCTTCCAGAAGTAAATTGCATATAAATATTATTGCCTGTTAAATCTCCATAAATATGGGCGCCTATAACTTTAGATGAATTCACTACTAATGTAGGAACAGTAACTTTATATACGGCATTTCCATCAGATAAATTATTAAATGAATATTGGAAATTATAGGAAGATGTCCCAAACAATTTCTGACTTGTATTACGGATGGCTAAAGCAGATGCAACATCAACACTAGCTTCAGCGTCATATGTAAACAAATTAGAAGCTTCAAACTCTTCAGCAATTGTTTTATCTGTAACTTTTACATCAGATGCCTTAAAAGTATATTCGATAGGTTCTACAATATCAATGCCAACTACATCAATCACATTCCTGTCCAATGTAACCTTATAAGTTTCCCCAGAAACTAAATCGTTATTCAGCATGAATGAATTAGAGCCATAAGGAGACACCAATTTATTGGTTTTAATTGAACGAGAATTTTTAGCTAATTCAACTCCTTTTGAATCATAAACTTTGATTGCATCACGAATTGTTAATGGATCTAATTCTCTGTCAAAACGAAATTCAAAATTGGGTTTCACGTAATATACACTTTCATCATTTGCTTTTGGATAATAAGCAAACATTTCCAATCTATTTCTGTTTTTAGTCATAAACTGAAAAGAAAAATCTTGGGTCATGCTAATATTGCCCGGATGTTTGAGGCTTTTATCCAATTTAACTGTATAAAGCGTTGATTTTTCATATGGTTTATTGGGTTTAAATAACATTCTATGCTGACTATCTTCAAAAGAAATCGTCCCTTCAACGTTTGGAACAATAGAGAAGGCATTAATAGCAGACTCAATATCCACATCCCAATTAAATTCAAATATAATTGGAGTGCTGCACTCAACAGAGTCTGTTAATTCAATCTTTGGCGAATAATTTATAACCTCAGGAGGAGTATTCCTAATCATATTTAACATAACATTAAAATAGGTTGTTTCATTTGCTTTTACAACAAGTGCTTCAGTTTGTGGTGTATATCCTTCCATCTCAAATTTTACCTGATAGGTGCCAGGAGCCAAGTTTTTAAATATATAAATACCATTATACAAATCATCTGTGGTATATACCGAATCTCCGGGTGTTAATGTAACTTTTGCTTTACGTAATGGCAATAATTCATCTTTAGTCCCTTTTATCATAAAATAATTTGCTAGGTTTTTGTTACGACTGTCATGCACTGTCCCCGCAATATTTCCTGTTGTAATATCACCACCTTTAAAATAAGAGCAAAAAGATTTATAAAAATGCCATGCTTCCAGCCATTTATAATCCATATTCATTAGTCGATAAGTCTCAGGAATGTAATCGTGCATAGATCCTTCCGAAATGCATCCTGGAACATTCAATCCACGTAAAACACCATAACCATCACTCCATTGCATTGCTGTCCTACCAAAAGTTTTATCTCCACGAACGGTAGGTACTGAAGCCCATGTATTAACCTGATTTGTATATAAATTATTAGCTATAATCGTACTAATGGCCCTACTTTCATCCGAACAAGGAGTTGGTGTAGGATAAGTTTCCGTATCGCCAACATCAACTCCGGCATAAAGTTGAAGAACATAATTTGTAACTCCAGCATTACTATGAATAGAAAGCATATAATCGGCATCAATCTCATTGGCCATCCGCACAATTTCACTTAGCGATAAATCATCATCCGTCGTATTTGTCACTCTACTAATATAAACTGTAGCTCCAGCCTTTTTAAGCATATCAACCAGTTGAAGTCCTTTATCCAAATTACTTTGTGATTCCCAAAAACCATTCTGGTCACCTGAAGCAAAAGGAGCGATTGCTATATTTCGATCATCGCTATCAAAGCCTCCATGTCCAGGATTTACATAAATAGTTGTTCCCTGCAAATTCTGCGCCATAAGAGCAGTTACCGCGAGCAATATACAAATAACAGTGCTATATATTCTTTTCATATTAGATTATTTTTCAACGATTAATCTCAATCTCCATAATGTAAAGCTCCCCTTTTGGGGTAGAATAAGCAATGCGCTGAGAGGTTGCAGAAGCGGCCGGATACAAAGCAATTGTATCATCTGGCGTTAACGTTTGCCTGAGTTTACCGTCCAAAGAGGCCATTACTATCTGAGAAGAAGTAATAAAACTACCATTATCTTTATCAACCATACCAACTACATAACTATCGTCATACCATACTGGTGCATTCAATTTTCCCAAAGAAGCAACCACTTTACCTTCTAAATCACAAACAAATGTCCCTTTGGACGTCGCTGTAAAAAGTATCATTTTCCTATTAGGAGAAAGAGAAGTCCAAATATAACCAGCCACCTTACCTACAGGTTCCATTTCAGTTCGCTTCCCATCACGATAAAGTACAATTTTAAGATTTTCGGTACTCACAGATACAGAGGATAATGCAGCTGTCTTTTTTATCACTTGTTTCTGAATTATATTCACTTCTTTAAGGCTACGTAACGGTTCGCTAAGTTTTACTGACTTTCCAGCAGTTTGATCAAAACTCATTAAAGATTTATATTGACGTCCATCCTTTTTAGTAGTCTGCTTATAGTAGATCTTTTTACTATCACTGCTAAACATGGGTGAATATCCTGCTCCAGCATCACCTGCAATCACTTTTACTTCACCTGTTTGAATATAGTAAAGATTCAGCCCTTTATAATTTTCCGTTGTATACAGTAACTGCGTTCCTTCCGGATTAAACACAGGATAAAAAGCTCTTTCTTTTACTTGTGAAGTCAGGGAATAATGGTTCTTTACTTTTACTACTTGTCCATATACCATAACGGTACATAGCAATAAAAGAAATATTATTCTTGTTTTCATAATTAATATAGATTAAAATTAACGCAATACAATTTTTACTATTTCAACCTTTTTTCCATAGCGAACTTTAAGTAGATAGATGCCAGAAGAAATACCGTCAAAAGGCAACTGTATATTACCTGATTGATGCAATCCTAGGTCAACGTTACTTATCAGTTCCCCAGATAAAGAATAAATATCCATCACAATCTTTTGAGGTTGGTCTAAGGATAGACTCAAAAAGGCTTTCCTATCTGTCACTGGATTTGGATAGACAAAAGCTGAGCTTGAACCTTCTATGACAGGTATACTTTGCGCTACATCTGAATAAAGAATCGAAAAATCTTTCAACTCAATGGTATAATTCTGATTTGCGGTTTGAGTAGATAAATCAATCATAAAATTTAAAGATTTAAACATCAATGGATAGCAAGCCATATCATTTACATCATTCAATAAATTTGTTATAGGCACTAGCAATGTGTTATCTTGATTTTTCTTTATGTCTGTGAATTCAAGTAATCGTTTTTTATCTTCATTATTAACCGATAGTTCTAAAACAACTTTAGTCAAACCTGTTTCTTTAGGATTAAAAACAATCTTTATTGCTGTAGGGAGACTATAGAGTTTTATGTCATTACATATTTGAACATAAGGTGACCTTCCAGCTGTATAAGTATATGTTAATGAAGAACTTTCATTAGAAGAAATTAAAAAAGGAGTTTTAATACTTGAAGAACTTTTTATAACCCAGTCTGTAGAAGCAAAATCACCAAACGAACGAACGGTTGTCAATGGAATCTCTACAGTAACCTTCAGACTATCTTTAAAATCGCCAAGAGTCCCTGTGATCAATGTCGTTCCATTAGAAAGACCTGTAAGTATTCCTTGATCAATACAGCAAATTTTTGGATCCTCAATTTTCCAAGTTAATGAAGATGGATCTACTGTAAATTGCTGTTCATTTGACTTAGCCTCAACCTCTATATAATATTTCATTTTATTATCTAACAAAATTGAATCGAGACGAAATGCAACTTTAGATTCTTCAATCAATATTTCTTTTTCAATTTCAAGCCCATTATAATAAGCTCTCAATTTACCTTTTTGTGGAATAGCAGAAGTTATAAGTTTTTCTCCTTCAACAATTTCTCCCAACGATGCATCACAACTTAATGTAACACCTTCCAAACTCTCCGTTAGGAGCTCACCATATTGGTTATATGCCAAGAATGATGGTTTATACTGAGCATTAGCGGGTATCTTCAATTTAAAATCAGAGAATTCAAATCTTGCTACTTTGCTATCAATTGGTGCAGTGGAAAAAAGCATCCAGCCATTTGCAACAGCTCTTTCGTTGCCATCAGAAGGATTATTAACAATATGTCCTTTCAACATCATTTGGGCAGATCCTCCGCCATCCATTGAAGTAGCATTATAAGCTCCTGACGCTTTTAATATTTCGCACATTGTTTCTGTATTGGCTCCAATTGATCGAGATGACCCACCATCAATCACTATTAAATAAAGTGTTTTACTATCTTGAGACATACCGATACCCGTACGCGGATATAACTGCGAGTTATAAGCTTCGTTAGTATTTCTTATTGTTAGTTCGCCATTCTTCATGACCAAAGCATTCCCTGTAACCAAATTTTGTATCATCGGTCTCAGTTTATCAGTCCGGGTATAAATTCCCATATTCACTTTTACTTTTTGCCCAATACTCAAATTATCAAGAAAAAGCTGTGCTTTTCCATTTCCAGACAAAACAGATTCTCCATCTTGGATAGTATTGGCTCCTTTATTTTTTTCAACGCGAACAACCTCACAGAGAATTTCCTTATTTGTTTCCCACTTTTGCCCATCAACAGGTTTGATAAAGACTTCAGTTCCATCATCATCACTACGAGTCGCTTGCCCCAAATAGCTATTAAAAAAAACCAGTTCATTGGTCTTACGGATCCTATTTATTTCCGAAATAGAATAATTTCCTATTCCATCGATCGTTACTTTTCCATCAAACCCCATATCATCTATCCAGACTTTCCGATCAGTATCTATAGCAGCAAAACCTATTTCATTAAGAAGTTCTTCTTCAGTAGTACCTCTACCTCTATTCCAATTGTTGGGATCTGTTATCATTTCTCCATCATGTATACTTCCACTATGAGGAACTCCCAAAAGTTCATCTGGTTGACCTTGACCAGCAACTATCCAAAAATTACCATTGATGCTTCCAACTGGAACATGTCCTTGAGATGTCAATCGTTCATAAGCCTGAGTCATATATTCAGTTTTTCCAACATGATCAGATGCTTGGAAAGTTTCAACTGCATTGTATTGATTTCTAAGATCAATAGTTAGCATATGCACATTCATGGGATATTCCGGGAAAGACATATAAGTATACATTGTCCCTGGAGCCACCTGCCGGTAACTCAAAGTATCAACGACTTTTGATACACCTGAGATATCAATAGGGCATCTACCCCATATTGCCGAGCCTGAAATAAGGAGTAGAAATAATAAATAAACCTTTCTCTTTTTCATTAGTACTTGTATTAATAAAAAAACTTGTAGAAAAGAATGAATTGTTCTGTACAAAACAATTCATTCTTTTCTACAAGACAAATTATTCTTTTGTACAAAAATTAATTAATATCTCTATTTGATTATTATTTTCATCACCTCTTTTTTATTTCCTAAAAAGACATTCAACAAATAAGTTCCCGAAGAGAGACCTTGAAGGGGTAATTTAACTTCACCTGACTGATAAGTTCCTAAAAAATTAGAACGCAATAACTCTCCGGAAAGAGAGAAAAGACTCATACTAATTTTTTGGGGAGTATCTACTGATATAGCCAGATAAGCAGCACCATCGGTCACCGGATTTGGATACAATCTCACCTTGGAAACAAGTTCAGGATTTGTAAAACCAACATTTATACTTCCATAATACAAAGAAAATTCTTTAATAGCTATACTATATTCCACATTCGTCATCTGAGTCGCAGTATTTAACATTAATTTCAATCCCTCAAAATGGATCGGATAAAAAGCACGGTCATTTACGCCCGATAAAAAATTCTCCATCTTAAAACTTAACACATAATCTTTTCCCGTTTCAATGCCAGCATATTCAATAGGAGAATAAGTTGTTTGATTATTTGCTTTCAAAGTTAGAATAGCTTTAGTAATGCCTACATTAGAACTATTCAGTACTATTCGCATAGAATCAGGTATACTGTATAAAGGAGTCTCTTTGTATAATTGTACATATGGAGAACGACCAGAAGTATAGGTGTATTTTATTGAAGTAGGCAGAGTTAATGAAGTTAGCGTAGCATTCAATATATTAGAAGAACCTTTCACAGACCAGGAAGACAGGTCTTGATATTTATCAACTGACAATATAGAAGCATCAGGAATTTCAACAGTTACCTTTTGAGTTAATTCCACATCACCTAATTTCCCGTGAATAGATGTCACTCCATTAGATATACCTTTCAATATACCATTGTCAACGGAACATATTTCCGGATTGTCCACAGTCCAAGTTAGAGCCTGGGGTAATAGTGGCATCATTGTTTCACCTACTAATGCTTCCACTTCAACAGGATATGCATGATTTTTATCAACCAGCACAGAATCCAAACGAAGTGAAGGAATCGTTTCTGTACTAAGTTCTATTTTTATATTTGTTTTTACTCCATTATAATCAGCTTGTAATGTTCCTCCTTGAGAGCCAGATGCAACAAAAGCACCTACTGAATTTATTTCACCCATTTCTGGCAAACAGGAAAGCGTTACTCCGTTTACGTCTGTATTAATTAACGTCCCATATTGATTATACCCATAAAAGATGGGAGTAAATACTCCATACTGAGGTAAAGCAATGGAATTGACCGTACATCTTATTTCTGCAATATTATCATCTGCCGGCGACGTGTTTACTGCATAAATTCCGTTAGCAACAGCTCGTTCCGTACCATCACTTGGATGATTCATAATACCAAATTCTTTAATATACATAGCGCTGGAACCCCCTCCATCAAGATTTATAGCATTATATGCTCCTGCACTCTTCATAATATCAGCCAGTTGCTTAGTAGTTGTTCCAGCTGATAACGAATATCGGCCATCTACAACACAAAAATAGACTTTACTTTGGTCCATCGAATATCCTATCGACGTACGTGGATGAAGTTCCGCCCAATCATTATCAGTAACCTGTCCCGATTGAAGAATCATTCGATCACCTCCTACCATAGCACGTATCTGAGGAGCAGCTCCTAAACTTGAAGGATTAATTCCGATATAAAGTTCCACTTCATCATTTATTTTCATCTGACTCAAAAAATCTACGGCAGTTCCATTAGCAGAAAGGACAGCATGATTGGCTAATATTTTCATGTTCCCCTTCCCCGATTCTATATTAACAACCTTTACTTTAATCTTTGTATTTACATTCCAATTTGTATTCTCTGGCAACTCAACAAGGACTTCCGTTCCATATTTATTTGTATGCGTATAGTTTCCATTAAAAGTATTATAAAGAATCAATTGGTTGGTACCTCTTGAGCCGTTAATATCATTAATTGTTAATGTTTGACTATTATATGTACAAGAACTTCCTGTAAAAGTAAAATTATCCAATAAAGGCAAATTACCAGCAAATGCAATATGAGGAGTATTATTGGGAGTCCGAGCTATCTGCCCTTCCACAATACATCCGTGAATCGGATATCCGTTATTTGCTGTTGAAGTATCAAAAAAATCAGCATTTGTTCCAGCAAAATACACAGCCCCTTCCTTACTCTTACGAATTGCCATGGCTGAAGTTTTCTCAGTTGTGATAGTTGAATCTTTTCCCAAAACAGATTCAAAACGTATATATGGATTATTAGCATCAACTTCTAAGATAAAGGCACGCAATGCCTTGTCTGAAGTATAATACTTTAATGCTGAATAATATGAACCAGGTCCAACCTTAAGATGAGATAGGGTATCTATTTGATAAACAACGCCACCAATAGTAATCTCACTGCTCCCTATAGCAAAAGAGGTTGTGCAAATATAAAAAACAAAAAGTAAAAAAGTAAATATATTTTTCATAAAAGACATTTTTATATATTGGAGTAAAGATCTCAGGAAGAAATAAGGAAAGAAATAGAAAGGGAACTTAAAGTTTACCCTTTCTATTATTAGTACAAATTAGGAGCTATTTCACAACAACTTTTGTTGTTACTACAGCACCTTCAGCAGTGATCGCTTTTACAATGTACAAACCCGGAGCTAAAGCAGCTTCATTTGCATTTTCTTTCGCAGCAACTTTCTGACCTGCAAAATTAAAGACTTCAATGTTTGCTGATTGAGATAGTTTGATTCCACTTGCAGTAGTTGTTACTATCAATGCAGCATCAGATTTAGTTTGTTCAATTCCAGTAGCAGGTCCAAGATCTTTTGAAAGACCAAATTGATAGGCAGCAACACCGCTTTTATATGCATAAACATACAGAGTAGCTATTGTTTTAGCTTCATTTACTTCAATACGAGGTAATGCAGTACGTACCGCATTGGAGGCAGTACCTAAACCTGCAGCAGGATATTGGAAATATTGCTTCATTCCAGAAAATTGCATACCTTCACCTAATTCGCAAACATTCCATGCTTGAGCAGGAGTTACCACATTATTTGAATAAACATAGGTAACAAAATCCTTTCCATTAATAGAGAATTCATCCACTCCATTATTCCCAAAATTCTTTGGAGCACAATCTAAAGCATTGGCAAATCCATCAACCATTACTCCATTCATATCATAAAGAGTGGCAGCCGAATTAAATCCATCTAAGTAAAAAAGATCGTTATCTACAGGACACACGCGAGGTGCAGTACCATTAAAACCAGGGGTTTCTGGATAATAACTCTGAATTGAAATACCAATAGGCTCAGCAGCTACAACGCCACCTGTTATATCCCAACGAAGAACTTGATCACCAGCACCAGTTTCACTACCAACAATAGCTGCCATCAAATAACCGTCACGTGTTACATCCCCGTATACACCAAATGCATCAATACGACTTGTGCCCGATAGCTCTGGTATCAAACTGTCTAAAATCTTAGTTCCTGAACCGTCACTCAAATTAATGCTCCATATTTGAAAGTTTCCTTGCTTTAAATCGGTACACAAGTTTGAAACAAGTACATGACCTGCATCGTCTACTTGTATATCATTACAAGGTAATGTAACCTGACTTCCATCTGCTTTAGTGAAAATATTTGAAGCCAGCACTAGATTCCTTTTAAACGCTCCCGTTGAGCCATTATAGACATCAATACTACTAATAATAGGATCACCATCACGTCTGCAAAATAAAAGTTCACCATTGAGGGCTGCCATCCCCCTTGCCTCACCAAGAGCTGCTGCAATGTTGTTATTTGTCAATTCAGATTTAATCCATAGGCTTCTCAGTTCATAACCATCAACAGGCGTGTAAGTAGCAGGATCTTTCACAATTTGTGCATTCATTGACGCAACTCCCATCATTAGAGCTGCAGTCCCAAGTAATAATCTTTTCATAATTTAAAAAATTAAGTTAAACAATAATTATAATTTATTCTACAAATCAGCATAAAATTTTCATTTAAGTAATTTCAAGGTTACTCTCTTTCCATCAACTTCAATTACGAGTAAATAAACTCCCGATGATAACTTTGCAACTGGAAGTTCAAGTGATTTTCTTCCCGCCGGCATGTCACCATCCCAAAGACGACCAACAAGCATACCTGAAATAGAATTTAAACTCACTCTCACCTTCGACAGAGCATCCATATTCAATATTAACTGTTTATTATTTGAACCAAGAGTAAGAATATAAAAGTTAGGACCCGATTTTTCTATATTATCTATCGCTGTAGAAAGTGTATTATACACTTTTACGGTATCCGACCAGTTAGTATAGCTGGTTACAACAGATCCTGATGCATCCTTGGAATAGTATTCAGCTCGTGCTCTTAAGTAATATATTCCTGTTGACAAATCTTCATATGTTGTTTCATACACAAATGGATCAACCTGCTTTATTTTTGTTTGTCTCGTTGGAAAACTTTCTGAACTGCACAATTCTATTCGAAAATTTTTTGCTCGAGTTTCTTCTTGCCATTTTACTTCCAATTGATTGCTCTCAATATTGGATTCTGCCAACGGAGACAATATTTGAATCATATTCGGAACTACAGCTTATGTTGTAATACTGATAATAGGAGAATACGTTTCTACTTCATTGATGGTTGTTTTTACTCGCAAATAATAAGTTTTCAGACCAACCAAAACGCCCGATGGCAATTTACAATTATTTGAATTATAGTTAGCTGAGTATAATATTAAGTCGTTAGTAAAGTTTACTGAAGAAGCTATTTCAAGTTGATACGTGGCACCTTCTCCTGCATTAGACCAAGATATATCCGGTGTCAATGAAACATTGTTGCTCAAATCAACAGGATTTACAATGCTAAAAATTGTGGGAATAAAAGACCAAATAGGCGTTGTAACACTTTCCGAACCAATAGCTTTAGCTTTTACTCTCCAATAATAAGTTTTTCCATTAGTTAATGGCTTAAGATTGGATGTAGAGAAACTATTAGTATAAACTTCTCTCGCACACAATAAATTAGTAAATGCTTGATCCTCTGAAATTTCTAAAATATAAGAAATAGCATTTGGTACAGCTTGCCAAGTAAATGTAAAAGGAGATAAAACCTCATATTGATTCGTTGGATATAACAACGTAGGTATAGATACTGATCCGGATGATTGTCCCACTATTACAGGAGCATGTTCATTTCCATAGCGATCTAACACTGCTACAGCTAAAACATTATTTGATAAATCAACTGATCCATTTAATGTATAATTAGAATTATAAGATACACCTAAAAGATATTCAGAGGAATTAAACACATTAGGATCGTTTATTTTTGAATTTGGTATAGCGTAAACTGAATAACGTACATTCCCATCCACCGGAGTCCAGCTTAATATATTTCCGTTGAGTAAAATGTTACTTACAACGCTTGGAACAGAAGTCTTTTTCCAATGAATAGAAGGAACTAAAGCTTTATTCATATACTTATTACGTTTCAGATAATCAACAAAACCTGAAGTAGAATATAGTTTTGTTGTAGAGTAAAAAACACTTCCAGGAGCGTCATTTTTATCCGAATTTCGATTTGCATCGATTTGCAAACCAACTTCAGATGATCCAAAACGTGTACGTGGAACTGCATTTTCCCTTATAATAGCTTCTTCTATAGAGGATAGACCATTGACAGGTAAGGACTCACTATTTATCTGAGTAGATTTTGTTGTAGTAGTTGTAGTCGCTGTCAACCCACTTATTGAATGACTTGAATAAAAATGCTTCCCAAAATGTAATGCTACATCAGACCACCAAGCAGCTAATGTATCATAATCTGTACTGCCTGAACCAGTAGTCCAATAAATTTGAGGGGAAATATAGTCAATTGTGCCTTGCTGTAGCCAAGCAATGGGATTACAATATATTCCATCATAAGCATATCCTCCAGATATTCCAGACGGCAATGTTAGCCCATAAGAAGCTGCAACTGTACTATTTACATCCCAAATTCCTGCCGGAGAAACACCAAATTTTACAGATGGATTAACCTCTTGAATTGTATTATAAACTTGTGCAATCATTTTATCCACATTATCACGTCTCCAATTAGCTAGGCTAAGGCTATTGGGGTTATATTTTGAATAGGTACCAGCATCTTCGGTAGTTGTTCCCTGCAAATAAAAGTAATCATCAAAAAGTACTCCATCAACATCATAATTAGTAACAATTTCCCTAATAATATCAGAAATACGTTGCCTAACTTCTGGTAAGCCAGGATCTAGAATAGCTGCTCCTCCATGTGTAAGTACCCAATCAGGATGGTCCGTATTATAATCTCCCGGTAGACCACTCCATTGGCCTGCCACAGACTCAAAACGATATGGATTCACCCATGCATGTACTTCCAATCCTCGTTTATGCCCTTCTTCAATAACAAAAGCAAGAGGATCATAACCAGGATCCATTCCCCTTGTTGCGACCAAATCTGATGACCAAGGCTCATAACTCGATTTGTACATTGCATCACACCTACTCCGAACTTGAAAGCAGACAGCATTCATATTTGCCGAGACCAATGAATCTAGAATTCTGGTCATTAGCTTTTTCTGAATATTAATTTCCTGTTCATTTCCAGTTTTGGTGATTTGAGATTTAGGCCAATCCAACTGATATACAGTTGCAAGCCAAGTAGAACGCATTTCCCTTTTTGGCGATTGAGCAAAAATTATTAGACTTATTTGCAAAAATAAGACCGAAAAAACTAATTTCTTAAAGTTATAATTCATCATAATAAACTATTCTTTTGAGATTTATACTAGCTAGCTGGCAATCACATCTGTTGTAATTATCAGCTAGCTACAATGTATTAAAAAAGTTTTGCTTTGGTATTATTAATTGCTATACCATAGATTTCAACATTATCAATGATAGATTCTATTTTGTTCGTTGCCGGGTTATAACGTTTCAAGCCAGAAGTTACTATTGAGGCGGCATCTTTACGATAACCAAAATAAACAGAACCATCATCAGAATCTAACACCATCTGGCAAATATCAATGTACTCACCAGTAGAACCTTCACTATCAGAAATCAGTGATTGAATCAACGTTCCCGGATTAGCTGAGGTTATCTTTAAAGGATCTTGAAAATCAGTTAAAGTCGCCTTATAAAGTCCTTTGTCACGAACTGCATAATAAATTACTCCTCTAGTCTCATCAATAACGAATGATTTAATGAACAAACCGGAAGCCAATACCGGATAAGGTTTATTAGCTGCACCAAACGATATTGCGGTAGCAGAAATATCACTATCTTTAAAACGATAAAGGCCAACGCCATTATAGGTCTTAGACCACCACCAGGTACCATCCTTTAACTTAGTCATGCAAGCATTCATCGCGCCAAAAGCATAACCTACATTATAATACTGTAAACGGTCATTTTGTACAAAGTATGAAAAACGTGGATCAGTACGATCCATAGCCATATTTCTTGAAGTCTTAGTTACTTTGGTTATACCAGTATTACGATCAGAGAAATAAAGGTCATTGCCTTCTATATATCCGTAAAAAGGATCATCAAATGCGGCTTTAGCATTTGTTAGCAAAGTTTCAACTTTGCTTCCGTCATAAGCAACAACAGAGATTGCTCCGTCGCCCATAACACCGTCTGCATCGTCAATATAAGTAAACTGCTTACCAGCGTCAAGCACATACAGACATGAATCACTAAAAAATAAATTCAATGGATGTTGACCAGATTTAATCCCTAAATCAAACGAATTATTTTTCATTCCAGCAGACATATTTGGAATAAGTTTCATCGCCATCAAATTACCACCTTTCACTGCATAATAAATAGTTTTGGCAGGCTGATTATAACCAACCTGAACATTTACGACACCTTCTTCCAAAGAACGACCACCTAGCGTTGTCTTCAATACAATTTTCTGTGAACCAACATTCTTAAATCTTAACTGCCCTGGATCTGCCCCTTTATATTCTATTATCGAATTCCCATTTGTATCCATTGTACCTTCAGGTAATACCCAAGTAAAATCTACCGACAAATTCTGAGGATTAGGTAAAGATACGGAGAAATGTACCGGAGTATTATTAACTTCACAAAGTCCACCTTCAATCGGATCAATCTTTATTGTCGGAAAAATATCACTAATAAATATTTTTTTTGTAACCGTTCCCTCATCTTGAACAAATAGAGTTACATTATAAGTTCCCGCCACTTGAAAAATATGTTTCGGATTCGACTCTGTTATCACGCTAGAACCATCACCAAAATTCCAACTACATGAACCTATTGCTTCAGAAGTATTTTCGAATTGAATGGTTGAACCGACAAGATAATCAATTTTATAATCTCCATCCACGCTATATTTGAAAGCAACCTTATCGCTTGGAAAAGTTTCATAAAGCGGGTTATTCTCAACACATCCCACCAATGATAAAGTGAGTGATAAAACTGTAAATATATATTTAACTAGCCTCATGGTTATACAATTTAAATAATTTTAATAGAAAGTTTTTCTGTAATACCCTGATTCTTCTTTTTATCGAAGACTCGAAAAGTTGCACCAATAGTATAAGATCTTAAATAGTTTATCTGATATTTTGATTCTACAGATCTATAAATTAAATCTTCAAAAGGGATAGCATCAAATTTACTCTTCAAATCTGTCACTTTTTCATTCTTGACAAATTTATCGTAACTAGCGCTGTTACTATTATAGGTAGAATCAAGACAAGCATTAAATTCTTCGACAGTCATATTGCCAGCAGTGACTAACAATGTTCGATAATCGGATAACTGTTCCGTTTTTGCAAGTTTCTCATAGAGTCCTTTTTTAAAAGCAGTTGCAAATGTATCAGGAAATAATGATTGAAATTTATTCATATCAAAATCCACAACATCCTTCCACTCTATAGGGCGAAGAGTGCTACTGGTTGGAAACTTGCCATTAAAGATATAAGCCTTTTTAACACTGTCCCAGTAACTTTCAGAATGTGAATAATTAATAATCATTTGATTCTCGCGAGATAAAGTTGATTTATCTATTGAGAGTGAATAATTGAAACTAACAATCGGGCAAGTAGCGGTCATCGATATATTTTCTGTTAAATCATACCATACAGCCATATTCTCGATTTCTTCTCCATTTGTATAATATTGCGCTTTGAAAGCCAGACTATCACCCGCTTTCACTTGTGTACTTGATAGCTCCCAAATTGTATGAGGAACTTGCTGCCCTATGCGAGCCCAATCATCAACAGGATCATTGACTTCACAAGCTGTAAAACTTGCTAAACTCAATAATAAGAAGGTTATTTTTATTACATTTTTCATATTTTTATGCAATTAAATTAGTTATTTGTGTGCATCTGAGTAATTCGCCCAAATCATAGGTTGTTTCAACCAATCAGCATTTTTATATGCGCCTAGTCTTTCTAATTCAGCTTTGTTATATTTTTCTTCTGTTTCAGGATCATAATTTATACGTTGTATCCAAACCTCTTTTATCGTTCCATCAGCATTTTTTTCTGTACACCAATAAGGCTCATACAAATTGTAAGGGCGTTTCAATCCTGGATACACAATTACACCATCATAAGTCTTCTTATTTACATCGTTACTATAGTTATACCTCCTTAAGTCTGTCCATTGTTCAGGCTGCAGATACATACATACATATTTCTGATGCATAAGATGTTTAATAGTAAAAGCATTACCTTCTGGAAAATATTTATCCTTAAAACTTCCATCAAAATAGTTTTTTCTAGGAGTATTATTAGGAACTCCATACCTGTCCATATTAATATTGGCAGCCTCAATTGTTAAAGCTCTCGCTGTACTTTTATCATCTTTCCAATATTCTGCCTCAGCTTTTATCAATAGCAGTTCTTCAGTAGTTATCAGCGGAATATAACCATTATCCTTTGTATATATTCCAGCATATAAATCAGGATAATTAGATTCTTTATAAGAAACTCCCATACCAATGTTATTTTCCAAATAACGAAACTTAGTAGAAGTATCACCTTCCGGACCTGATCTTGCAACCATCATTCTTTCCAATCGAGGATCTTCAGCCTTACCTGTAGTAAGCCCTGGCCTTGCATATACACCCATTATATTTTCACAAAAATATTTGGATACAATAGATTTATCGAACTGATTATCACGACTTTCCCAACCATTAATAATTGGTTTGGATGGTCCCCAAGGAGAGCTTTTAACACCTGTTCCACCATCATACTGATATCTGGGTTCCTCCCAATCAGAAGTATAAGCTGCATCTACTGCATCAATAATTCGTTGACAAGTAGCAGGAGTATTATCCCAGTTAGGAAGTTTACGCAATAAAATGCGAGCCTTTAATGCGTAAGTAAACTGCCGCCATTTCTTTAAATCACCAGAAAATATTCGATCCATTGTCTTGGTAATTGTAATATTTGTAGGTGCTTCAGTCCAAGATGGATCATTATATAAAGAAATTAATTCGTCCGCTTCACTTAACATCCACTCGTAAATACTCTCCTGTGAATCATATTTAGGAGAATTTGACTTATAAGCTTCAGAGCGAGGCATATCTCCAAACATATCTGTTGTTAGTTGAGTTGACATTAGACGAATAGTACGGGCTATTAAAATAAAATTTCTAGAATTTACTTTATCTGCAGCCGAAAGTAATTCATTCACATTTGAACCTATGTCAAAAAAATGTCTACGCCATTGAGGATGCCTGTTCATTGTTAAGAATTCCCAACCGCTTTTATAAGCATAGGTACCTGTCTGGCTTTTCCCACCAGTAGTTAAAGTCTGAGACAAATAAGTCCCGTACTCAGCATGATCATAATTAATTTGAGATGAATAAAACACAACAACGGGTAATATTTGCTCAGGAGTTATTGCTGTTGCTTTATCCGGATTTTTATTATCATCAAGCATATCCTCGCAACCAAAGATTGTTATACTCAGTAACAATGCTAATGTGATATATTTAATTTTTTTCATAATTCATTATTTAGAAAGTTGCATTAAGAGTTAAGTTAAAGCTGCGAGTATTTGGAATAGCAAAGTTATCAATACCAAAACTTCCCGTACCACTTGCATAACCACCACTAATCTGAGGATCAGATCCTGAATATTTTGTGAGTAAAAACAAATTTCGTCCAGTTATAGAGGCCTTTAATCCTTTGAATGCTGTCTTTTTCAAATAACGTGTAAAATCATAAGCCAAAGTCACATAACTCAAGCGGATATATGATCCATCTTCAATGAAGTTTGAACTTACTGCATTATAATAGGTACTCATGTTCGTTTGATTGAAAATAATTGGTTTTGTATTTGGCAAATAAGTACCGTCAGCTTGTTCAACCACCCCTTCGACTATTATTTCACGATTCCTATACTTTTCATAGGATTTATGTTGACCATTAGAGAACAGAGAACGTCCCGTTACATTTACAACATCTCCCCCTTTACGTGTATCCAATAAAAATGATACTGAGAAGTTTTTCCACTGAAAAGAACTTGTTAAACCTAATAGAAAATCCGGCTCTCTATCACCAATCAGAATACCTTTTGCAGAGTCAATAATAGGATACCCCTCTTCATCACAAAGAATAGCTCCATCTGAATTTCTCTTATAGTCTTTACCAGAAATTGCTGTCGTCGAACCATTTAGAAAAGCCGTTGGGAAAATATCCCCATACTGAGTACCCTGAATTTCTGTCATACCTTCTGGTAGGCTAACAACTTTCCCTCTATTTAAAGAGAAGTTTACGCCTGCTGTCCACTTAAATTCTTTATTCATTATAATGTCTTGAGAAAGTTGAGCTTCTATACCATAGTTCTCAAGAGCTCCTTCATTACGAGTTTGTAAAATCATACCAGAAGCAGGAGATACACGAACAGTAACAATCTGATTAGATACCGTTGTAGAATAATATGCAAAGTCCAATCTAGTATGATCAGTAAAAAATCTAAGATCAGTACCAATTTCCCATGATTTAGTCATTTCAGGAAATAGCTTATTTGAAGATCCAACTGTTGCATCTACACCAAATCCACCATCCGGGAAACTACTCCATTGCTTAAAGTTTCTATCAAATCTGTAACGAGGTCCATCTTTTCCAACTTTAGCCCAGTTTCCACGAACTTTACCATAGGAGAATACGTCATTTGAAAGATGAAATAATTCAGAAAAGACAAGTCCTGCAGTAACTGAAGGATAAAAGTAGCTTTTTTGAGTTAATGTAGAGGACATATCCTGTCTTCCTGTTGCACTGATATGAGCAATTCCTTTATAGTCCAAGCGAAGTTCTCCAAAATAGCCAAATTTATTCTGCTTATAATGATACAGACTCATCGCATAATCATACGCCCCGTCAGTTGAAATAGTACCTACATTTTGCATACTATAAAATTCTCCTGGTAAAAGGAACTCCGCTCCTCCCATATTTGCTTCAATACCCTGTTGGTCTTTCATTTCTACACCAGCCAACAAATCCACATCAATATCTGGAGTCAATTTAAACTTATATGTACCTAATCCTTGAACTGTCAATAAAGAACTACTACTTGGTGAATATATATATTCTCCGAGTACAGAAAGGTTACTATTTAATATACTTGGATCAGTAAAATCATCGCGGGAAAATCTCGGAGTAGTGTAAGCGTCATAAGAAGAATGTGATTTGTCATAACTTACTTTACCACTTAATACCAAATTTTTAATCGGTTTCCAATCTAAACTTCCTTGCAGAATATTACGAGTAGACTCTGTAATACTATGATCTTCGTATCTACTCCAATTTGGATTCATCGGAACATCTAGTTTTTCATCATCATTTAGTTTACTCATATCGTATAACCATCGAATGGAGCCATTAGAGTTTTTATAATTCCTCATATCATCATTTATTGGCCAAGAATATATTGAGCTCATAGAATTACCAAATCCTCTAGATTTAGTTTCAACATAGTTTGATTGCATGGACAAGCTCACATATTTCGAAATTTCATAACTCGCTTTCAATAATACACCTAATTTATCCTTGTAGTCATTTTGTACTACGCCGTCACTCATTGAATAATTTGCAGATGCATATGCCGTGAACTTATCAGTTCCTCCTGATGCGCTTACATCATATTTCTGATATAATCCTGTGCCTAAAAAATTACTTACATTGTCATACGTTTTTTCACCTGAAGAAATTAACGGTCCCCATCCACCCGTTGTAAACTCTTTATAGAATCCCTGAGAACCAGGTCCATAAATTTGCTGTATTTCTGGAACCCTTACTGAATTATCAATTTGAACGCTTGCATTTGCATTTACAATAACCTTGCCTGCTTTGCCACTTTTAGTCGTAATCATGATTGCACCATTCGCAGCATCTTGACCATATAATGCCGAAGCTGCAGCACCTTTCAAAACAGTCATACTTTCAATATCGTTTGGATTAATATCTCCAGCAGCAGTTCCTCCACCGCTCATAGGCATCCCATCTACAATAAATAATGGTTCGTTATTTTGAGAAGGATTAATTGAAGAAATAGCACGTATAATCACCTGAGTACTAGCATTAGGTGAACCTCCACTACTACTAGTCTGAATACCAGCCACTTTTCCTTGTAGTGAACTTACAAAATTAGAAGACTGCCCAGCAATAATTTCATCCGCGCTTAAACTCTGCACAGCAAAATTTAATTTCTTTTTTTCTGTTTTAACTCCCATAGCAGTTACAACAACTTCTTCAATTTGTATTGAAGATAATTTCAATTCTACATTAATAACAGATTGTTTGCCAACCTTTATTTGCGCGTCCTCTAGTCCTACGTATCTAAACACTAATGTAGAGTTATCCGAAACTTTGATTGAATATTTCCCATCCACATCGGTCATTGTACCCATCGTAGTTCCTTTCACCAGAACAGAGGCGCCAATCACAGGCCTTTTGTCCTCAGAAGAAGTCACCACTCCAGTCACTGTCCGCTGTGCATAACTAGATACAGCAGAAAAGAAAATAAACAGAAGTAATAGCTGTTTTTTCATAATTCTATTTGTTTGTTAATATTAGGTTTATAGTGTATATAACCAATTATAAGATTCTATAATAACTTAGCGATATTAATTTATTTTTTAGTTCCCTTTTTACATCACGATCTTTAAAAAACTCTATTTAGAATTTACATTTGAATAAGCTAGTATCTTTGAAGATCAAGAAAAGATTAAGTCTTTTGCAAACATACAACTATTATTTTAAAATCAAAGACAAATATTTTATTTTTTTTAATTTCAGCTCCAAGTTTTAACAAATACAATAATTATAAAACGGATATAATACAAAATGATTTGTAATTTAACTATTTGATATTATAATGAAATAAATATAATGATAATAATATTATTTTGAATATATTTTAAAAGATATACCTTACATCTATAAAAATCCATTTAATTCATTTAATTGGTAATTGAATTTATCCATGAACCCTCTGATCAACTTTTATATAAATACGTAGAATCGAAGTAAAGAATATTTTTACACAGAAGATTAAATTAATAACATTTTACTTATGATAATATAACTCCACCTAGTATACTACCTATAATTTAATATTAATATACTATAGATAAATAAATTACAACTATTCATCAACCACTAAATCAGACTATCGACAAATAATATAAAATTTAACTTTTAAGGATTTAAAATTAATATTAAAAGCAAAGTACCTTCAACAAAACTTCTATTGGAGGTTGAGATATGATATCGATACAAACATAAACAAAGTATTTTTAAATCTAAAATTTATTTATATAAATATTGTATTATAAACATAAATAAATAAAATAAAGATGTCTAAATATTAATTATATGTTTTATAACATTAATTTACATTATAAAATGAGATTATCTATATGACTATAAAATAAAAATTTATTCAAACTTAGTTCCTATGTTTGTAATGCGAATTAGCTTAATAATAGCATAAGCCAAGAGCTTTATTATATTTGTAGCAGTAGAACTCAAATATTCATCAAACTCAAAGCTTATGCGTTTACAAAGTAATGAATTAAATTTTGAAGG
>JAATGU010000014.1 GCA_015654535.1 Bacteroidales bacterium
ACGCCCATGACTTTCATCTTCTTCCTCCAGAGTTAGTTGCGCCAACTGAATAAGGGTTAGTTCCACCAAAAAGCGTTTGTTTTTACTAACCCGATAATTCAAATCACATTCGTTGCAAAGTTTCATGGCCCGATATAGAAATTTAGGCTGGCATTTGGTGGCTTGCTCTTTGTACCGTTCGCGGATACTTGCCCCTACTTCCAGTAATTGAAGCGTAGAGGGGTCTGTGCTCACCAGTAGATCCCTGAAATGAGACGCAAGTCCGGTGATGAAATGGCTGCCATCAAATCCTTTATTTAGAATATCATTGAAAATCAGTAAAGAATCGCTTACATTATTCTCAATCAACTTTTCGGTCAGACGGAAATAATACTCATAATCCAGCACATTGAGATTTTCAATCACACTTTTATATTCCACATTTCCAGCAGTGAAACTCACTACCTGATCAAAGATGGACAAAGCGTCCCGCATTCCTCCGTCAGCTTTTTGTGCAATGATATTTAACGCTTCCGGCTCGGCTTTGATGCCTTCCTTTTCCGCCACATAAGTAAGATGCGCTACCGTGTCTTGTACGCTGATCCGATTAAAATCATAAATCTGACAGCGGGAAAGAATGGTTGGCAGAATCTTGTGTTTCTCCGTGGTGGCAAGGATAAATATGGCATGCTTAGGCGGCTCTTCAAGTGTTTTAAGAAAAGCATTGAATGCAGCCGTAGAAAGCATATGGACCTCATCAATAATATAGACCTTGTACTTGCCAATCTGAGGGGTAATACGTACTTGTTCAATGAGTAGTTTTATATCGTCAATGCTATTGTTTGAGGCGGCATCCAGTTCATGAATATTGTAGGATCTTTGTTCGTTGAAAGCTTTGCACGATTCGCATTCATTGCAGGCTTCGCCATCAGCGCTTAGATTCATACAATTAATCGTCTTTGCAAAGATGCGGGCGCAAGTAGTCTTTCCTACTCCCCGGGGTCCGCAAAAGAGGTAAGCATGCGCCAGCTTCTGAGAGAGAATCGCGTTCTTTAGTGTTGTTGTCAAAGACTTCTGCCCAATCACCGATTCAAAGGTGGCTGGACGGTATTTTCGGGCGGATACAATATAATTTTCCATATTTCCTGGATACTTTCTTTTTTCAATTTGTGCAAATGTACATAAATTCTCGATTATTAAAACGTAGATTCCGAAATATTTCTATCTTTGTACCCATATACAACTCGATGTAATATGATTAAACTTCTTACTATCTGGAATTTTATCCGAAGGCATAAATACGGAATTACCGTATTTGTTTTTGTGATTATCATTGGTTTCCTTGATGAGAACAGTATGGTACACCGCATTTCGAATATCCGGAGAATAAATAAACTTCACGAGAGTATAAGAGAATATCAGTCCGAGTATGATAAAAGTACTGCTCTTTTAAACGAACTGACTATCAATCCCCGTGCTATGGAAAAAGTTGCCCGTGAAAAGTATCTGATGAAGAAACCCGATGAAGACATTTATGTCATCCAAGATGAAAGTACCGAAAAAGATTCTGAAAAATGAAAAAATATCAATCTGTTATATTTGTAATAGGAGCAGCGCTTGTACTGATTGGCGCAGTATCATACATTACCCGCTGGACTTACTCTCCTTATATATATAGTGTAGGAGCTGTGTCTGTGGCGATTATTCAATTTTTATCTCCTTATGAGGGAAAAGATGTGATCATGAAACGTCTTCGTCGCCAGCAAATATTTGGCGCCCTTTTCCTGATGGTCGCGGGAGTATTGATGTTTACTCTCCCTCGGGGGAATGAGTGGATGCTTGCTCTTACTGTTGCGGCTTTACTAGAATTATATACGGCTTTTCGTATGCCTCAGGCGGAAGAGAAGAAGTAAAAATGCATATCTACGATGAAAAGAACAGTCTTATCAACAATTTTTTGTGTTTTGTTGAGCGGGGTTTTGCATGCTCAACTTTCTAATTCATTAAACGTGAAAGAGTATAAATTAAGTAATGGTCTCACCGTTTGGTTAAACGAGGATCATTCTCAGCCTAAAGTTTATGGCGCGGTTGTGGTAAAAGCCGGGTCAAAAGATTGTCCCAATACTGGTATTGCACACTATTTTGAGCACATGATGTTTAAGGGAACAGATAAAATAGGCACTACGAATTATAAGGTGGAAAAAATATTACTGGACTCTATTGCCTTGAAATATGACCAACTTGCCGGGACAAAAGATAAAGTAAAACGTGAACAAATTCAGAAAGAGATTAATGCGTTGAGTATCCGATCGGCAGAATATGCGATTCCTAACGAGTTCGACCGCCTGGTATCGAGATATGGCGGCAGTAAACTCAATGCCGGTACTTCCTATGACTGTACCGTCTACCATAATGTTTTTTCTCCTCAGTATATTAACCAATGGGCAGAGATTAATAGTGAACGCTTAATTGATCCGGTTTTTCGTTTGTTCCAAAGTGAGCTGGAAACAGTTTACGAAGAGAAGAATATGTATAATGACATGATGGGTTATCAGGCTTTTGAAAAAGTTATTGAACGATTCTTTGCTCCTCATCCATATGCTTACCCCATTGTAGGCAGTACGGAGAATCTTAAAAATCCTCAGCTTTCCCAGATGAGAACCTTCTTTGATCAGTATTATGTAGCAGGTAACATGGGATTAATTTTGAGCGGGGATTTCAGTGCAAATGAGATTCTTCCTGTTCTGGAGAAGACCTTTGCACGCATACGTAAAGGAGATGCTCCGAAAAAAACAATCACTCAACCAGCCCCATTTAATGGGAAAGAAGAATTTAAAGTGAAGTTTCCTATCCCTGTTATTAAAATAATGCTTTTAGCGTGGCGTGGTGTCCCTGCCAATGATAAGGACGAGGTAGCGCTTCGTATTGTTCTTGGTCTTTTAAATAATGATAATGGTACAGGGTATCTGGATAAACTAACGGTTGACGGGAAAGTGATGCAAACCATGGCAATGAGCGAAAGTATGAACGAGGCCGGAGTAATAGGAGTACTGACCGTTCCTAAACTTTTATTTCAATCTTATGGCAAAGCTAAAAAGATTGTGATGCACGAAGTGAATCGGGTAAAGGACGGAGACTTCTCGGAGGATGCTTTCTATAATTTAAAACTGGAGCAAAAGAGGAATTACGAAAAAGCACTGGAGAATATTGATTCTCGGGCTGAGAAGATGTTGTCTCTCTTTTCTAAAGGAAAATCTTGGGATGACTATCTTAATGAAATAAAAGAGATTGATGCTCTCACCAAAGAAGATGTGGTGAAGGTTGCGAATAAATATTTTACGGAGAATTATCTTCAGGTAACTAAGAAGACAGGTCATTATCCGAAGAATGAGCTTACCAAACCCAATTTTGCACCGATCATTCCTAAGAATACAGAAGCAAAATCTGTTTATGCCAAGAACCTGGAACAAATGAAGACATTAGAAGCTCATCCTCGTTTCCTTGATTTTAATAATGATGCCAAAGTTATCCAGCTTGCACCGAAAGCGATTCTTTATGCTACAGCTAACCCGGTGAACGACATTTTCACTTTAAATTTGGAATATGGCAAAGGAACTTTTGAGTCGAAATTGATTTCGCCGATGAGCACCTATCTCGATCTTTTGGGAACAGATTCTCTTTCGTTCAATCA
This sequence comes from Bacteroidales bacterium, assembly GCA_015654535.1. Taxonomy (GTDB): domain Bacteria; phylum Bacteroidota; class Bacteroidia; order Bacteroidales; family Bacteroidaceae; genus Bacteroides. The sequence continues at coordinate 3,671 of JAATGU010000014.1, forward strand.
ATTCAGAGATAAATTACAAACGTTGGGAAGTACACTTACTTTTGTAGCCAATCCGGATAAGTTCATTGTTCAGATATCGGGCTTTGATAAGAATTTCAATACAACAGTCTCTTTAGTTGGCAATTTTATGAAACATGTAAAGGCCGATCAAAAAAAGATAAAGCAACTCATTGACGAAGTCAAATTAAAGAATAAAGCCATCAAGCAGTCACCGGATGATTTGGCAAAAGCGTTACTTAACAAGGTCCGTTATGGGGATCAATCAGAATATCTGAATCGTTTATCACTCGCTGAAATCAAAAATATGAAAGGAGAGGTCTTTATCGATGAGTTCAATGCCCTCATGAAGGTAGAGTGCAATATCCATTATTGTGGTAGTTTGCCTGCAGGAGCAGTTGCTGCCCAACTAATGAAGAACGTTGATGTGGAAAAAATAACCGTAGCTTCCCAATCTCCTATTTATAGAGAATTGCAGACGTATAGCGAGCCAACGGTTTATTTTATGGATTTTCCTAAATCTTCTCAAACAATTGTGGGAGGATATATATTGGGAGAAGTAAATCCAGATTCCTCTTCTCGTTATGCTTGTGCTTTGTTCAATAATTATTTCGGTGGAAGTATGAGTTCGCTTGCTTTTCAACAGATCAGGGAATTCCGTTCTTTGGCATACCGTGTTCAGGCAGACTACATACTATCTCCTTATAAATTCAAAGACAAAAAAGGCGAACTGATTGCGATACTTTCTACTCAGAGTGATAAAACGACAGACGCAATGGGCGTACTCGATACTTTGATAAAGCAAATGCCGGTAAAGGCGGAACGGATAGAGACTGCCAAACAAGATGTGGTGAACGAAGCCAACAATGAATATCCCTCATTGCGTGAGCGTTCTTCCAAAATAGTATCTTTAAAGAAGGACGGATTTGTATCTGATCCAAACAAAGACCTGATCGCAGGTGTTACTAATATGGATATAAAAAATGTTGTGGATTTTTATAATCAGAATATAAAAGGGCGAACCATCTCTTATGTAGTGGTAGGCAATTCAAAGAAAATAAACATGCAGAAGCTTGCCACCTTTGGTAAGGTTATAAAGGTTAAGCCTGGCGAAGTATACAAGTAAAAGCAATATTGTAAATATTAAAATAGCGCTTATGGATATAAATACGATTCTTCATGGAGAAACATCACATATATTGATAAGCACTGTTCTGTTTATAATATCTATCATTGTGACTATTCTGCTTTATAAATTTATTATAAGCAGGCTGAAGAGAAAGGCCAGGAAGCGTGAAAAAAAGATAGATAATTTTGTAATAGATCTGCTCAAAGTTCCTCTATTATGGCTTATGTTCTGGATTTTATTAAAGATATTCAGTTCTTACTCATTCCTTTCTCAGATGGCTTTTTTTGATACTTTGACCAGAGTGAATAATATTTTGCTCATACTTACCATCGGATGGATTCTTATAAAAATAGTCAGAATAACCTTTTATTATCTCCAGAATAAGTTAGATATAAAAGCTTCAGACAATCTTAAAGCCCGTAAAGGCCTTACCAGAATAAAGATCTTTGAAGGCATGATTGTTGCTATTATCTCTGTTGTTATTATTGCAGTTTGCCTGATGACCTTTGATGAAGTAAGAACAATAGGAGTCAGTTTGCTAACATCTGCCGGCATTGCTGGTGTTATTGTCGGATTCTCGGCCCAAAAGAGTATTGCTGCTATATTGGCCGGGATTCAAATAGCAATAACCCAGCCCATACGCTTGGACGATGTGGTTATTGTAGAAGGAGAATGGGGACGGATTGACGAAATTACATTAACCTATGTTGTTGTGAAAATATGGGATGAACGGAGGTTGATTCTTCCTATAACCTATTTTCTTGAAAAACCATTCCAGAATTGGACGAGAAACACCTCAAACATTCTGGGAACAATCTTTTTATATGTAGATTATAGCTTACCCGTTGATGCATTGAGAAAGCAACTTTTTGTGTTGCTTGATGATCATCCTAAATGGAACAAGCAAGTCGCCAATATTCAGGTTACAGATACGAAAGAAAACTATAAAGAATTAAGAATTTTACTCAGTAGCAATGATGCCTCCCTAGGCTGGGATTTACGAGTTGATATCAGAGAAAAAATGATAGATTACATTAATAAAGAATATCCCGATTGCTTCGTTAAGACAAGAATATTGGGATCTATTCAAAACGAAAATCAATGACTTCAATCCATCCTTATGCCCCGACTGATTTATAATAGTTTTTCAAATTACAGTAATTGTAATTTCACTCCGAATGAAAGATGAAGGTAGTCCTTAGGCTTCAGATAACTGTTTCCAAAGGCACTGGCAATATAAAGATCATTAGAGCTGATCTCGTAAAAGACTGTGACAGCCCTTGTCCAGTATCGTTTATCCGAATTAATGTGGTAAGTGAACCGTTGCCCCACATAAACATTCGTACGAATTTTTGTGGAAAAATTATAATATCCATGTGGATAGCGGTCCGGCTCTTTTACCCAAAAATCTTCGTCCATAACAGTATTTAAATAAATTCCGCAAGCCAATGGCTCCATAGAAAAGTTCTTTCCTAAATCCACGTTCCAGGGCATGTAGTTCTGTTTGATTGTGAAAGTAACTTTGGCGCTGGAAGAGTAGTGAGGAATGAAACCGATTAGTACATCTGTCTCCCACTGGTTGCGCTTGCCATAATCCCATCCCACACCGGCAGAAAGTAAACCCATTGAACCTGCGAACTGTAACTTTGCATGAGTCGGGATAAGCTTTTCCCAAGTTGTTCGATAACGTTGAGCTCGCTCTTCATCCTTATTTTCGGCATGCGTAAAATAAGGCATTAGCAGGAGTAACACTCCCATGTATATTGTTTTTTTAATAGTATACAACTTCATAATCATATCCGTCGGGGGTTAAAGTAAAGAGTAAATAATTCCGGTCTTTCATGCTGCTGCTACCATAATATGTAATTCCATCATTAAAGAGGTCATCTACTTCAAGATTATGGTCATGGGCATTTAAACAAAACTGAAGTTTGGGAAATTGGTTGATATAATACTCAAAGACCTTAGCCACATTGTTGTTAAATTGTTCCCTGTAAGGTCTAACGTGCATAGCAAAGATTGTTTTCTCCTGAGCAGGCTTTTTATCAGCTAATTCTTCTTCAATAAAATTAAAGTCAGGTACGGGATGTGAATAGTCATATTCAAGAGCGTTGGTATTAAGGCATACGAATTTGGTGTTTCCTGCCATAAAAGAGAAATTCTCTTTCCCGAATATTTTTTCATAAATTTCCTCACCATTCCCTAAACAATCATGATTGCCGATTAATGCCACATAAGGAACATTTAATCCGTTCATGATGTCCCGCATCCATATAAACTCTTTTGTTACGCCAAAGTCGGAGAGATCGCCACCATGAATTACAAAATCTATATCTGTACGCTTGTTGAGATGCTTTACGAAAGCTTCCGTCTCATCATACCATCGTTGGGAATCGCCCATCATCACAAAGCGAATAGTACTTTTGCCATTAGTGTTTTGCTCAATGCGTTCTATGTTCTTAGCATTAATTCCCGTTTCTCCGCTTATGCGGCCATCATAAGGATGATATTCCACTAAATCGCAAGCGCTTAAAAATAAAGTAAATAATAGTAAGAATGTACTTCTTTTTTCCATATCCATCTAATTAAGTGACAAAAGTACTCTTTTACTTTTTACTCCAAAGGTCTATATTGGTTCAATTATGTCCTAAAAGGTGGATAGCAGATTAAATTTGAAGTTACTGGTAGCAGTATAAAAAAGTCGATAATAAATACAAAAAGCCGTGAACCTGATATCAGGTTCACGGCTTTTTGTATTTATTAATGAAAATATTTTTTATTTCTTTTTCTGTGAAGGAGCATATCTCTCATTCAAACCGTCGATAATGTCTTTGGTAATATTATAAGCTTTGTCGGCATAAAGTAGATTATCAAATCCGGTATTGCTGAAAATCATGTTATATCCATGTTTCTTATTATAAACTTTCAGGAAAGAGTTGATAGAATCACGCAACTGAATGCTGTTCTTTTGATTCTCTGCCTGTAATTCATTGGTCAGTCTGGTTTGCAGTTCTTGCAAATCTTGTTGTTTCTTCACTAAACGGGCATTTTCTTGTTCCGCCCTTTCACGGCTTACGAATGCATTATTCTGTACCTTACGCTGGAATTCTTTTCCTTCTGCATCCAGTTCACGAGCCTTTTGGTTGAGCGTAGCACGAATATTTTCTTCTTTCTTCATCATCATTTCATTCAGATCATTCCAGAAGTTATATTTAGTGAGCAGTGTATCGATTTCCACATAAGCAACTTTGAGACCGCCTGGCATCACTTTAGCAGTTGTTTCTACGGTTTCGGCAGTCTCTGCTTTCTTCCCGTTGCATTGTGCAAACATAACAATCATAGCTGCGGCTAAGATTCCTTTTACAAGGTAATTGATTCTCTTCATAATTCGTTTGAATATAGTTTCTAAATATTTAATAATCTCTTTTGGGCCTTAATGCTTAATAATGTTATACAAATAGCAACAATTAACAGTGTTATAAGGATAGTGTCAAGCATTTCTATTATTTTTGTGCTGCAAATATAGACTTTTGAAAGGATTATGTACTCTCTTTTATCATAAAAAGTAAGTACCGTGTTCGGATAAAGTAATCAATTTAACCATATTTAGTAAATTCGTGATAAAAATGGTTCGTATAAATAGATAAAAACGTATGGAAAAAGTAGAATTAAAACCGGCACGGGTATTTCATTTCTTCAATGAAATTTGCCAGGTGCCACGTCCTTCTAAAAAGGAAGAACAAATAATTGAGTATTTAAAAACATTTGGCAAGAAACATCAGTTAGATACTAAAGTAGATGAAGTGGGAAATGTGTTGATCAAGAAACCTGCTACAAAAGGAAAAGAACATCTTCAAACAGTAGTGCTTCAGTCTCATATTGATATGGTCTGTGAAAAGAATAGTGACGTGGAGCATAATTTCCTTACCGATCCCATTCAAACAGAAGTTGACGGGGAATGGTTGAGAGCTAAAGGTACAACTCTGGGAGCCGACAATGGAATAGGAGTTGCAACTGAATTGGCTATTCTTGATTCCGAGGATATAGAACACGGACCTATTGAATGCTTATTTACTGTGGATGAAGAAACAGGACTGACCGGGGCTTTTGCTTTGAAAAAGGGTTTTATGAATGCCGATATTCTGATCAATCTTGACTCGGAAGATGAAGGTGAACTGTTTATTGGTTGTGCTGGTGGAGCAAATACGATGGCTGAATTTAGTTATCAACCGATTCCTGTTCCTCAGGATTATTTCTTTTTCCGTGTAGAGGTAAAGGGATTGACGGGTGGTCATTCCGGTGATGATATTAATAAAAATAGAGCGAATGCCAATAAATTGCTCACTCGCTTCTTGTCTCAATTGGCTGAAAAGTATGATTTTTATCTTTGTGAGATAAAGGGAGGAAATCTCCACAATGCGATACCTCGGGAAGCTTATGCGGTTGGTGCCATTCCTTTTGCAGATAAAGAATCGGTTCGGATCGATTTAAATGTATTTTCCTCTGAAGTGGAAGCGGAATTCTCCGTGACTGAACCGAATATGAAATGGGTGCTTCAATCTGAACCAGTGGCTTCTACTGCTATTGATCGTGATACAACGGCCCGTCTGATAAAATCATTGTATAGTGTTTTTCACGGAGTCTTTGCCATGAGTCAGGAAATACCTGGATTTGTAGAGACTTCTTCTAATTTGGCTTCTATAAAAATGACGGGAGAAAACAGTGTTCTTGTGGGAACCAGTCAGCGCAGTTCTACTTTTTCTTCGCGTAAAGATGTATCTGCCGCTGTGAAAGCTGCCTTTGAACTCGGCGGTGCTAAAGTTTCCGTGGGAGATGGCTATCCGGGATGGAAACCTAATCCGGCATCACCTATCCTGAAAGTAGCGGAAGAAGCTTATGTTCGCTTGTTCGGAATAGAACCGAAGGTGAAAGCCATCCACGCCGGTTTGGAATGTGGATTGTTTTTAGAAAAATATCCTTCATTGGATATGGTTTCATTTGGTCCCACACTTCGAGGAGTTCATTCACCCGATGAACGGATGTTGATTCCTACAGTAGATAAATTCTGGAGACATTTGTTGGAAGTCTTGGTAAATATTCCCGCTAAGAAATAATATTTATGCACTTTCTGCGTTTTCTTTTATGGGGGTAACTAATAGGTTGCCCCTCTATTTATCTGTAAACTCATGAAGAAGATTCTGATTGTTTGTTTTTTTTGCTCCGTATTAGTAGGAATAAGTAGCCTTTTCTCTTCGTGTAATGATGAAGAGAGTTTTTCCACAGATCCTTCCCATCTTCTTACTTTTTCGCAGGATACCCTTTCGTTTGATACCGTTTTTACCTCTATAGGCTCTTCTACAGCATTAATTAAAGTCTATAATCCCAATAAAGAAGCTCTCAAAATATCGTCTATTGTTTTAGCGGATGCTTCACATTCTGGCTTCAAAGTGAACGTAGATGGACAAAAAGGAACTAGCTTTTCGGATGTAGAAATACAAGGCGAAGATAGTATGCATATTTTTGTGGAAGTAAAGATTGATCCTCAGAACAGAGATAATCCTATATTGATAAAAGATTCCTTGGTTTTTATAACCAACGGTGTTCAGCAAGATATCAAGCTTTTGGCTTATGGTCAGGATGTACTTATTTTGAAAGGAAAGACGATTAAGAAAGACACGGTGTTTACTTCCGGCAGGCCCATACTTATTTATGATAGTCTGAGGATTGATGAAGGTGCTAAGTTGCAGTGTGAGGCAGGAACTCGTCTTTATTTCCATAGCAAGGCCAGCGTTTTGGTGCACGGTATCATAGAAGCACAAGGTACTCTTGGTGCTCCGGTGGTATTTCGCGGAGACCGGTTAGATAATATGTTTACTGATCTTCCTTATGATCGAGTTCCGGGGCAATGGGGAGGAATCCATCTTTTTTCTTCCAGTTATCAGAATCGTTTCGATTATGTAGATATACATAGTGGTGAATATAGTATTTTATGTGATTCATCGGCGGTGGATAAAGAAAAGCTTTGGCTCACAAATTCTGTGTTGCATAACACGAAGGGAGATGCACTGAGTATGACTTCGTGTAAGGCTGAAATTGCCAACAGTAAGATAACCAATGCCGGAAAGAATTGTGTAAATCTTTTAGGGGGTGATTATTCTTTTACCCACTGCACACTGGCTAACTTTTTTTCTTGGGATATCCGTTCCGGCGTTGCTTTGGCTTATTCCAACTATCAGGGGAAGATAGATTATCCTCTAAAAACGTCTTTTTATAATTGCATAATCACAGGTTCCTCGTCGGATGAGGTCGGAGGAAGTCAATCGACTAATGGGGATATAGCTTTTGATTATTATTTTTCTCATTCACTCATTAATACGAATGAAGAAGCGGCAAGTGATCGCTTAGTGGATATAACCTGGGAAAAAGAAAAAAACTTTTTATATATCGGTAAAGAAGATTATAAATATGATTTTCGGCCCGATTCTCTTTGCAAAGGGAAAGATATAGGAGATATAGCGATTGCCCGGCAATATCCGTTCGATATGAATGGACGCGATCGTTTGCAGGATGGTAAGCCGGATGCCGGATGTTATGAGTGGATGCCGGGTGATAAATAATGATGGATAGAATGTCTCGTACCCATAATCTACTTGCTGTAAGTTTATTCCTATTCATTGCTATCTTCTGTGATCAACAGGCTTTATCTCAGAATCCTTTTCGGGTAATGTTCTATAATGTGGAGAACCTTTTTGACTGCCAGCACGACACACTGAAGAATGATTATGAATTTCTACCAAACTCTATGCGAGCTTGGCATTACGGAAGATACAAACAAAAGATCGCTAATATTAGTAAGGTCATTACTTCGGTGGGAGAGTGGACACCTCCGGTATTAGTGGGACTTTGTGAAGTAGAAAATGATCATGTAATCACTGATCTGGTAAAATATTCTCCTTTGAAAGAATTGGACTACCGATATGTAATGACTCATTCCCGTGATGATCGAGGCATTGATGTGGCTTTGTTGTATCAGCGAGGCAGTTTCCGTTTGCTTGCTCATGATTCTATTCGGATCATTTTTCCTGATAAAGATAGAAGACCTACTCGGGATATTCTTCATGTTACCGGATTGATTGCTACTGGAGACACACTTGATGTATTTGTTTGCCACATGCCTTCACGTTCTGGTGGTGAAAAAGAAAGTGAACAGGGCCGAATTTTTGCAGCCACTTGTTTGAAACACTATACAGATAGCCTTTTTATGATCCGTATTCGTCCTAATTTATTGATAATGGGAGACTTCAATGATTATCCTCACAACAAAGCAATAGCAGAAATACTTGGAGCAAAGGCTCCTCTTAGTAATCCATGCAACAATAAATTATATAATCTCCTGGCAGAAAAAGAGAACGATCACTCCTTTGGGAGCTATAAATATCAAGGAGAATGGAATATTCTTGATCAGCTCATTGTCTCCGGTTTTTTATTGACTCATCAAAACGGACTTTCTACTTCAGTGGACAAAGCAGACATTTGTAGGCAGCCGTTCTTACTGGAAAAGGATGAGAAATATTCCGGAATTAAGCCTTTTCGCACCTATTACGGAATGAAGTATCAAGGAGGGTACAGCGATCATTTACCGGTTTATGTGGATTTCAGAATCCCTGCTGAGTGAAATTTTGTTTTTAATTATTCGTGATGATAAGGTCCGTTGTTGAGGATTGTCATTGATCGGTATAGTTGTTCCACAAAGATGAGTCGAACCATTTGATGTGAGAAAGTCATTTTTGAGAGAGAAATTTTTTCGTGTGCAGCCTGATACACCTTTTGAGAAAAACCATAAGGGCCGCCAATAACAAAGACCAACCGCTTATTTATATTCGCCATCTTCTTTTCCAGCCAGTAAGCAAAGTCCAATGAACGATATTCTTTGCCATATTCATCGAGTAAAACAATCACATCACCAGGTAGAAAAGCTTTCATTATTAGCTCACCTTCTTTATCCTTTTGCTGATCCATCGTCAGATTTTTGGTGTTTTTTAATTCCGTGATTACTTCCATGTCGAAAGAGATAAAATGTTTTGTACGTTCAATATAGTCATTGATCGCAGTGATATAATGTTTTTCAACCGTTCTTCCCACGACAATAAGTGTTACTTTCATTTGACTTTTTTCTATTTGAAAGATTAGTAAAGTGCAAAAATACTACTTTTTATTTTGAAATAGGGAAAAAAGCATGGATTTCCGGGAATAATCTATACCTTTGTATTGCATAAATGCTCAGTAATATGAAAAAAACATTCCTTTTAATGATTACGGCTATCATGTTCTGTGTAGCTTCTGCCCAAACGCAGAATATGACTCCCGGACTTGTAAATGCCTTTAAAAAAGGTAATGCGCAGGATTTGAGTTTTTATTTGGGCAATCAAGTGGAAATAATTATCCAAAACCGTTCGCAATATTGTAATAAAGCCAGTGCACAGAAGGCTATGGCAAATTTTTTTGCTACCAATAGGGTAATCGGATTCACAGTAAACCATCAGGGAGAACGAAATGAATCGGGATTTGTAATTGGTACATTAAACACAGCCAGCGGATCATTTAGGGTGAATTGTTTTTTTAAAAAGAACGGCAATAATCCATCGTTAATACATCAAATAAGAATAGATAAAACCAATGAATGATTTAATTGACAAACTTATAGATCTTGCTTTTGCCGAAGATATCGGTGATGGAGATCATACTACTCTTTCCTGTATTCCGGCTTCGGCTATGGGAAAATCCAAATTACTGATTAAAGAGCAGGGAGTGCTTGCCGGCGTGGAAATAGCTAAAGAAATTTTTCATCGCTTTGATCCTGAAATGAAAGTGGAGGTCTTTATTAATGACGGTGCAGAAGTAAAACCGGGCGACGTGGCAATGCTTGTGAAAGGGAAAGTGCAATCTTTGTTGCAGACTGAGCGATTGATGCTCAACGTGATGCAGCGGATGAGTGGTATCGCTACCATGACGCGTAAATATGTGAAGCAACTGGAAGGGACTAAAACTCGAGTGTTGGATACTCGTAAAACAACTCCTGGTATGCGGATGTTGGAGAAACAAGCGGTAAAAATAGGCGGAGGAGTAAACCATCGTATCGGGCTCTTTGATATGATTCTACTAAAAGATAATCATGTGGATTTTGCCGGTGGAATAGATAAAGCTATTAGTCGTGCTAAAGACTATTGCAAAGAAAAAGGCAAAGATTTGAAGATTGAGATTGAAGTACGTAACTTTGAAGAACTCAGTCAGGTTCTTGCTCTTGGTGGAGTAGACCGTATTATGCTCGATAACTTTACTCCCGAAAATACTAGGGAAGCGGTGAAAATGATTGCAGGAAAGTATGAAACTGAATCTTCGGGTGGCATTACTTTCGATACGCTTCGCGATTATGCTGAATGTGGAGTGGATTTTATATCCGTAGGTGCACTTACTCATTCGGTTAAAGGTCTTGATATGAGTTTCAAGGCTTGCTGATTTTTTTTCTTTTCTCATGCAGCATTTATAAATTATCAGAGTTATACTTATAGACAACGCAAGATACGTCTATACAAAACGAAAGTAAAATTGGAAGATGAAATAGAATTGGTTGAAGGATGCCGGGCAGGTGATAATGTTGCTCGGAAGATGCTTTACACTCTTTATTCCAAACGTTTACTTGCCGTTTGCTATCGCTATACCGGCGATTTGGATGTAGCTCACGATCTCCTTCACGATGGGTTTATTAAGATATATAAATCGATCTCAAAGTTTACTTATCGTGGAGATGGCTCTTTGGAATTATGGATGAATAGGTTAGTGGCTAATCTTTCACTGGATTACTTGCGAGAAAGAAAAAAAATGCAAGAAGTCTTTGTTCAGGAAGAAGAACTGCCGGATGTACCCGAACTTCCCGAAAAAGAACTGTATGAAGGCATTTCTAATGCGCAGTTAATGCTTTTTGTTACAGAGCTTCCCACGGGATATCGCACGGTATTCAATTTATATGTGTTCGAAGAAAAAACACATAAAGAGATTGCCGCCTTGCTTCACATCAATGAACATTCATCCACATCACAATTTTACAGAGCCAAATGTATGTTAGCAAAGAGAATTAAAGAATATATCCGCAATGAAGAAAAATGAAGATGAAATAACCGACCTGTTCCGCTCGCGACTCAATCAATATGAGATTCCGTTGCAGGAGGATATGTGGGAAGACTTGGAGCGTGAATTATCTAATCCGCCTTCCAGAAAACTATATTCTGCCGCTTTTGTAGCTATTGCGGCCCTTTTTCTACTATTAGTTGCCTGCTCGGCTGCCGTTTGGATGTTTACTCCACATAAAGAGATGTCACCCTCATTGAGTAAAGTGTCTGTTCCTGTAGTAGAAAGACATACTGCTATTGCCAGAACAGAAGATAAAAATCTCAATGAACTTCCTATCGAACAGCCGGCCGAACCGAAAGTGACTGTGAAAAAAAAACTTGCTAATAGCTATTCCGTGAAATTGCAACCACGTGACTCTGTTATGCATCAGACGCCATCGGTTGATAACAAAGAAAGTAATCCTGTTCTGGCTACAGAAAGTCAATCTACTGAAGTTTTGGCTGACAATCAATTTGTAAATGAAGCTGAAGATGAAAGAAGCTGGACTCTTGGATTAGTCGCTTCTATAGAAGGAGGAAAGTCTCTTTCTTCTATGATGGGAGATCAGCAAACAATGGAGATCCGGCATAAGGCTCCGATATCTTTTGGAATATCTGTAGGGAAAAAAATAACGGATAATATAACTTTTGAAACCGGATTATACTATACACTTTTAAATTCTGAACTGAAACCAGCGAATGAACTCGTTGATAATCAAAAAATCCATTACCTTGGTATCCCTCTTAAAGTGAACTGGATATTCATGAATAAAAATAAGCTGAACCTTTATCTGTCGGCTGGTGGAATGCTGGAACAATGCGTGTCCGGCAAAATTCAAAAAGATTATTCGGGAGGTGGTAGTCAGGGTGATGAAGCCACTTTCTCTATTAACCGTATGCAATGTTCGTTAACTTCATCGCTTGGGCTTCAGTATAATACCAGTGCACATGTAGCTCTGTTTGCAGAACCTGGTCTTGCATATTACTTTGATGATCAAACGCTGGCTTCTACTATAAGAAAAGATCGGCAACTAAATTTTAATCTTCGGTGCGGAGTGAAAGTAATGTACTGATGTAATTGATCAAAATACTAAAAATCTGTTTTCTATGAAAAAACTATTATGGTCATTACTAATGGGATTTTTACTTTTCACAAGCTGTAATGGTGAAGATGTTGATTTTAATAATCCTGATGCAAAAACCTTTGTGAAGCAGATAAAGGCAGGAACTTATAAAACTAAAAGTCCTTATGGATTTGTGGAAGTTCCTATTTTTGCTAAAAAAGATATTCCTGAACTGATAAAACATGTGAAGGACTTATCGTCCGTCTCTTTTTTCCCAGCTAATCCAATCTCTTCTTATGGGCCTAACGCCAAGTATCGTTTGGGGGAATGTATAATGTGGACTATTGAATATATACGAGTGGGTAAATATGCATCTTTAGGTTGTAAATTGGTACATAAAAATGTAAATGAGCATTTGCAGTACGCTTTTCTTTCAGATAAGGAAGTGTTGGAGGTAGCAGATCTATATATTAAATGGTGGAATAAGGTGATGAATCAGCCAGAATATGACTTAAAGGACCCTTTTACGGAAGATCCTTTAGAAGGTACTGATTATCGTTGGAACTAATTAAATGATAAAAAAAACAAGTCTATCTATAATACTCTTTGTGACTGGCTTTATGATAGGTTATGCCCAACAACGGCAAGACACATTGAAACGGCATTCTGCCACTTCTCTGGGAGAAATTTCTAAAGATAAAGAATTGAAAATTAATCCTGATGTACTTAAATTAATTAATTTAGGTTCGCCTCGTGTGTCTTCTTCTTCTTCGTTTATGAATCCTACAAGTGTAAAGGATTTAACGAACGATATTTTAGGAAAAACCCCTATCCGGAAAGATACTGTTCAAGGAAGAATTATGTTGGGCATGTCTTGCTTTTCGGGTTTTTATCAAAATCCCAAGCATGGGAAAGTGCTCAAGGTAGATCCCATGGGATTTGCTCCTCTTAAGATGCCGCCTAAAGGTGGAATGGTGATTAGAGCTTCTGCTCCCAGTTATCGGGCATCGGATAGAGTTTCATCAATGTATGGCCCCTCTTCCAATCCTCTTTTTAGTTTTGGTGTGGAGGATTTATTGGAGTCTATTTTTTGGAGAAAACCTCCCGATCGATGGACACATTATGGCGATCTGCCAACTCTCAGTCTTGAAACGGAATTGCCTGATAGTTTGGTAAGAATCCGTCAGGCTAGTGTGGCAATGATGGACTCTTTGGTCAGGCATTCTCAGAAGAAATATAAAATAGTTTATCTATTTTGTGATGATGCCGATTATTCAAAGGCAAATTTCCCTGAAGTACTTAAATACATTAACAGCAGAAAGGATGAATTCGATTTATTTCCTGTTTCTTCGGGAAAAGATAAAAATGATCTTTCCTGTATTGCTAAATATCTCAAAACAATTGCTTACTTTAGCCCCGTGTACGTGATGAGCGGGAGACACAAGGACAGCTTGATTTTGATGCTCGATCAGAATAATCAAGCCATCTCTTTACTTGCCTGCGATACGAGCATGGCTAAGAAATTGGATGATTTAAAGCGATTGCCATAAATTTAAAATTAGAAGTCTATGAATAGAATATGTGAGCTTTTTGGAATTCAGTATCCTATTATTCAAGCAGGAATGGTGTGGTGTAGTGGATGGCGTTTAGCCTCTGCAGTAAGTAATGCCGGCGGATTAGGTTTGATTGGAGCAGGTTCTATGCATCCAGATGTTTTGCGGGAGCACATTCAAAAATGCAGAGCGGCAACAGATAAACCTTTTGGAGTTAATATTCCACTGATGTATCCTCAAATTGAGGAGATTATGAAGATTGTGGTTGAAGAGCGGGTAAAGATTGTCTTTACTTCAGCAGGAAATCCTAAAGCTTGGACTACTTATTTAAAGCAACACGAAGTGACCGTGACGCATGTGGTTTCCAGTGCTAAGTTTGCCGAAAAGTGTGAAGCAGCGGGAGTGGATGCCATTGTGGCAGAGGGTTTTGAAGCAGGCGGGCACAATGGAAGAGAAGAAACCACTACCTTTTGTCTTATTCCTTCCGTCCGAAAAGCAACGACTCTTCCTTTGATCTCTGCGGGCGGTATTGCTACTGGCGCAGGAATGCTTGCGGCAATTACTTTGGGAGCGGAAGGTGTTCAGATGGGCACACGTTTTGCATTGACAAATGAAAGCTCGGCACATCAATATTTTAAAGATTTTTGCCTAAGTCTCAATGAAGGTGACACTAAACTGCTATTAAAGAAACTGGCTCCAGCTCGTCTGGCTAAAGGTAAATTTTTCTCTGAAGTAGAAGAAGCTGAGGCTCGGGGTGCATCTGTGGAAGAGATGCGTGAACTGCTAGGCAAAGGTCGTGCAAAGAAAGGAATTTTTGAAGGAAACTTAGAAGAAGGAGAACTGGAAATAGGTCAAGTAACCTCCCTGCTTCATGAGTTAAAGTCGGCTGCGGAAGTAGTAAAAGAGGTGATCGATGAATATAATGCCTCTAAACAGGCTATTTCTGAACTTACTTCTTTTTAGGAATCTACGGATCTTGATCTCTTAAACGATTAATCTCTTAATGTAATCTGATATTAAATATTCATCTAATTCTGTACAAAAGAATACATTGTTTTGTACAAGATAAAAGTATCTTTTGTACAAAAGAAAATAATATTTTGTACAAAATGAATTGATTATATACTGACGATCTTTACGTACTTTTTAGCCTAAGGGCTATTCTTTGGTTTATAAAATCAGACTGCTAAGTAATGTATTTTAATAAATGATTCCTTTTAAAGGTTGATTTATAGTGAAATAATTATAAATTAAGTAGCTGGTTCTACTAATAATGCTCGATAAAGGTGATAGATGAACCCCCAAAACGCCTTTTTTGTGACGGATAAGTGATGAATGAATATGCATTTAATAAAAATAAGTTCTGTAAGTCAATGCGTTAAGTTGGGATCGTGATAGGTGACGACTGGAGTTGGATAAAATGTTTCCGATAGCAGGTAGAGAGTTGTGCTCTAGATTTAATTTTTTTATATCGGCGCATATAAACACAGATAATTGTTGCCCTATATGAGGCTGGTGAAAATAGAAAGAGCAACCAAGAGGATGAAAAATGATCTTGATTGTTCTTTTTATATTAGGTGTTATAAACTCATTGCCTCATATTTTAATCCAAAAGTATGCGCAACGGCTGGATAGGTAACTTTTCCATTTACTATGTTGAGACCTAGAGCCAGACTGCTGTCTTCTTTGCAGGCTTGCTTCCATCCTTTGTTGGCCAACATCACAACGTAAGGAAAAGTTGCGTTGGTCAACGCTAAGGTAGAGGTATAAGGTACTGCTCCGGGAATGTTTGCTACGCAGTAGTGCACAATTCCATCTACTGTATATTGTGGTTCCGTATGTGTGGTGGGGTGAGAAGTCTCAAAGCATCCACCCTGATCGATGGCAACATCTACCATTAAGGTTCCTTTTCTGAGTAGCTTTAGCATATCGCGGGTAATTAAGTGAGGGGCTTTGGCTCCGGGGATGAGTACTGCTCCGATCACTAAATCACAAGTAGGCAGTTCTTCTTCGATGTTGTGAGTGGAAGAATAAAGTGTTTTCACATTGAGTGGCATCACTTCACTTAGATAGCGCATACGTGGAAGAGAAATATCTGCTATTGTGACGTCGGCTCCCATTCCTGCGGCTACAATTGCTGCGTTGGAACCCACTACGCCTCCTCCAAGTATAAGTACTTTCGCTGGTTTTACACCTGGAACGCCTCCCATGAGAAGTCCTTTCCCTCCTTGGGGTTTTTCAAGAAAACGGGTACCTTCCTGTACCGCCATTTTTCCCGCCACTTCGGACATAGGAATCAGCAAAGGTAAAGATCGATCTGGTTTTTCTACTGTTTCATAAGCAATACAGATTGCTCCACTTTCAAGCATGGCAAAAGTTAGTTCTTTTTCTGATGCAAAGTGGAAATAGGTAAATAAAAGCTGATTTGGCTTAATGAGTTTATATTCGGCCTCAATCGGTTCTTTTACTTTAACAATCATTTAGGCTATCGCATAAATCTCTTCAATAGTGGACAACATGTGTGCTCCTGCCGCTATATAGGCATCATCCGGAAATCCACTGTTAATACCTGCCGCCTGCTGTACGTATACTGTGTGGCCTTCTTTTATTAATTCTTTTGCTCCGCCAGGGGTAAGCGCTACCCGGCTCTCATTGTTTTTAATTTCTTTAGGAATACCGATAATCATATTGATAGAATATTAAGTTAAACATGCCGAAAGTTACATCTTTTTTATTATAAAAATAGATTAATATCTTTTTTTATTATCCCTTACCTGTAATATACTTTTGTTTCCATAGTCAAAGATACTTTTTATTTGCTATTTATTATTTCTAAATGCTTATTTGTTTTTGTTTATAATAATAGAATGCATTATTAATCTGCAATAAAGTTACTTAGAGATTTGACAGTAGAGAGTATAAGAGTACACTAAAAAGCTGTTACAATATATCGTATTAGCTTTATTATTAAGATCATATTGATATTGTTATTTAAAATATAGAAATAAAATGAGAATTTATTTGGATATATAGTATCAAAAAGATTATATTTGCACCGTGATTGGTTACACTTGTTTTTTATTGACGTAGATTTAGCCGGTCTGAAATCTTTTTATATAAGTTAATTAAAAATAAATTAGTATGAAGAAAGTTGAAGCTATTATCCGTAAATCAAAGTTCAGTGAGGTTCGCAAAGCTTTGCATGAGGCTGATATTGAATTTTTATCGTGGTGGGATGTGAAAGGTCAGGGTACTGCCCGTCAAGGTCTTATATTCAGAGGAATAGCATATGATGTAAATGCTATAGACCGCATTTATATTTCTTTTGTGGTTAGATCTATCAATGTGGAAAAGTCAATAGATGCAATCTTGAAGTCCGCATATACCGGAGAAAGTGGAGATGGAAGAATTTTTGTTTCAAGTATCGAACAGTCTATACGTATACGGACAGGAGATAGAGGGGATGAATCCTTATATGATAAAGATGAAAAATAAGAAAAATAGGTATTAAAACACAATAAACATAAAATTATGAAACGAGAATTATTTAAAAATATCGCAATATTCCTCTTCATGTTTTTAGCTGTCCATACAGTGGCAATTGCGCAAGATTCAACAGCTACGACAGCAGATAAAATTAGCACGACGGAAGTAGCAGCAGCTGTGGCATCACCTGCCGCGGCTGTTACTGAAAAAGCTGCGGTGTTGGACTCGGGAAATACAGCATGGATCATTGTTGCAACCATTTTTGTCTTGTTAATGACAATTCCGGGATTGGCTCTTTTCTATGGTGGGCTGGTACGTAAAAAGAATGTTATCAGCATCCTTATGCAGTGCCTTATTATCACAGGGGTGGTAAGTATTATCTGGATTTCATTCGGATATAGCTGGGTATTTGGAACCAGTTTTATGAAGTCGGGAAACCCATTAGGTTTTATCATCGGAGGATTTGATAAAGTGTTTTTAAAGGGTATAACTCTGAGTACACTGACAACCGGGAATATTCCTGAATTATTATTTGCTTTGTTTCAGTGTATGTTTGCTGTAATTACTCCGGCTTTAATTATTGGCGCCTTTGCTGAAAGAATTAAATTCTCCGGCTTTTTAGTTTTTGTTATTCTTTGGTCTATCATCGTTTACAATCCTATGGCTCACTGGGTATGGGGCGGTGGATGGTTGCAAAAAATAGGTGCCATTGATTTTGCTGGAGGAACGGTGGTACATATCAATGCTGGTATTTCGGCCCTTGTTATGGCGGTGATGTTAGGCCGCAGAAAAGAATACAATGCAAACGGACATCTTTTAACTCCTCACAATACTCCGTTGGTATTTATTGGCACGGCTCTTCTATGGCTGGGCTGGATCGGATTTAATGCTGGAAGTGGATTAGCCGCTGATGGCTTGGCTGCCAATGCTTTTCTTGTAACACATTTTGCTGCTTCAGTTTCTGCTGTTGCTTGGATGGCGTTGGAGTGGATCATAAATAAGAAACCGACAGCTGTTGGCTTTTGCACAGGTGCTGTGGCAGGTTTGGTAGCTATTACTCCTGCGGCGGGGACAGTTGACGTACTCGGATCGTTTTTCATTGGGTTGGCTTCCGGCGTAATATGCTTCAGTATGGTTGCGTATGTTAAACCGAAACTAAAATATGACGATACTCTCGATGCTTTCGGTGTACATGGTATCGGAGGTATTGTCGGCTCTATTCTTACAGGAGTATTTGCTACTCGGTTTATTACTGGTGAGAGTGGAGCACAAGGTGCTTTGTACGGAGATTGGCACCAATTAGGGATACAAATTGTAGCCACTCTTGTTTCAATCGTTTATAGTGGAGTTCTCACTTTTATACTATTTTTGATTGTTAATAAGACTATAGGTCTCAGAATAAGTGAGGAAGATGAATCTGTAGGTCTTGATATTTCTCAACATGGAGAAATTGCTTATGGAGAAGATGACTAATTACGCAATACTTATAATAATTAGCTAGTAAAAAAACGGGGACCTTTTGATCCTCGTTTTTTTTGTGCTCTCAACAGAAGCTCATTGATCTAAGCATATTGAAAATTTTCTTATCGATATAAATCTGTTAATGCAGTTTTTAAATCAGGATATTGAAATAAATATCCATACTTCAACATTTTATATGGAAATACTTTTTGCCCTTTGAGTATGATAACAGCTCTTTCCCCGTAAAGCAATTTAAATACAAAAGCAGGTATATGAAAGAAGATAGGATGATGCATAATTTTTGCTAATGTATAGGTAAAGATGAGATTATCACACATTTGAGGAGCAGTGCAATGGATGACTCCTTTCACCTCTTTATGATTGATAGTCCACCAAAAAATAGCCAATAAGTCGTTGATGTGAATCCATGAAAAACCTTGGCTACCAGAAGCCAACCTTCCTCCTACAAAAAAACGAAACGGAAGAATCATTTTGGGAAAAGCTCCTCCTTTTGTGCTTAGCACCACTCCGAGCCGAGGAATGACGAGACGTACTTCAGGAGAAATCTTTTGAGCTTCTGCTTCCCAATCCATACATACTTTAGATAGGAAATTTTTATCATAAACACCATCCTCTTCACTCCACGCTTCATCTTCTGTATAAATACCTACAGCCGATGTAGAGATAAAGACTTCCGGCTTTACTTCCAGTTCGTTGATTGCTTGTACTAAATAACGTGTGGTCTCAATCCTGCTATTTCTTATTTCTTGTTTGTACTCATCTGTCCACTCACTGTTTATAGGGGCTCCAGCCAGATTAATTACTGCATCACAACCTCTTAATAAAGAGATCAACTTTGGCTTTTGTCCCAAAAGGAAACAGTCTCTCCCCAAGGCGTGTACTTCCACTCCCTTTTTTATCAGATAAGAAGTGAGGTTCTTCCCGATAAATCCTGTACTTCCTGCTATTGCAACCTTCATAACTCTTTTTATTATCTATTCTTTATAGAACAACGTTTGATACGACCATTATGTTGAATCTATATGATTAATATTTCCAATGATTATGCACTTTAAATAAAAATCCGTAAGTTTGCAGCTATTGAATATAGTATTAGTTTGAATGAAAAGATATATTATTGCTCTGATGCTGCTTAGCGAAATATCGCTATCAGCCCAAGAGTCCAAAAAGGCGGAATTTGTTCCGCCGCTTAACTTTCCACTTGTATTAAGTGGCAATTTTGGTGAATTAAGAGCCAACCACTTTCACGGAGGGCTTGATTTTAAAACGCAAGGATTGACCGGTTTGCCCGTTCACAGTATTGCCGATGGATATGTTTCTAAGATTTACGTATCTTTAGGTTCCGGATATATGATTCACGTAAGGCATCCCAATGGATATACTTCCATTTATCGTCATATGATTGGCTTTGTCCGCTCGCTGGCTGAGTATACAGAGAAATATCAATATGATCATGAAGTGGATGATGTGGAAATAGATCTTCCCCCTGGTCAGTTCCCCGTAAAAGCCGGACAGCAGATAGGATGGAGCGGTAACGAAGGATACTCTTTCGGACCTCATTTACATTTGGATCTTTTTGAAACAGAAACGGGTGACTTTGTAGATCCTCTACAGTTCTTTACTAATGTAGTCAAAGATACCAAAGCTCCGAGAGCGGAAGCATTTATGCTATTTCCGCAAAGAGGGACAGGAGTGGTGAATGGCAGACAAACCAATCAGTCTTTTTTGCCCAATACTAAGCGTGTTATTGAAGCTTGGGGAGAGATTGGAGCTGGAATAAAAGCGCACGATTATATGGATGGCACCTATAATCGTTATGGCGTTCGTACCATTACGTTATATGTGGATGGAAAAGAAGTCTGTAGCAGTACCATGGATCGCTATTCCCCTTATGAAAATAGAATGGTAAACTCTTGGGCTTATGCAGGATTTCTGAAATCGTTCCGTGATCCGGGAAATAAACTCAGAGTGTTACACACAGGTGAAGATCGTGGTATCATTACCATTAATGAAGAGCGGAATTATCATTTTTTATTTATGCTGAAAGATTTATATGGAAATGTTTCTCGTAGTACATTTACGGTGCATGGCCATAAGCAAGACATCCCGGAGTGGAATCCCAAAAGCAAATATGTATTGAAGTGGAATGAAATGAACATTCTTAAAGAGCCTGGCGTTCAAATGATCATACCTGCTGGTATGGTTTATCAGGATGAACCCATTCACTTTGAAGTAAATGAATATCCGGGTGCTATATCTTCTGAATGTCAGTTGGATAATGTTGCGTTACCACTCCATGCACCCTGTGAATTGCAATTGGGTATTCATCGGATGATAACGCCGGATACCACAAAATATTATATAGCCCAGAAAGTAGGAGGAAGATTTAAATCCGTTGGAGGGAAGTATGCCAATGGATTTATTTATGCAGATATAAAGGAACTAGGTACATACACAGTAAAAGTTGATACAGTGTCTCCCAGAATATTTCCGGTGTTAAAAAGCTTCTGGGGAAAGACCGGAATTGCTTCTTTATCCATCTCTGATAATGAAACCGGAATAAAAACATATAAAGGAAAAATAGACGGTAAGTTTGTTCTTTTCCATTTGAAAATGCTGAGTTCCCGGATAAGTTGCCAACTGGACGCCAAGAGGATACGTAAAGGAGGCCAACATAACTTAGAACTTCTTGTGACGGATAATTGTGGTAACTCTTCTGTTTACCGTGATTCATTTGTCTGGTAACACAGAGTAAGTAACAATAAAAACAATAATAGATGAATAAAAGACTTTCAACTTTTGCTTTCTTACTACTTGCAGTGATGGCGGAAACCTTTGCCTGCACTAATCTGATTGTAGGAAAAAATGCTTCAACAGATGGTTCTACCATTATTTCTTATAATGCCGATTCGTATGGATTGTTTGGCTATTTATGTCATTATCCGGCTGGAACTTATGCCAAAGGAATGAAGATGGACATACACGACTGGGATTCGGGCAAGTATCTGGGGCAAATAGAACAAGCCAAGAAAACCTATAATGTGATTGGAAATATGAATGAGTTTCAAGTGTCAATAGGGGAAACTACCTTTGGCGGTCGTCCAGAACTGGTAGACTCAACGGGCATTGTTGATTATGGTAGTTTAATGTATCTTGCACTTCAGCGTTCCCGCTCAGCTAGAGAAGCCATTCAAACAATGGATTATTTGGTTCAGGAATATGGCTATTGTAGTAGTGGTGAGTCTTTTACCATTGCTGATCCTAACGAAGTCTGGATTATGGAAATGGTAGGTAGAGGCCCTGGTATTCGCGGAGCTGTATGGGTGGCTGTCCGCATTCCCGACGATTGTATTTCCGCTCATGCCAATCAATCTCGCATTCGGCACATGGACATGAATGATAAGGAAAATTATATGTACTCTTCCGATGTTATTTCTTTTGCTCGTGAGAAAGGATACTTTAACGGGGTAAACAAGGATTTTAGTTTTGCTGATGCTTATGCTCCGCTTGATTTTGAAGCACGTCGTTTTTGTGAAGCGCGGGTCTGGAGCTTCTTCCGTATGTTTAATCCAGAAATGGATGCATATTTAAGCTATATTCAGGGAACTACTACAGAACCGATGCCTCTTTTTGTTAAGCCGGCTAAGAAACTATCCGTACAGGATGTTAAGAATGCCATGCGTGATCATTATGAAGGAACTCCGCTCGACATGACAAAAGATATGGGAGCTGGTCCCTATAAATCCCCTTATCGTCTTTCTCCGCTGACTTTCAAGGTGGGTGATCAGGAATATTTCAATGAACGCCCTATTTCCACGCAGCAAACGGGCTTTACTTTTGTGTCACAAATGAGAGCGGATAAACCCGATGCTATTGGAGGAGTCCTTTGGTTTGGTTTGGATGATTCGAACATGACCGTTTACACACCCGTATATTGTTGCACGGATAAAGTTCCTGACTGCTATGCTGAAGGAAAAGGCGACTACATTACCTTTTCTTGGGATTCTTCTTTCTGGATCTTTAACTGGGTAGCCAATATGGTTTATCCTCGTTACAGCTTGATGATTGATGATGTTCGCGGTACTCAAAAAGAATTGGAAACCGGATTTAATCAGTCACAGGAAGCCATCGAAGCTACTGCTGCAAAGATGTACGCTACAGATCCTGCTAAAGCAAAAGCTTTCTTAACAAATTATACTAATATGACTGCTCAGTCAACTTTTGATACTTGGAAACATCTGGGAGAATTCCTTATCGTGAAATATAATGATGGAGTGGTTAAACGTATGAAAGACGGGAAGTTTGAGCGCAACGCCATTGGCCAACCAGCTCCAGTGGTGCGTCCCGGATATCCTAAAGAATTTCTGGAAGAGTTGGTAAAAGCCACTGGAGATCGTTATAAAATAACAAAATAACTCTTTGCTGAAACCAAAAATTAATCTGATTAAGGTAGGAATTGTAAGTAAAAGAAGTTACATTTGTCTCAGTATTATGATAGATAATCCATTTACAATCTAATAAAAAACAAGCGTATGGAAAATGAAGAATTAATAAAACTCGTAACCGATAAAGCAAACAAATGGCTTACTCCGGCTTATGATGTGGAAACTCAAGCCGAAGTAAAGAAATTGCTCGGTAATGAAGATAAAACTGAACTGATTGAATCATTTTACAAAGATCTGGAATTCGGTACTGGTGGCTTGCGTGGTATAATGGGAGCAGGTAGCAATCGTATGAATATTTATACCGTTGGCGCCGCAACTCAAGGATTATCCAACTACTTGAATCAATCTTTTAAAGGATTAAAGCAAATTTCTGTGGTGATAGGACATGACTGCCGTAATAACAGCCGTAAATTTGCTGAAATATCCGCCAATATATTTTCGGCCAACGGAATAAAGGTGTATCTGTTCGATAGTCTTCGTCCCACTCCTGAGGTTTCTTTTGCTATTCGTCACTTGGGCTGTCAGAGTGGCATTAACTTAACTGCTTCTCATAACCCGAAAGAGTATAACGGATACAAAGCATATTGGGATGATGGTGCCCAAGTACTTGCGCCTCATGATGCAGGCATTATTGACGAAGTGAACAAGATAGCTTCTGCTACTGATATTAAATTTGAAGGCAACCCTGCTTTGATTGAGATCATCGGTGAAGAGGTTGATAAAGTATTTCTTGACAAAGTGAAGACTGTGTCTATTGATCCAGAAGTAATTGCACGCCATCATGATTTAAAGATTGTGTATACTCCTATTCACGGTACCGGAGTGCACATAATTCCACGCTCACTGAAATTGTGGGGTTTTACAAATATCATCCCTGTACCTGAACAGAATGTGATCAGTGGTGATTTTCCTACGGTAAAGTCTCCAAATCCTGAAGAACCTGCTGCCATGTCTATGGCTATTGCAAAAGCGAAAGAAAAGAACGCTGACTTGGTGATGGCTTCCGATCCGGATGCTGATCGTGTGGGGATCTCTTGCAAAGACGATAAAGGAGAATGGGTGCTGATTAACGGTAACCAAACTTGCTTGATGTATCTTTATTACATCATTACTCAATATAAAGGGTTGAACAAACTCAAAGGCGATGAATACGTGGTGAAAACCATTGTTACGACTGAATTAATCAAGACCATTGCCGACCGCAACAAGATTGAAATGCTTGATTGCTACACTGGATTTAAATGGATTGCCCGTGAAATCCGCTTGCTCGAAGGTAAAAAGACCTACATTGGTGGTGGAGAAGAAAGTTACGGATTCCTAGCTGAAGATTTCTGCCGGGACAAAGATGCTGTTTCCGCTTGTTGCTTAATAGCTGAGGTTGCTGCCTGGGCAAAGGATAATGGTAAAACATTGTATCAGTTGTTGCAGGATATCTATGTGGAATACGGATTTTCCAAAGAAAAAGGAATTTCAGTGGTGAAGAAAGGTAAGAGTGGTGCGGAAGAAATAAAGCAGATGATGACTGATTTCCGTAATAATCCTCCTAAGGAAATGGCAGGTTCCAAAATTGTTCTTTTTAAGGACTTCGGAACATTGCAGCAGACTGAAGCTGTAACGGGAGTAAAGTCGGCTTTGGATATGCCCGAATCTTCTAACGTGCTACAATATTTCACCGAAGATGGAAGTAAAGTTTCGATTCGTCCATCGGGTACTGAACCCAAGATTAAATTCTATATTGAAGTGAAGGGCGAAATGAAATCACGCGCGGATTATGATGAAGCAACTGCTGACGCGGATGAAAAGATTAAATCTGTGATGACTTCTCTTGGAATCTGAAAATAACCTATTGCTATATAAATAAAGAGAGGGGTTGCGTTAAAAGGACAGCCTTTCTCTTTGTATATAACTAGCAATAAATCCATTCATGCGAATGAATGAATGGATTATTCCATGGCCGAGGCATCAAAAGACAGCGGAAGCAGATCACTGATTCCCTCTACCAGATAGATACAGCTTTTCCCGTAAAGCAAAATGCGGATGGAATTTCCAAAACGCTTCTCTGTTTCCAGAATTACCTGGCGACAAGCTCCGCAGGGAGGAATGGGCGTATTAATAAAATCGCGTTCCGTCCGGGCGGCAATGGCAAGTGTTTTCACAGCCGAATGCGGATATTGGGAATTTGCGTAGAATAAGGTAGTACGCTCAGCACAAAGTCCGGAGGGATAAGCAGCGTTCTCCTGATTAGTTCCCGTTACCGTTACGCCATTATCGAGCAAAGCGGCAGCTCCCACCGAAAATTTAGAATAAGGAGCATAGCTTCGCCTGGTTGCTTCTATGGATTCATCAATTAATCTTTTATCTTCATTTGAAAGTTCATCGTATTGGCATACTTTAATGATGGATTTAATCGTCAGATCTTTCATAATAGCCCTATTTTTTATATTTGGATGACAAAGTTAGCAAAAGAGATTGGTAAATTCGATTATTTTTATGACTTTTGTGATGTGAACAGTTTAATAAGCAAAGTATGAAATATATCCGACTGATTTTTATTTGTCTGTTGTTACTGGTTTGCTCACAAGTAACCCAGGCTCAATACAGAAACCAGCGTTATGTGGAATATGTTAATAAGTACTGTGAATTGGCTGTGGAACAGATGAAGGAACACAAGATACCTGCCAGCATTACTTTGGCTCAAGGACTTCTGGAATCCGGGGCCGGACAAAGCTCCCTTGCCCTAGAGTCGAACAATCACTTTGGTATTAAATGCGGAGGTCGATGGAACGGACGGACTGTGCTTCACGATGATGATACTCAGGGTGAATGTTTCCGTGCTTATAGTCACCCAAGTGAATCTTATGAAGATCATTCCCTGTTTCTTCTTTCCGGTTCCCGGTATGCTTTCCTTTTTCGTCTGGATATGACTGATTATAAAGGATGGGCGAGAGGATTGAAACAGGCTGGTTACGCCACAGATCCTTCTTATGCCAACCGTTTGATCACAGTCATTGAAGATTACGAACTTTATAAGTATGATAAGGAAGCGGTTCGTGAAAAGAAGAACCTTCGTAAAGAAAAAAAACAATCGCCTCTCATTTCTCATCAAGTGTATATCTCTAATGATCTGCTTTATGTTATTGCTCGCCGTGGAGATACTTTTAAAGATATTTCCAAAGAATTTGATATCGCTGCCTGGAAACTGATCAAATATAATGATGTTAACAAGGATTATTCTTTAGCGGAAGGAGATATTGTCTATCTTCATGCCAAGAAAAAAACTGCTTCTGCCAAATATACAGTTCATGTGGTGCGTGAGAACGATTCCATGCACAGCATCTCTCAGCGTTATGGCATTAAGTTGAAGAATCTTTATAAGCTTAATGTGAAGCCGGGAGAATATGTTCCTCAGGTAGGTGACCTTATCTGGTTAAGATGATTTTTTAAAAAATAAAGCTTGCTCTTCCTACGGAAACGGACAAAGTGTTCAGTATCGGACACTTTGTTTTTGTTTTATATACACATTATCAGCTATTTACATTCTTGGCACATACTTTGATTATTCTGTTCGTAGAAAATAAAATAAACGAATATATGGACAGAGAAATTCCAAAAGAGGTGCAACTTAAGGAGCGCAGAAAGCAACTAATAAAGATCTCCCTTATCGGGCTGATTGCCATTAGTCTGATTGTTGGGTTAATCTCCTTCATGCGTACAGGCATCCAACGAAAAGAGTTAGTTTTTTCCATGGTAGATAAGGGGACAATTGAAGTTTCCGTGAGCGCTTCGGGCAAAGTGGCCCCCGCGTTTGAGGAGATTATCAATTCCCCTATCAATTCTCGCATTCTGGAAGTGTATAGAAAAGGTGGAGATTCAGTTAATGTGGGGACTCCCATTCTCAAGCTTGATCTTCAAAGTGCAGAGACTGATTACAAAAAACTACTGGATGAAGAACAGATGCGTAAGTATAAGCTGGAGCAGTTGAAAGTGAACAACAAGACGAAACTCAGTGATATGAGTATGCAGATAAAAGTCTCCGCTATGAAGTTGAGCCGGATGAAAGTGGAATTACGCAATGAACATTATCTGGATAGTCTGGGAGCAGGAACCACGGACAAAGTACGGCAAGCTGAATTGAGCTATAATGTTGCCAGACTGGAGTATGAACAACTCAAGCAGCAATATAACAATGAGCGGCAGATAGCCGCCGCAGAATTAAAAGTTCAGGAGTTGGATTTCAATATCTTCCGCAAATCACTTTCTGAAACAAAGCGTACTCTCGATGATGCGCGGATACGTTCTCCCCGAAAAGCTATTCTTACTTTTATCAACAATCAGGTTGGAGCGCAGGTTCCCCAAGGTGGACAAGTGGCGATTATCTCAGATCTTTCTCACTTCAAAGTGGAAGGCGAAATAGCCGACACGTATAGTGATCGGATCAGCGCGGGTAGTAAAGCGATTATCAAAATAGGTAGTGAGAAGCTCGAAGGAATGGTGAGCAGTGTGACTCCTCTTTCCAAAAACGGAGTTATATCTTTTACCGTACAATTAAAGAATGATCATAATCCCCGCTTACGTTCGGGACTGAAAACGGATGTTTACATCATGAATGCCGTCAAAGAAAATGTACTACGAATAGCCAATGGCTCCTATTATGCAGGGGCCGGAGAGTATGATCTCTTTATTCAGCGCGGCAACGAAATAGTAAAACGAAAAGTCCGGCTGGGCGATAGTAATTTTGAATACGTGGAAGTTTCTTCAGGATTAAAGTCCGGCGATCAAGTGGTGGTGAGTGACATGACCAATTACAAAAATAAATCCAAACTGAAGATTAAATAAAGAATTAAAATACTTACAATTATGATTAAGCTTACCGAATTAAACAAGATTTATCGTACCAACGAGATTGAGACAGTGGCTTTAGAAAATGTTAATTTAGAAGTGCAAAAAGGCGAGTTTTTTAGTATCATGGGCCCGTCCGGCTGCGGAAAGTCCACCTTACTTAATATTATGGGGCTGCTTGATGCACCAACTTCGGGTACGATTGAGATTAATGGAATCAGAACCATTCAGATGAAAGACAAAGAACTTGCCCGATTCCGCAATCAGAAATTAGGTTTCGTGTTCCAAAGTTTCCATTTGATCAACTCGCTCAATGTGCTCGATAATGTGGAACTACCTTTACTTTATCGCAAAGTATCCTCCTCCGAAAGAAGAAAGAAGGCCGAAGAGGTGTTGGAGAAAGTAGGATTGAGTCACCGTATGCGCCATTTCCCCACACAACTATCAGGAGGACAATGCCAACGTGTGGCTATTGCCCGTGCCATCATTGGTAATCCCGACATCATCCTGGCCGATGAACCAACTGGTAATCTAGACTCAAAGATGGGAGCGGAGGTAATGGATATCCTGCACAAACTGAATCAGGAAGACGGACGTACCATTGTGATGGTCACTCATGATGAACGCCAGGCAAAGCAAACCGCACGCACCATTAGATTCTTCGACGGACGCCAAATACAATAACCGGAATGGATCAGCTTCGTATACTTATAAAGATTCTTCTAAAAAGAAAGTTCCTTATGATCAGCTATATTTTGATTGTGGGAATGACCTCTATGTGGATCACTCAGACAGAGGTGAGTCGTGAGAATAATGTTACGAATACTTCCACAGAACCTTTTGTGAAGCGAAGCCTTTTTTTGAGTGGAATGACTGTTAAGTATGCTGATAAAACTGAGGAGGGTGTTTTCCCAGGTATTAAGGTCTGCGAACGAATGATACAAATGAAAACGCCACAATTAGTTTCCTTTTTTACTTGGACACGTTATAATGAGTTTTTTAAGAATGGGCGGACCTATTCCATTCCTTACCGTGCCACCGATCATCGCTACTGGCAACTTATGAAGTTTTCCTTTATTCAAGGAAAACCTTATTCACAGGAAGATGTGGAGAAAGCTCATCCTGTGATTGTTCTTTCTCAATCCATGCGTAATCAATACTTTGAGAGAAATGAAAATCCTTTGGGAAAACGGATAACATTGGATGGAAAAGATTATGTGGTGTGCGGAGTGGTGAAAGATGTACCTTCTTCGTCAGCTTATGCTTACGGCGAATATTGGATACCTTACACAGTATGGCAAGGAGCAAATTATTCCTCAGCTGATGGATTACTGGGACTTTATGTGGTACAAGTATTAGCAAAGTCTCCCCATGATTTTCATACGATTCATCAAGAATACACTTCTTTAATTCAGGAACTGAATAAAGAGAACAAACCTGCTTATGAAATAACCAGAGGAAGATTGGGCACGAAAGAATATCTTTTATGGAGCAAGAATCACACTTCTCAACAGTGGGCACTTTCTCTATCAGACCAGCTGATGTATTATTTGGAAACACTTTGGTTTATATTGATCCCTTTGTTGGCATTGATGTGTATCAATTTTGCCAGAACCAATGAACGAAGTTCGGAAATAGGTGTACGTATGGCTTTGGGAGCAGATAAGCAAATGATAAGAGCTCAATATATCAAAGAGAACGTGCTGATTATTCTTGCTGGAATGATTCCCGGGATAATTATTGGCTATGCATGTATTTATTTGTGGCCGGACGAATATCTGGATGGACTGGATGTACGCGAATTTACATCTGTGGAATTACCCTATACGTGGAAAGTTTTCTCCCATTTGCTTTTTGTGTTTCTGTTTTTTCTGGGTGCAAGTATTCTAATTCCCATATATAAACTGAAAAAACAAAGGATTGTAAATTTACTGAAAGGAGAAGACTTATGATCACACACTTGTTACATTCGATTTGGGGGCATAAATTCTCTAATATGTTACTTTTTATATTGCTTACTGCCACAGCAATTGTGATGATGCAATCAGTAAGTGGAACGCTTGAGAAAATATGGTACTATACTGCTCCCCGCGGTTATATTACAGAAAATGTAGGGGCGTTATATATAGAGTCAAAAGCTGAAAATCAGAAAGAAGATAGTATAATGAACGCAAAGTTATTTCAAAATCTTCAAGTCAATCCTTACTTATCGGATATTTCTTTTGGAAACATGAAGCTGATATATGAAGGTAATGAAAAATATAACATGGTAGGTGCTCAGGGAAAAACTTTTGATGCTTATCACAGATATGCTGATGATCATACAGCCCCGGTTATGGGGATCAAAGTTTTATCGGGACGTTGGTTTACTGAATCGGATGCTCATTCAAATGTTGTCATTGTTTCACCGGAAGCAGCAAAACAACTTTTTGGTGCGACTCAGGTAACCAATCGGACATTCAATTATCAGGAGAAAGAGTATCGGGTGATTGGTGTTTGCAATTCTATTCGTCAAAGTAAGAAAACACAAGCTACGCCGACTATCTTCTTCTATAACAGAGAACATTCAGGATTCCTGTTAAAGATAAAACCTGATCAGGAAGAAAACTTTGCCCGGTCTGTTGAGTCAATTGTCCGTTCTGTTTTTGGTACGAATAATTATATCATCAACTATGAAACGCTTGATCAAGCGGATCATATAATGAATAGAGCAAATAATTCCAGGTTGCGTATATTCCTTAAGACGAAACTTTTTATGATTGTGGTAACGGTCTTTTCACTGATAGCCGTCCTGTGGTATATGATTGATAAGAGAAGGGAAGAACTGGGTATTCGATTTGTTTTAGGACGCACTTTACCCCAGTTAATAGCTTATATTTTGTATGAAAACTATTTATTATTTATATCTTCTTTCTTGATTGCTTTGTTTGTAGTCTTTAATTTTCAGTATGCTGGAGTGGAACTATTGAGCAATGAACATATTGGAATCTCTATTTTGCTCTCATTCTTGTTCATGATCTTCTTAACAACCATAGGAGCATTGATTCCTTGTTTGAAAATTAGAAAGTTACAGATTACAGAAATAATTAAAAACGAATAATAGAATGTACAAACAATATTTAAAACAGGCCTTGCAAATGCTAAAACAAAACAGATTCTTTAGCATTATTTCAATTGTGGGAACTGCACTCACTATTGCATTTGTTATGGTTATATATATGGTATATGATATTCGTACGGCTAATGTTTCACCGGAAAACCTACGTGATAGGATGATTTATTCGGGTGAAGGATATTCTTTTCTCACTAAAGATCACTCTCATAGTAACGCCGGCATGTCACTTACCGCGGCAAAAGCGGCATTCGAGCCCTTACCTCACGCGACATTGGTAGCTTATGAAAAGGAAAGTTTTGTTGCCTATACCGGTTCTTCTCAAGAGAATGGGTTGAAGCGGAAGGTAAAGCAGGTGGATCCTGCTACTTGGCAAATTTTTCACTACCAGTTTATTGCTGGTCGTCCGTTCAATAATGAAGAATTCAAAGCATTTCGTCCAGTGGCTGTGATTACAGAGAGTGTGGCTAAACAGGCATTTTACACCACCAATGTAGTTGGTAAAGATATTCTGGTAGATTTCCAGCCCTATCGTATAGTAGGAGTGGTTAAGGATGTCAGCTCTCTTTTCGATGCGGCCTTTGCTGAAGTGTGGATTCCATATGACTTAAACAATCCCGGCTGGAAAAATAATGAAAGAATGTATGGACGTTTTACGGCTATTGTCTTGGCAAGGCACCCTAGTGATATTGATGAAGTGAAGAAGGAAATTGCCACTAACATCAGACGATTGAACAAGACTTTGGTGGATTACACTTTTGAAATGAAAAAGAACTATACACAAGTGGAACATTCCTTTTTGAAGGACTCGGATATGAACCCAGTTTGGATATTCTTTATTATGGCATTGGTGTTACTCATTGTACCTGCCATAAATATCTCTGGTCTGCTATCCTCTCAAATGAGTAAAAGACTTCCGGAAATAGGTATTCGCAAAACCTATGGTGCCTATAAGCGTCAGGTGTTGATGCAGCTAATGATAGAGAATTTTATTTTGGCACTGATTGGAGGAATTATCGGATTTATACTTTCTTGCCTCACTCTATCTATCTTTAAAGTATGGCTTTTGGCAGGAGATACTGCTTTGAATGCCGCTCAGAACTTCGATGTTTCCATCTTCTTGTTTTTGCGCCCTTCTGTCTTTCTCAGTATTTTCTTAGTCTGTTTTTTATTTAATTTATTGTCTGTGTTTGTTCCTGCTTATCAGGCTACAAAGAGAAACATTATTGATACATTAAAAGGAGAATAAATAATGATAAAATCTATATTTAAACGAATCTGGAATCAACGTAGAGGAAATGCCTGGATCTTTTCAGAGCTTCTGATAGTATTTGTTCTACTATGGTATGCCACTGATTTTCTTTTTGTCTATGCTCAGTCTGCTTCTGAACCCAAAGGATACAGCACTGAACATGTGTATCATGTTTCTATTTCTGCCAATCCAAACCTAACACCTAAGACCATGAATGATGATAGTCTCGAAGCTTTATGGATTGAACCGTATAATGAGGTTATTCGGCGTATTGGCAGTTATCCTGGAGTTGAGGCTGTTTGCTATTATTTTGGTACGGAATCTTATACCGAAGGAGCCATGTATCAGGGTTATATGTCAGACAGTGCTCATGTGACCTCTGCTAATATTCGTTATGTGAGTTCCGATTACTATAAAGTATTCAGAGTAAACATGCTTCAGGGTGGGTTTACAGACTGGAATTTTAATGAGAAACCTCAACCGGCAGTACTTACTATTGATTTGGCTGATTCTCTTTTTAGTGAGAAATCTAAATTGGGGAAGCATTTTTCAGATTATTATGTGCCTACTAAGCATTATAAAGTAGTAGGAATCGCCCAAAGAAGCAAACAAGATGAGTACAGCAAATATGATAAATTTATCTATGTACCTTTGGAGGAATATATGATTCAGTATAATGTGCCTTGGACAGCTGTTCGTGTACGGGCCGAAGATGACCATCATTTTGCGGAAACTTTTATGCGTCAAATGAGAAAGCAACTGCAAGTAGGACCTTATTACTTATTTAATGTGCAATCTTATGATGACAGTAAGCAGATTTACGATGCTTCGAAGGGGACAAGTAATTATATCAAAAGCTGTTCGGCACTCGTCCTGTTTTTCATCATCAATATCTTTTTAGGAGTGATGGGAACATTTTGGTTTCGCACGCAAAGCCGTTATTCGGAGATTGGATTGAGGATGGCGCTTGGCTCCACTAAACGAGAATTGCGGCGGTTAATGATTAGCGAAGGAGTAACCCTACTCAGTCTGGCAGCTATTCCTGCTATCCTTATTTGTATGAACATAGCACATGCCGATCTGACTGTAAATAAATTGATGGACTTTACCGTACTTCGTTTTTTCATTTGCACTATTATTACTTATCTACTGATGGTAATAATGGTAGTAACGGGTATTTGGTACCCGGCAAAGATAGCTTCGAGTATATTACCTGTGGATGCTTTGAGGAATGAATAATAATAAAACTAACAGATAATAGAATGTACAAACAATATTTAAAACAAACGATCCGGATGCTGAAGGAGAATAAGCTTCTTAGTGTAATTTCCATTGTGGGAACAGCTTTGGCTATATGTCTTATTATGATGCTTGTTATTGTTCATCAGGTTTGGATAATGAATTATGCTCCTGAGACTAATCGAAACAGAATGCTGTATGTAAAATGGTTAGGTGTGCAGGATAAAAAAACAGGCGACAACTGGGGCAATGCCTATCTTTCGCTTAAAACCGCAAAAGCATGTTTCCTTCCGCTAAAAACGCCGGAGAAAGTATCTGTAGTATCGCCTCTTCAATCTCGTTTGGCTGCCATACCTGGTGGAGCAAAACAACAGAAATGTCATGTCCTTTTTACGGATGATGCTTTTTGGAAAGTATTTGATTTTAATGTGACGGCAGGTAAGCCTTATACGAAAGAAGAATTTGAATCCGGAACTCAGAAGATTGTTGTAACCGAAACCTTGGCCCGACAGTTGTTTGGATCTACAAATGTGGTTGGCAAAAGCATAGAATTGAGCTATATGCCTTATACCATTTGCGCTGTGGTCAAAGATGTATCTTCTTTACTTGAATCAACTTACGCTGAGGCATGGATACCTTATACCTCCACTAATATACGTAATTTTAACTGGGCGGAAAATGTTACGGGTTTATACAAAGTTTATATATTGGCTAAATCATCGGGCGATTTTGATGCTATCCGTAAAGAGGTAGAGCAGCGGGTAAGTATTTATAATGCTTCTTTGTCGGACTATAAAATTACTCTGTACCGGCAACCGGACACAAAGTATACGGAGCGAATGCGTTTTGGTCCCGGTTATCCGGATATAAAAGGTAGTATCATTCAAAATATAATTTTAGTTTTAATTCTGCTTGCAGTTCCGGCTATTAATCTTTCGAGCATGACACTCTCGCGGATGAATAAACGCATGTCGGAGATTGGTATCCGTAAAGCTTTTGGAGCTACTAAAAAAGGACTTCTTATGCAGATATTGTACGAGAATCTGGTTCTTACTTTTTTGGGCGGAGTTTTGGGATTGTTATTTTCTTATGCGTCGATAGCTCTATTTAAAGATTGGGCACTGAATACCACTGCATATTGGGGGATGCACATTGCACCGGACTTCTCGGTGAAGATATTTCTCAATCCGATGATATTTGTTTTTGCTTTGTTTTTTTGTCTTGTGCTTAATTTGATGAGTGCCGGAATTCCTGCTTACCGGGCTTCGTCTATGACCATTGTAAATGCGTTAAAAGAAAACTAAAGATAAGAACAAAATGATAAAACATATTTTTAAACTTATATGGAATCAGCGTAAAAGTAATATATGGCTTTTGACAGAGTTATTGCTGGTATCTGTCTGTCTGTGGTATGTGGTGGATTTTATGTATGTTCAGTTACGTATGTATACAGCTCCTCTCGGATTTAATATAGAACATACTTATCGGTTGGATTTGTCGGAACGAATCTCCGGAAGTAATGGCTATATTTCACCAGAGAAGAAAACAACGACTTCCGGGGAAGATTTATTATTTATTTTGGAACGTATCCGTAAATATCCGGCAGTAGAAGCTGCTTCTATTTCGCATTCGTCACAACCCTATTGTGGCACTGATCAAAATGCTCAGTTATATAGCGATACTACCGGAACAACTGTTCAGCGTTACTATGTGAGTGAAGGCTTTTTCGATGTATTCCGGATTAAATCCAAACGGGGAAATACTCACGAGCTAAAAGAAGCATTCAATGCTCAGTCGATTATTCTTTCTACTGATGCTGAAAGAGAACTCTTCAAAGGAAAGTCTGCTTTGGGGAAAACGGTAGGTTATAATAATCCTGAAAATAAAATTAAGATAAGTGCGATAAGTGCACCTGTCCGCTGGACGGAATTTCAGAAAAGTAATCCTTGTTTTTATACCTTTTTTTCGAATGCAGATATGGCAAAAATATCGCCGGAAGAGGTTCAGGCAATTGAAGTTTCAGTGCGTGTTAAACCAGATATGGACACTGATTTTGCTGAAACCTTTATAAAAGACATGGCTTCGCAATTGGTAACAGGTAATATATACCTGCTGGATGTGCGCCCGGTGTCGTATATGCGGGAGGAGGCGGTACAATTATACTTCAATAACATAAAAACGAGGGCTATCTTATTGGGCTTTTTTCTGATAAATATATTTCTAGGAGTTACAGGTACCTTTTGGTTTCGCTCTCAACATCGGAGAAATGAGATGGGATTGCGTGTTGCTGTAGGTTCCACTCGTTCCGGTTTAAAATTTGTATTGATAGGTGAAGGCCTAATTTTGCTAACACTGGCAATTATTCCGGCTATAGTCATTTGCTTTAATATCGGTTTTTCAGAAGTAATAGATACGTCTTGGATGGATTTCACTTTAGCCCGTTTCTGGACAGGCATAGGCATTACTTATTGTTTAATGGCTTTGATGATTATTGCAGGAATTTGGTATCCTGCACATCAGATTGCCGCGATTGAACCAGCTGAAGCATTGCATTATGAATAATTTAAAATAAATCAGTCAATAAACTTTTTGGCTAAAATAAGAGGAATAGTATGTATAAACAATATCTAAACCAGGCACTGCATTTGCTGAAAGAGAACAAACTGCTCAGCATTATTTCTATTGTGGGAACGGCGCTTGCTATCTCTATGATTATGGTGATTGTGATAGTCTATGAAGTAAAGACGGCTAACTATGAACCGGAAACTCACCGTGACAGAATGCTGTGGGTGAAGTGGGCCATTGCCACGAAAAGGGATAAACCTGATTGGAATTCCTGTTCCAGACCTTCTCTAAAAGTGATCAAGGAGTGCTTTTATCCGTTGAAGAGTGCGGAAGGCGTTACAGGTGTGTATTCTTTCCAACAAAGATTGGCAAATATTCCGGGAGGGACCACAGAACTGAAATGTGATGTGAGTTACACGGATGCGGCTTTTTGGAAAGTCTTTGATTTTTCCTTTTTGAAAGGGAAACCTTATGTGCAGGAAGAGTTTGAGAGTGGGATAAAGAAAGCGGTGATTACTGAAAGCTTGGCGCGCCGATTGTATGGTAGCATAGATGTTGTAGGCAAACCTATCCGCCTTAGCTTTGTGGATTGTACTATTTCCGGTGTGGTGAAAGATGTGTCTATTTTAGCCGAAGCAGCTTATGCACAGGCATGGGTACCTTACACCACTGTAAAAATGGCTCTTTCTGACGTTTGGAATGAAGGTTTGTTAGGAGAGTTCCGATGTTTCATCTTGGCCCGAAGCAGCTCGGATTTTGATGCGATTCGGCGTGAAGTAAATAGGAATGTGGCAATTCTGAATGCAGGACAGAAGGAACAAATATTGGACTTGAATGGACAACCTGATACGCAGTTTACTCAAACAACCCGCCAATGGGCAAATCAAGAGGCAAAGGTGACGGAAACAGTGGTTAAATATGTAATTGTTCTTGTGATTTTATTACTGGTTCCTGCCATTAATTTATCGGGAATGACTCTTTCAAGGATGAGAAAACGAATGGCTGAGATTGGCGTACGAAAAGCTTTTGGGGCTACACGGAAAGAATTGCTGGGGCAAGTTTTATATGAGAACTTTGTGCTGACTATTTTAGGAGGAGTAGTGGGACTTTTCTTTTCTTATATTTCAATTCTGACAATGAAAGAATGGCTATTAAGTACTCGCATGGATGGTTTTTTGAACGGTACCTCTTCGTTAAGTATGGGGATGTTATTCCAGCCTTCCGTATTTCTTTACGCATTTTTGTTTTGTTTGCTCTTGAATTTGCTGAGTGCCGGAATTCCGGCTTGGAAGGCTTCACGAACTAATATTGTTAATGCTTTAAACGATAAGTAAGATGATTAAACATATTCTAAAACAGATTTGGGCGCAACGCTCTGCTAACGTGTGGTTATGGGTGGAGTTATTTTTGGTATCCGTATTTCTTTGGTTCATTGTGGATTCTCTTTACGTTACCGCAGGTGTTTATTTTACTCCTACGGGCTTTAACATTGAGCATACTTATAAGTTGGCTCTGGATGAATTTTCCTCAGAAAGCGATGAATATATTCCTGCAGATCAAAAGAAAACAACGTCCGGTGAGGATTTATTGATGATCATCAATCGTATCCGGGCTTATCCTGGAATAGAGGCTGTTAGTTTGTCTGGTTATGCATATCCTTATTGTGGATCAAATTCATATAATAATTATCAATATGACACCACACAAGTGAATATGCAACGTCGTAAAGTAACACCCGAGTTCTTTCGTGTTTTTCGTATAATAACTCCCGATGGCAAGACTGAACCGCTTGTTTCTGCACTTTCACAAGAGAGAAGTATTGTGATCTCCAAAGATGGAGAACGTGAGTTGATGGGTGAGGGACGATCTATTCTTGGAAGTGAAATAACTCAACCGGATATTGATTCTGTTGGCATAAAGGTTACCGGAGTTACTTCTTCTATGCGTTACAGTGAATTTAGGAAAAAATATCCTTGTGTCTTTTTTGGAATAAAAGAGAGAGAAATAGTAAAAGAGAATGATGCTGACTTTGTGATAAGAGCGGAAATCTGCCTTCGTGTTTCACCAGAGGCTGATCACGATTTCATTACTCATTTTAGAAAAGACATGACTCACCAATTGAGAGTAGGCAATGTATTTCTACTCGATGTGCAATCTTTTGCCGACATTCGGGATGCTTATTTCATATCCACAGGAGACTTCAACGAACTAAAGACTCGTCTGGCTATTGTTGCTTTCTTACTGGTCAATATATTTCTCGGTATTATCGGAACCTTTTGGTTTCGCACCGCTTATCGACGTTCGGAGATGGGGTTGCGAATCGCTCTTGGTTCCACCCGTACCAGTTTGCGGGGGATGTTGATTGCCGAAGGATTGATTCTGCTTACGTTTGCCATTGTTCCGGCAGCGGTGGTTAGTTTTAATATTGGCCATGCAGAGTTGGTGGATGTCAACCGAATGGATTTTACCTTCATGCGTTTCTTTGTCGGAATTGTGATTACCTATTTGCTGATGATTGGCATGATTATTCTTGGCATCTGGTATCCGGCTCGTCAGGCAATGAAGGTACAGCCAGCCGAGGTTTTGCATGAAGAATAAGTAGCTGAAAAGAACTTTTAAATAGAGAAAGAGAAATTGTAAATTCCCTGTACAGAAGATTACTTTCTTCTGTACAAAACAAAACATACTTCCGTACAAAAGAATGTAATCTTTTGTACAGAATTAAAATAAGATGTAAAGACTAAAACAGATGTGTATGAGAAAGATTATAATATCTGCCCTGATAGTTGCTACCTTTAGTGCTGGAGTACAAGCGCAAAGGCAACTTTCCCTTCAGGAAACCATCGCATTGGCACGCATGCAGAGCGTGGATGCGGCAGTGGCACTCAATGAATTAAAGACTGCTTACTGGGAATATCGGACTCATCTTGCGGATATGCTTCCAGAAGTGAGCTTCACGGGCAAACTGCCTTCCTACAATAAGAGTTACAGTTCTTATCAGTTGGACGATGGATCGTATACTTTTGTCCCCAATAATTATTTAGGGCTTTCGGGAGAATTCTCCGTGGATCAGAATATATGGCTGACGGGTGGCAAACTCTCTCTGACTTCGTCGCTCGATTATTTAAAGCAACTGAGTACGGGAGGCTCGCATCAGTTTATGAGTGTGCCGGTGGGATTGACGCTTACTCAGCCCATTTTCAACGTGAATAATATGAAGTGGAAACGGAAGATAGAACCGGCCCGTTATGCGGAGGCAAAAGCGTCGTACATAGAAAGCACGGAAAAGGTGACGATGAAGGCTATCACTTATTTTTTTGATCTTTTGCTGGCAAAGGAAAACCTGAACATTGCCCGTCAGAACCTTACGAACGCGGACCGTCTCTATGAGGTGGCGGGAGCAAAAAGAGAGATGGGGCAGATTTCCGAGAATGAAGTGCTGCAACTAAAGCTTGCGGCGCTCAAAGCAAAAGCGAGTGTGACGGAAATGCAAAGTAATCTGAACGCAAAGATGTTTCAACTTCGCTCTTTTCTGGGGTTGAGTGAGCAGGAGAACGTGGAACCGGATGTGCCCGCAGCGGTTCCTTTGCTACAAGTGGACTATCAAACGGTGCTAAGTAAGGCGCATGAGAATAATTCCTTTGCGCAAAACATCCGTCGCCGACAGTTGGAATCGGACTATGATGTGGCTTCCGCCAAAGGTTCCCTGCGAAGCATCGATCTTTTTGCTTCAGTGGGTTTCACCGGAGAGGACAAAAATCTCAATTCCACGTACCGGAATCTGATGAACAATCAAATTGTAGAGGTTGGAGTAAAGGTACCTATCTTGGATTGGGGCAAGCGTCGTGGCAAGGTAAAGGTGGCGGAGAGCAATAGGGAAGTGGTGGCTTCCAAAATAAAACAAGAACAGATGGACTTCAATCAGGATATTTTCCTCTTGGTGGAGCAGTTTAATAATCAGGCAATGCAGTTGAACATTGCTACAGAAGCCGATACTATTGCCCAACAACGGTACAAAACGTCCATCGAAACCTTTATGATGGGGAAAATAAATACGCTCGATCTCAATGATGCGCAGACCAATAAAGATGATGCCAAGCAAAAACATATTTCCGAACTGTATAAGTATTGGTACTATTTTTATCAGATCCGCAGCCTCACCCTGTATGATTTTCAAAAGAACACCACGCTCGACGCGGAATTTGATGAGATTGTGAAGAAATAATCACTATATTTGCAGAAACTCTTAAAGCTAATGATATTAATAATAGACGATGACCAAGCGGTGCGTTCCTCTCTGACTTTTTTGCTCAAGCGAGTAGGTTACGAGGCTGAGGCGGTTTCCAATCCCAAAACAGCAATAGAAATGGTACGTTCCGTTGTTCCTCAGTTGATTCTGATGGATATGAATTTTTCGCTTACCACATCGGGCGAAGAGGGGATCATCTTATTAAAGCAAGTCAAGATATTCTGCCCCGGTGTTCCTGTTATTTTAATGACCGCATGGGGCTCTATCGCCTTAGCTGTGCAAGGAATGCAGACGGGAGCCTTCGATTTTATCACCAAACCCTGGAATAATGAATTACTATTGAAGTCCATACGAACGGCACTCGAACTTACCGCTCAGAAAATGGAAACCCCTCAGGTGCTGAATCGAAAAGAGGTGGACGGAAAGTTTCATTTCGATAAAATAGTAGGGAAGTCGCCTGTGCTGATGGAAGTGTTAAACACCGTGGGACGCATTGCCCGTACCAACGCATCCGTACTTATTACGGGGGAAAGCGGCACGGGAAAGGAACTCATTGCTGAGGCTATCCATGCTAATAGTGGACGGATGAAAGAACCTTTTGTCAAAGTAAACTTAGGCGGAATCTCACAAAGTCTCTTCGAAAGCGAGATGTTTGGTCACAAGAAAGGCGCGTTTACCGATGCCTCTTCGGATAGAACGGGGCGGTTTGAGCTGGCAAACAGAGGAACTATCTTTTTGGATGAGATAGGTGATTTGGATCTCTCCTGTCAGGTGAAGTTACTCCGTGTGCTTCAAGATCAGACCTTTGAAGTCTTGGGCGACAGTCGTCCGCGGAAAGTAGATGTCCGTGTGGTGAGTGCCACTAATTGTGATCTGCACACTATGGTCAATGAACGGACTTTTCGTGAAGACCTCTTCTATCGTATTAATCTCATCACCATCCATCTTCCTTCCCTTCGGGAAAGAAAAGACGATATTCCGCTGTTGGTAAGGCATTTTGCCAATCAACAAACGAAGCAAAATGAACTTCCACCTGTGAAGTTATTACCGGATGCCCTTACTTTTTTACAGTCATTGCCTTACCCCGGCAACATCCGTGAACTGAAAAATCTGGTGGAACGAACCATC
Source organism: Bacteroidales bacterium (assembly GCA_015654535.1). Lineage (GTDB taxonomy): Bacteria > Bacteroidota > Bacteroidia > Bacteroidales > Bacteroidaceae > Bacteroides. Next base: position 45,377 of record JAATGU010000014.1, read on the forward strand.
TTAGTCAGTGGAAAAGAAACCCTCGAAGTATCCGACTTTGAAAGTCAGTATCAGCGACGTGATGAATCTCTGTCTGCAATAAGATCCGGAATGACGCTCGACGAGATAGAACGGCAAACCATCCTTCAGACATTGGAAAGATATAGTGGCAACCTTTCACAGGTGGCCCTTTCATTGGGTATAAGCAGAGCGGCCCTTTACCGGAGATTGGAAAAATACGGAATAAATTATTAACCGAATCATGAAATTAAAAAAACTCTTCTGGATATTTACTTTCTTGTTATTGGTTATTCTTTCCATGCTGACTTATATTGTGATGCAGAAAAGTTCGTGGATGTTCTATCTGCTCGAAGGGCTTATTCTGGTTACTTTTCTGTTTCTGGTCATCTTTTACCGGAAAATAGTGAAGCCTCTTCATACCATTGGCAATGGAATGGAACTGCTCAAAGAGCAGGATTTCAGTTCGCGGCTTAGTCCGGTGGGACAGTATGAAGCAGACCGGGTGGTGAATGTTTTTAATCGCATGATGGAGCAGTTGAAAAATGAACGTCTCCGCCTTCGGGAACAAAATACTTTTCTTGATTTACTGATCAATGCTTCGCCCATGGGGGTGATTATCCTCAATCTAGATGAAAAGATAACCTCTCTCAATCCCTCGGCACTTAAAGTGCTTGGCATTCATTCCGTGGAGACGGTGGCAGGTAAAAAGCTCTCCGACATTGATTCTCCTTTGGCGGAAGAGTTGAGCACTCTCTCTCTTCACGACACTCGGACGGTGCAACTCAATGATTCGAATATCTATCGGTGCGTGTACTCTTCTTTTGTGGACCAAGGATTTCAACATCCCTTTTTTTTAGTGGAGAGTTTGACCGATGAGGTGATGAAAGCCGAGAAAAAAGCTTATGAGAAAGTGATCCGTATGATTGCGCACGAGGTGAATAATACAACGGCAGGCATCACTTCCACACTGGACACAGTGAGTTCAGCCTTATCCGAAGTAGAAAATACGGAAGACATCCGCGAGGTGATGCGGGTTTGCATTGAACGCTGCTTTACTATGGGCCGTTTTATCACCAACTTTGCCGATGTGGTAAAGATTCCCGATCCCGATTTACGCAAATTAAATCTGAATGAGTTGGTTACTTCCTGCAAGCGATTCATGGAAACCATTTGTCAGAATCGAAATATCTCCATCACTCTTAATCTGTGTGAGGAGCTGGATGAAGTAAAAATAGATGCTTCCTTGTTCGAACAAGTTTTGGTGAATATCATAAAGAATGCTGCTGAAAGTATTGAGTCCAATGGACAAATCTACATTTACACCACTACGAATCCCGTTTGCTTAGAAATAGCAGATACCGGAAAAGGCATCAGTAAAGAGGCCGCCACCAAACTTTTTAGTCCATTTTTCTCCACCAAACCAGGAGGGCAGGGGATAGGGCTGATCTTTATTCGTGAAGTCCTTTTAAAACATGGTTGCACCTTCTCCTTGCGCACCTATGCTGACGGACTTACGCGCTTCCATATTTTCTTCAATTAGTTTTGCTCTATTTTGGCTATTGCGAGGAACGAGCTCTTTTTGTATCAATAGTTGTTTCTATTTCCTAAATTCAACTCCTATTTGTTTTTTAACTTTTTTGAAATTCTGTTGGAGTCATTCCTGTGTGTTGTTTAAAGTATTGGCTGAAAAAGGATGCATTTGGGAAATTCAGATCTTCTGAAATTTGCCAGATGGACATATTACAAGCCTTAAGATGATATTGAGCTTCCATTATAATTGCTTTGCTAAGCCATTCTTTTACAGTTTTATTGCTTAATCTTTTAATTACGGTAGATAAATATTTTGGTGTCAGATTTAACTTGTTAGCATAATATTCAACATTACGTTTTGTTTTATAATCTACTTTGACTAATTCTATGAAACGTTTAAATATCAACTCATTATGCGAGGGCTTTAAATACTCTTTTGTTTTTTGTTTCTGATAAATTACGCATATTTCATAGTATAAGTTTGTTAGTAGATTTTGGGCTATTTCCTTACGATAAGGATGGTCTTCTCTTTTTACATATTTCCATAATAGAGAAAAAATATCGAATATTATTTCCTTTTCTTGCTTAGTTAACGATAAAAGTGGATTTTCTTTTATTAAAAGTATTTGTGACATTGTGGCTTTAAGTTCACCCCCAGAAAGAAAACTGGGGGTAGCTGCAATTATATATCCCTGAAAATCAATACTCTTATTAGAGCTTTGTACGATAGAGTTAGGGACTATGTATAATAAATCGTCTGGCTTTATAGTGTAATTTATCAGATCTAGTGAAATTTCACATTGTCCGTTTAAGCAAAGTACAACACCCCCTCCGTTTAATTTGCATGGATAGCAAAAGAAATCTGATGAATCGGGTATACCATCTACCATAAAGAAATAAGGAGTAATATAGTTTCCTTTTTTTATACCTTTAACTTGACTGATATTTATGGGTGAAAATAGTTTTTTGCTCATATTGATAAAGTATTTGAGAGCCAAATATAATAATTATAAGAATAAAATCATATTTATTTTTTTATAAAAGACTTTTAGAACATTTTTGGCGAAGAACTGATTTTTTTGAGGCCTTGAAATCATTTAACTTTGCAACTTCGAAAAGAAAATTATGAGTTTTAAAAATCAAAATAAATATTGTATTCTACGAACAGCTAAGAGAGAATTATATAGACTATCGTCTGGACCGATTTATCTTTTTTGTATGATAATCGCACCAATATTTTGTATATGGTTCTATTCCTCACTTATGCAGAGCGGACTTCCAAAAGATATGCCCATTGCGGTGGTTGATATGGATAATTCGACATCCTCACGTCAGTTAATTCGGACATTGGATGCATTCGAACAGACTCAGGTAAAAATGTGTTGTCAGTCTTTTCCCGAAGCCAGACAAGCGATGCAAAGGGGAAAAGTTTATGGTATATTTTATCTTCCGAGAAATTTTGCTGTTAAGGCTGCTTCCGGTAAGCAACCTCAAATCTCTTTTTATATTAATGACTCTTATTTAATGGCCGGATCTTTGTTGTTTAAAGATATGGAGACAGTCTCGGTCTTGGCTTCGGCGTCTGTGTTTCAGGCCACTGGATATGCTAAAGGAATGACTGAAAAACAAATCTTAGGACAGATTCAACCTATTGTTTTAGATATTCATCCAGTGGGGAATCCTTGGCTCAATTATCCTACGTATCTCAACACTGTGTTGTTGCCAGGTACATTGGAAATGTTTATCTTTCTTGTGACCGTGTTTAGTATAGGAAGTGAAATGAAGTTCAATACTTCATGTTTATGGCTGAGGATGAATAATAATTCTTTACCGAAAGCATTAATAGGAAAACTATTTCCACAAACAATCATATTTACTCTTGTTGGTTTTATGATCTCTTCAGTGTTGTTTGGTTATAATTCTGTTCCGTTGCAGTGTGGTTGGTTACCTATGCTTATTGCTATGTTTTTCATGGTTATGGCCTCCCAATGCATTGGAATTTTGATTATTAGTTTGGTCCCAACCCTGCGTTTGGCTCTTTGTGGATGTTGCTTGTTTGGCATACTTGCTTTTTCACTCACTGGGTTTACTTTCCCTGTTCAGTCTATGTATAGTATTTTTCGAGTATTGGCATATTCGTTCCCCTTAAGGTATTATTATCTTATCTATGTGGATCAGGCCTTGAATGGGCGGGCTATGATGTATAGCTGGAATTATTATATCTATTTGACATTTTTCTTTTTGATACCTTTTCTTGTTGGGAAAAAATTGAAATATTTGTTGTTGCATTTTAAATATATACCCTAATGAGAAAGACCAGTTTAACTACTATTTTGAAAGAAGGAATAGCCGATAGTTCATATATATGGAAAGAAGAACTTAAGAGTGTTTTTCATGACCGAGGTGTGGAGATATTCTTCTTCTTTGTCCCTCTTTTCTATCCTGTGTTATATTCTCTTATTTATAACACCGAAGTAGTTCGTGATGTCCATTTGGCTGTTGTAGATCAAAGTAAAACTTTCTATAGTCGTGAATATATTCGTAGAGTAGATGCTGCTCAGGAAATCAGTGTTGTTGCTAATAGCAGTGATCTGGTTGAGGCTAAAAAATTGATGGATAGCAAAAAAGTATATGGAATACTGGTTATACCTTCCGAATTCAGTAAAGACTTGCATCAGAGTAATCAAACTCATGTGGCATTTTATTCTGATATGGGAAGTATGCTGAATTATAAAGCAATTTTGATGGGACTTAATAATGTTTCCCTACAATGTGGAAAAGATGTACAGATAAGTAATCATCCTCTATCAACCGATAAATTGAATCAAATCAATGTATCTCCAATATCCTATGAAGCAATAGATTTTTATAATCCTCAACTTGGATTTGCTACTTTTTTGGTTCCTGCTATTTTGATTTTAGTTATACATCAAACCTTAGTGCTGGGCATTTGCATGTTAGGAGGAACTGCTAGGGAAAAGAACAGATACAATTGTCTGGTGCCTTTGAACCGTCATTTTAACGGAACACTACGTATCGTATTTGGCAAAGGATTGGCTTATCTTATGATTTATATGGTGTTTTGTTTATGGGTTTTTATCGTTGTACCTAAGATTTTCAGTTTTCCACAATTAGGTAAACCAAGTACAATCATGATATTTATCTTACCATTCTTATTTGCCTGCATCTTTTTTTCTATGACATTGTCTGGCTTTATAGTAACTCGGGAATCCCCAATGATGGTTTTTGTTTCAGTTATTTTGTTATTCATGAGTGGAGTTACTTGGCCCATGTCTTCGATCCCTCATGGGTGGAGGCTCATAGCCTGCCTTTTTCCTTCAACGGGAGGGATACAAGGTTTTATCCGCATCAATACCATGGGTGCTTTGCTTGCTGATGTAGCTTTTGAATATAAAATGCTTTGGGTACAAGCTGGGATTTATTTTATAACCGCTTGTCTCGTTTATCGCTATCAAATTATTCATTGCCGCAAAGTGCTTCTCAGAGCATATAAACAAACAAAGCAAGTGCAGGAGTAAAGCAATCTATTTTAGATTAATAATCACTTTTCACTATCACCTGCAGATGCTTAATTTGAAAGACAGTGACCAACAATCTTTAGTTGTAATCATTGCATTGGAGAAATAAAAGAATTATTTCTTCTTCTTTTCAAGAGCTACTACAGAATCAACAGAACTGCTTCTTGATTTTTCTTTTTGATATTCAGATTTTTCTTTGACAGCAGTTGTTTCTTTTTTCTCTTTCTTGTTCTCACGCATCTTGTCTTTACCTTTCATTTTAATTATATTTAAAATTAAATTTCAGTAAAAGTACTCCTTTTTATTGGATAGCTGTGATTATATAGTTTAAATATGCTTTATAAGTATAAAATATAGGGCAATTTATTGATTTATATTGTAATAGACAAAGATTCCCCCGCTTTAGAACGAGATATAAATTACTGTTCTAACAGATCCTTCATCATAAAAACGGTGCAAGCACAATGCCCGGAGTTACCTAATGCATGAGGTATATACTTGAATCCTAACTGTTCATATATTGAGATGGCCCTTTCAAACTGAGGGAATGATTCAAGATAGAGTTGTTTGTATCCTGAGGAAGCAGCCCTTTCTATGGTTTTATTAAATAAAAGGGCACCAACACCTTTTCCCCTTGATGAAGGGGTAAGGTAAAATTTTACCAACTCTGCACATTTTTCAGGGAGTTTCTCCGTTGGATAAAAGCCACACCCTCCTAGCAGTTTGCCATTGTACTCGGCCACCCAGTATTCGGCTCCTGGTTCTGAAAAATACTCAAATAAAGTATCGGTTGCAGGGTCACTATACACGGTACCCACTTTCTCTACCTTATATTCTTCAAAAATAGCACGTATCAAAGTGGCTAATTGTTTATTGTCTTTTGGGTCTATTGGGCGTATGATCACTTTATTCATTTTTTATTTTCGTTAATTTGAGGTAGAACTATTGATTAAGTAAAAAGAAAGGCTGCACATTACGGGCAGCCTTTCTTTTTATTTAATCTCGATTTCTTCTTTCATATCAATCTCTTCGCCATTGGAATCGTAAAATATGTATTCCAGAAAAGCTAGTTTTTGATTTGGAATAATCTTAATACCAAATCCGTATTTCATTTGCCATTTACGCTTCAAAGAGAATACTCCTTGATTTACAAAGGCGGTAATGTACGGGTGGATGTGTAGTGTGAATCTCTTTACTTTTAGCTTATTTACTAAGTAATCAATTTTATTCTCTAATGTATCTGTAAACAGGATGGATGGCTTGATGGTTCCTTTACCAAAGCAAGTAGGACAAGTTTCGAGCGTATTTACATCCATCGCCGGACGCACACGCTGACGGGTTATTTGCATCAACCCGAATTTGCTTAACGGTAAGATGTTATGCTTGGCTCTATCTAATTGCATATTCGCACACATTCTTTCGTAAAGCTTTTGTCTATTCTCGGCCTCGTTCATGTCTATAAAGTCAATAACAATGATCCCTCCCATGTCTCTGAGACGAAGTTGACGCGCTAACTCATCAGCAGCGCCTATATTGACATCAAAAGCATTTCCTTCTTGGCTGTTTGTCCCTTTAGCACGATTGCCGCTATTCACGTCGACCACATGCAAGGCTTCGGTATGTTCTATAATAAGATAAGCACCACTTTTATAGGAAATAGTTTTCCCGAATGAAGATTTTATTTGTTTGGTGATGCCAAAATTATCATAAATAGGTAGCTCTCCTTTATATAACTTAACAATGTCTCCTCTTTCAGGAGCAATGATAGTCACATAATCCTTTACTTCTTCATATACATCTTTATCATTAATATAAATGTTTTCAAAAGAAGGGTTAAACAGATCACGCAATAATGCAACTGTTCGGCTGGTTTCTTCATATACCAAGGTTGGAAATTTAGTTGCCTTCTGAACTTTTGTTATGCTTTCTTCCCAATGTTTTAAGAGAACTTTGAGCTCTCCATCAAGTTCCGCCACCCTTTTGTTTTCTGCTACTGTACGTACAATTACCCCGAAATTTTTGGGCTTTATGCTTTGTAAGAGTTGCTTTAACCGGGCACGTTCTTCACCTGATTTAATTTTTTGTGATACAGAAACCTTATCATTAAAGGGGATAAGTACTAAATATCTTCCAGCAAAAGAAATCTCCGCTGTCAATCTTGGCCCTTTAGTTGAAATTGGTTCCTTTACAATCTGAACAATAACTTCCTGTCCTACTTTTAATGCATTTGAAATAGTTCCATCTTTTTCAATATCAGGAAGGAGTGTTGCTTTTGTAATGGGATTAAGCTTTTTTCTATCGCTTAGTGTTTGTTTTACATACTTTTGTAGAGAATTAAATTGAGGACCTAAATCTAAATAATGAAGAAAAGCATCTTTCTCGTAACCAACATCCACGAAGCAAGCATTTAAACCAGGCATTAATTTTTTAACACGGCCTAAATACATATTGCCCACCGAAAAGTAAAGGCTTCTTCCTTCACTTTGAAGTTCCACTAAATTCTTATCCTCTAGTAAAGCTATGGAAATTTCTTTGGGCTGTACGTCTACTACTAGTTCGCTTGTCACTATATTTTTCTTTATTAATTTAAGTGATGAACAGTAAAACCAACTTTATTGTTCATTTAAGTTCCTCATTAAACAAAGAACAAACTTAAAAGACATTTGTCCCTGCAAGTTTGTTCTTTGTTTCTGTCATTCAGACTAAAAATTATTTTTTGGTTTTATGTCTGTTCTTTCTTAATCTCTTCTTACGCTTGTGAGTTGACATTTTATGTCCTTTTTTCTTCTTTCCGCTTGGCATAGCTTCAAAATTTTATGGGGTTAATACTCTTGTTTATTATTTCTTTACTGCGATAGTAAAAGTTTTTGCCGGCTTGAATGACGGAATGTTATGTTCTGGTATAATGATAGTTGTATTTTTTGAAATGTTACGAGCTGTTTTTTCCGCTCTTTTCTTTATTACAAAACTACCAAATCCACGTAGATAAACATTTTCATCCTTTGATAATGAATCTTTTACTGTATCCATAAATGCTTCTATTGTGGTAAGCACTGTTGTTTTATCAATACCGGTGTTTTTTGCAATCTCGTTTACAATATCTGCTTTTGTCATTTTATGAAAAAATAAATGTTATACGTACTTCTAATTTTTTGGAATGCAAATATATAGCTTTTTAGGTTCTGAAAAAAATATATTCTTAAGATTTTTATAAAAAAGTAAGTTGCTTCTCTTTTATTGCCTTACTTTTGCACTTAAAGTGATATTTTAAACAAAAACGATGAGTGAATTTAGTAATAGGCTTATAGATTGGTACAAAGATAATAAGCGCGAATTGCCTTGGCGGGAAATCTCTGATCCCTATCTTATTTGGATTTCAGAGATTATATTGCAGCAGACGCGTGTGGCTCAAGGATATGATTATTTTGTTCGATTTACAAAGAGATTTCCAACCGTTCAACTTTTGGCGGCAGCTGAGGAAGATGAAGTGCTGAAATATTGGCAAGGGTTAGGCTATTATTCCCGGGCACGTAATTTGTATGCTGCGGCTAAAAGTATTTCGGGAGAATTTCCTACAACTTATAAGGAAGTGTTGTCCTTAAAAGGAGTAGGGGAGTATACAGCTGCGGCAATCTGTTCGTTTGCTTATAATTTGCCTTATGCGGTTGTGGATGGAAATGTTTATAGAGTATTATCTCGTTATTTGGGAATTCAAACTCCGATAGACTCTACTCAAGGGAAAAAAATGTTTGCTGCTTTGGCGAATGAATATTTAGATAAATCACATCCTGCCATTTATAATCAAGCAATTATGGATTTTGGTGCATTACAATGTACTCCTGCTTCTCCTAATTGTTCTTTATGTCCATTGGCGGAATCATGCGTGGCCTTAGCCGGACATTTAATTAACGCACTTCCAGTGAAGCAACATAAGACTAAAACATCCAATAGATATTTTAATTATTTATATGTACGCACGGGCGCGTATACCTACTTAAATAAACGCAGTGAAAATGATATCTGGAAGAATCTTTTTGAACTGCCTCTCATTGAGACTGATAGATTAATGAATGATGAAGAACTTTTTACTTCTGCTTCTTTTCAACAATTATTTGCCGCAGGTGAAGAACCTGAAATCCGCTGTTTATGTAGAAATGTAAAGCATGTATTGTCTCATCGAGTGATCTATGCAAATTTTTATGAGGTCCTTTTACCAGAGAATTCCTTGTCTTTTTCTTCTTTTCGAAAGATTGCGATCGAGGATGTAAGCCAATATGCAGTATCACGCCTGATACATGTTTTCTTTGAGAAATATTTATAAATTTAAGCATTTATACTTGCTTAATGTTCTAATTCTGCTTAATTTTGGCAGCGAAAGGTAACAATGTCTAATAAAAAATAAATGGTATGTCTGTAAATAAAGTAATATTAATAGGGAATGTAGGCAAGGACCCTGATGTCAGATACTTGGATAGTGGAGTGGCAGTGGCAAATTTTACGTTGGCTACTTCGGACAGGGCATATACTTTGTCAAATGGTACTCAAGTACCCGAAAGAGCAGAATGGCATAACATTGTGTTATGGAGAGGATTAGCAGAGATTGCTGAAAAATATGTTCATAAAGGAGATAAATTATATATTGAAGGGAAAATAAGAACTCGTTCTTATGATGATTCTACCGGAGCAAAGCGATATATTACCGAAATCTTTGCTGATAATATGGAAATGCTTTCTCCCAAAGGAAATCAATCGGGAGCGGGGGTGTCTCAGCCACAGCAGCCAAACACTCAAGAACAAAGTCAACAGTCCACTGCTTCGGCTATTCAGAATGATCCGGCGGATGATTTGCCTTTTTAATTTATGAATTATGAATGATGGATTATGAATTAGATGGAATTACCTTTTAATTTATGATTCATAAAGTTCATTCATAATTCAACTCAGATGTTTAACTAAAACAAAATTCTTTGGACCCAGATGCGTATTTATGCCAATTGGCAAATGTTTTTAATGATGTAACAGTCAATGTTCCTTCTTTAGTTGCAGATATTGCTATCGTATTAGCTTTACTTTTGCTACTTGTTTCGGCCTTTGCCTCCGCTTCGGAGATCGCTTTTTTCTCTCTTTCACCAACCGATTTAAATGGTATTGCACAGCGTAACCATCCTTCTGATCAAAAGATTAGCTCTCTATTGGAGAAATCAGAGAGATTATTGGCTACGATACTTATAACCAATACCTTTGCAAACGTAACGATTATTATGTTATGCAATTTTTTCTTTTTGGAGGTTTTTGATTTTGGAAATTCCAAAATAGCTGAATTTATTGTATTAACAGTGGTTTTGACTTTTATTTTATTGCTTTTTGGTGAAATTATGCCCAAGATTTTTTCTGCACAGCGGACGCTTCGTTTTTGTCGTTTCGCTGCACCAATGGTTACTGTGTTAGAAACGGTCTTTTCTCCATTTAGTTCTGTGTTGGTACATTCTACCACTTTTATTAATAAGCATTTTGCCAGAAAAAATCATAATCTATCTGTCAATGAACTTTCTCATGCCTTAGAACTTACCGATAAAGATGAATTATCAGAAGAGAATACCATTCTTGAAGGAATTATCCGCTTTGGTGGAGAGACTGCTAAAGAGGTGATGACTTCCCGTTTGGATATGGTGGATTTGGATATAAAAGCATCTTATAAAGAGGTGATGCAATCCATTATTGAAAATGCTTATTCACGTATCCCTGTTTATTTAGATTCGCGCGATAATATAAAAGGAATCCTATATATCAAAGATTTATTGCCTCACTTGAATAAAAGCGATAGCTTCCGTTGGCAATCATTGATACGTCCGGCATTTTTTGTACCGGAAACAAAGATGATTGATGATTTGTTGAGAGACTTTCAGGCGAATAAGATTCATATCGCTATTGTTGTGGATGAGTTTGGTGGAACATCAGGACTGATTACTATGGAGGACATTATAGAAGAAATCGTGGGCGAGATACATGATGAGTATGATGAAGAAGAGCGCACTTATGTAATGCTCAGTGATAATAGTTATATTTTTGAAGCGAAAACATCCTTGAGTGATTTTTACAAAGTCACTAAAATTAATAGTGAGACCTTTGAACAGGTGGCAGGAGACGCAGATACTTTAGCTGGTTTGTTGCTTGAAATAAAAGGTGAGTTTCCAGCTTTGCATGAAGTGTTAAGCTATAATGATTATGACTTTGAAGTATTAAAGATGGATGATCGTCGTATTCTTAAAGTTAAATTTACCATCCATGAAAAGCCGGCTGACTTATAATCTTTTCATTGGCGTGAATGCCTTCTTATTGTTGCTTTGGTCAATGATGGCATGTACTGAGCCTTCTTCCCCTAAAAAGAAAGGTTATTATCGATTAGAGTTTCCTAAGGCTGATTATGTTTCTTCCACTGATTCTTTACCGTTTACTTTTAGTCAATCCACTCAGGCAGTGCTGACATGGCAAAAAAACAAGCCGGGAGAATATTTTTGTGATGTGGATTATCCTTTAATTAAAGCTCGCCTTTACTGCACTTATCATGTGATAACTCCTCGCGTCTTTCGTAATTTCGCAGAAGAAAGTCGTAAGATGGCCTATCAACACACGGCTGTGGCTACAGGAATTAAAGAAAAGGCTTATGCCAATGATCTTGCTCATGTGTATGGTATTTTGTATGACATTCAAGGTAATGTAGCTACCCCTTTGCAACTGGCTTTGACAGATAGCACCCATTATTTCTTTAATGCTTCGCTTTACTTTAATACCGTACCCAATGCCGATTCTATAGCTCCGTCTTTAAATTATATTCGAAAAGACATTATTCGCTTGATGGAAACATTCACTGTAAAATCCCGTTAATCATGGCACTTCTTGAAAAATATACTGAGGTAGATTGTCTTTGGGGAATATGGAAAATGGAAGAGAGTGTGGAAGATTTGCTCTTGTATTTTTCCGATCCGCGGAAGCAGGAGAGGGAAATGTGCCATTTAACTGCAGAGGGTCGGCGACTGGAATGGCTTTCTGTTCGTGCATTGTTAACTGAACTTTGTGGTGAAGAGAAACAGATTGAATATCTTCCCAGTGGTAGGCCTTTTTTATCAGATCGTTCTTATCATATCAGCATTTCTCATACCAGGGGTTATGTGGCTGTTATCCTAAGTCCACAAAGAGAAGTAGGCATTGACATTGAACAATATGGCGAAAGGATTCTTAAACTGAGGTCTAAGTTTATGAGCAAGGAGGAGTTGCAAGTTGTTTCTGCCGATAGAGAAGTGTATCATTTACTACTACACTGGTCTGCTAAAGAGACGCTCTTCAAACTTATTAGCGAAGAGGAAGTCGATTTTAAAGAACACTTGCGTGTCTATCCATTCACACCGATAGAGATCGGCACTTTTGATGCTCAGGAATTCCGTACAGAGAAGCAACAAAAGTACTTGGTTCACTATCAGATTCATCCTAATTTTGTGATTACCTGGAGTTAATTCCTAGTCTTATTGAATGATGATTTTATACCGTTCAACTCCTGTTTGAATAATGTATAATCCTTTTGCACCAGTAAGCGGAGTGCTTTGCGTTCCTCCTTCGTGACTCCATTGAGCAACGAGCATGCCTTGTGAATTATAAACGGTTACTTTGCAAGGATCTTCTTTTTGGATAAATATTTCTCCGTTAACATAATAAACGGCCGAAGTCTTATTGACCGTACCTATCGCTGTTCCAATACCGGATTCTCCATTGAGCGTTGGATGAAGGTCCTCCACTCCAGCCACTTCTGTCGATATTTCTCCCACTCCGCCTGTAAGGCCTTGATTTACGGCTGTATAGATTCGGATAAAGTCAACTCCTTTCACGGTTACTTTATTGCCATTTTTATCTACCGCCCAGTCTAACTTTAGTTTATTGCCATCCGAACTATTTGGCTGATTATCGGCATACCCGTAAGCATAAGAAGTCATGACCCATTTACTTTGAACAGAATCGTATACTCCATTATCGGGAAGGCGGGAGCCTTTAAAGGTTATGGTTTCAGTATTCATCCATTGAGGATAATAAGACTGCTTATGGTAGGTGTTTAGCTCCACATACCCTTCTTTGTTTTGATTATCCGTCCAGCGAACTTTATCCGTAGCGTTAGTCGGTTTGTAGTAAGTAATTTCATAATCATGAATAGTTGCGGCATTATCATATTCCGAACCTTTCAGTTCATACCATTCATCATTGGGCAGACCGTCTTTGTTTGTATCTGCGGATACAAGGATTATTCCTGGTTCGGCACTGCCTTCAAAAGCATTCCCAGATACGGCTAAATCATATTCCCCTTCCACGTGAGCGATGGTGTGATCAAATCCCACAGTGATATAACCGCCATACGCACCGAGTGAAACAACATAATCCTGATTAAAATAGTCCAGGCATTTGGCGCACATGGCTGATGCATCGTCGCCGCTAACATAAACCGGGAGTGTGTTCACGAATTGCCCCGGAGCAGGAACGTATTCCAATACTTTGGTAATATATGATTTATTCTGTGCCTGCACCTGAATAGTGAGCAGAATGATGATACTTACTAAGATCTTTTTCATCTTCTTATTTATTTATAAACAACACTGAATTCGGATTTATTCCTTTCGCATCAATGGTAAACTTATGTATCCCGTCTTTGGTGAAGCAAACAATGCTGCCATTGATCACGTAATTCTGAGCATCACAGATATATACGTCTCCATTCACGGGATTTACATCAATATTATAAGTACGGGTAATCTTGGTTCCGTCTTTGATGAAATTATCATCGATAATCTCTCCCGTACGAGTGTCCATCACTTGAATGGCTTCTATGTTTGAATTATAGCTATACATATAAGCCCTGCTGCCGCTAATCGTAAAGCTTAGGATCGGACGTTCGTAGGTTTCAATTACTTTATCCGTTTGGCTATCAATTCGATGCAGCTTACAATTATAATCTCCAATGTCATAATTGTAAGTATCGCGGGACACTACGTACACATTTCCTGATGCATCGGAGAGAATGGTTCCTAAGTTGTTGCGGACTGTTATCTTTTTAATTTCCGTAAATGTTTCCGTATCAATCACAGAAACCGTATTATCGGGATTGCTTTCATCCAGTCCACCCGAATTGGCTACATAGACTTTTCCATTGGCCACACAAATACCATCGGGATTGCGTCCCACTTTCACTATCCCGTCCACTTCCAATGTGGTGGTGTCTATTCGTGCCACCGTTCCATCAAAGTTGCATACGTACGCTTTATCTTTATAAAAAGCAAAGTAGCGGGGTTGACGGGCAATACCTTCCTCATTAAATAGAGGAATTTGTTTGAATGATACCCCCGTGGTGGCATTCATTATTTCTATCTGACTAGATACATTCACGGCACAGTAAAGTTTGGAGCCGTAAAGTTGGAGGTCGTTTGCGGTGTCACCCAACTTTCTTCCGTTCATCATCTTAAAATAATCGTAACTGGTTTTATCATCCCCTTTTTTGTCAGGATCCTGAAATGAACGCATCTCACCCTTTTCAAAGTCATAGTAAGAAAGGGTGCTGTTATTCATGTTGAATAATCCTTCGCAAAGAATATACATTCCATCGGTTTCCGTTTCCGTGGGGAGATCTCCCGTTTCCTGCCACACAATGGTGTCGTCACAGGCAGTGACCAGCAAGGAAAGAAGTAGGATTATAGATAAGAACTTGTTCTTCATATTAATAAGTAATGCGGATGCTTCCACGATATTGGCGTCCCGGCATCGGATAATTTTGTACTATTTCATATTCCTTATCGAGAAGATTGAGTACTTCTGCTTGTGCGGTCACACTAAACTTTTTTAATTTAAAGGCACGCCAAGCGGAAACGCTATGCTCCGTATACCCTTCCAATCGGTATTCTGGTGCGTTATACTGGTTGGAGAAACGTTCTCCCGAAGCAATCACAGTGTAGGAAAAATTGATCCATGGCATTTCTAAACCAAATCTTGCTGATCCCGAATGGCGGGGAGTATAAGGTATTTGATGATTATAGGTTACTTTATCGGGCATATTGTACTGATCCGTTTTATCCATTGCCCGTTGATAAGTATAATTTCCAGTAGTGGTCAGTTTTACTTTGCTGCTTAGACGGAAGCCTGTTTCCAGATTCGCCTCCATTCCCTTAATATCCACCCGTCCGATGTTACGCATACTCCACACAAACAGATTCTTTGTAGGTATGGCCACAATCTTATTGCTTACCTTATTATAGAAGCCATCTACAGAGATGGAGATAAAAGGGATAACGTGATTGATATTCTTAGTCCAACTCATGCCGGCATTATATTCGCTGGCTTGCTCTGGTTTAAGTGTTCGTGTACCAATCGTTCCGTAATATAAATCATTGAACGTGGGCAGACGGAAAATATCTTTGTAAAGTAGTCTCACTCGCAGGTCTTCTTTCTTAAATAGTTGATAGGAAAGGCTGGCAGACGGAGAGAGGCGGTGGTGATTGTCCGCGGCTGTACCCGTTTTGACCGATTCGCGGGTTAAAGTAGAAAGTACATGGGCTGTGGCAGTGAAGCGACTATTCACATACTTGGCGGCGAGTGCATTGAGCAAACTAAATCGGGTAGGGTAGACAAAACTTACCAGATCTGCTCTCATATGGTTGATGCTTCCATCGTTTGCCAATGAAAAAGAAAGATGAGAGGTGGGGCGATACATCATTGTGGCGGAAAGGTAATATTCATCCTGATAATAGTTGCTTTCAGTAGCGGCATCATACGCCGCATTATCGGGATTGCTATACTTATTATATGACCAATTGTACTTTCCATTCATCAAAAGACTCCAATGGTTGGAGAATGTATTTTCATAATTGCCCTGAACAAAGACATTATCATCTTTTAAACGTTCTTTTGCCCGTGGGTAATATAATTTATTAGAAGGAAGACCTCTGTCCGAAAAATAGTAATACGCTTTCACGCTCGCTTTTTCATGTTTGTTGAAGTGTGCAAAAACATTGGCTTCTGTCTTTACGGTCTCTATATCAGAGTTAATGCGATAGAGTTTTTCCGTGGCGGAGCCATTTTGTTGTGTGTAAGGATAATCACCGTCAGCACGCATATAGTCCACGTTGACGGAAGAAGAGAATATTTTGTTCCACTGATTCTCCAAGTGAAAACTGGGATTTGCGAAACCAAAGCTGCCTCCTTTAAAGGCAACACTGGTATTTGTCTTTTTCTGGTTGAGTGAAGGGGCCGGACTTTTTATATTCAGAATACTTGCTGCGGAAAAGAGACGTGCCGGTTGAAAGATGTTATCGTTCTGTCCGCTGTTGAGGCTGATTTCTTCCACATTATCCAGCGAAAGTTTTCCTAAATCAATTTGCCCTGTTTGCGCATCATTCAAGGTTATGCCATCATAAACCACCGCGGTATGATTGGATCCGAGACTACGAACGGAGATTGTCTTCAATCCACCGATGCCTCCGTAATCTTTTACCACCACGCCACTGAAGAACTTCACCGCATCCGACACCAGCAGTGAGCCCGACTGTTTCAACTGATTAGCATCCAATACTTGAAGTGGGGTAGTGGAGCGAAGCTCTTTCCCCCTTTTAGTCTCCTTCACCACTACTTCCCCCAGTGTATGCACGCGTGTGGAGTCTGCTTTCTGTGCCTGAACAAGCGGACAGGCACAGAAAGAAAGAAGTAAAGAGATAATAAGGCTTCTTATGTCAGACATTTTTGTATATTACTTAAAGCTCGATTGTGATTCCATCTGCGCAGAAATAAGAAGGTGTATTCATGCCCCATTGTCCGTTATCACTGGATGTCATATCAAACTTAACTCCTGCAACCGTTCCTAAAGAAGAAAGATCGAACCAAGTCCATTGATTCAACATTACCGTTTTGCTATCACGGTAATCAGCCAGGTAGATTTCCGCTGTACTTATTGTGTTACCTGATTGATCTAAACCGGTAGCTGTTAGTTTAAGCCAGTCGCCGGATACGAACTTCTTGGCAATAGCATCTCCATTTTTCATGGATAGATATGCATAAGTACTATTTGTTACATACATTCCTTTAATAACATAAGAAGCATTTGATGCGAAATGAAACTTGGACGGACTATAAGAACTAGTGTTTGAAGTAAGGTAAGTTGTCCCATTTTTACCGGTTCCGGTGATAGCACTGATGTTAGTATAACCAGAAGTTGTTATATCTGTTTTATTGGTATATGTAAAACCTCCTCCGAAAGTTGAGTCTTCATTCATGTAATTATCAAAAATAAACAACCCCGTTTGGTCACTGAAGGTATTTTTATAATAATAATTTCCATCTTCCATACCGGCATCTTTATTCCCGATGAATTCAGTGTTGGCCTTGGATAGCAAACCATTCAAATTGAGCACAGCGGTAGTCTCATCATTGTTGTCGCAACTGCTAAGTATAACTACAGTAAGCAGCAGTAAAGAATAAATCTTTTTCATTTTTTCTATGAAATTAAAATAAATAATAAAAATGTTTTTTTGTTTAGTGCTAAGCTTATTCCTCGTAAGACATTAGGCATGTAAACACATGGCAGGTCTTCTGACTCGTTTCCGTTGGTAAGCGCCTTCCCGAACAGCTTTGTTCAGTGGTTTTGAGTGGTTGCTTACAACGTTTTGTTGAAACTTACAGCAGCGGGACTGTACAGGATTTTCACCTGATTCCCTTTTAATCACCTCTCCGAAAAGGAGATATAGTGAACCAATGCAGTTGCAAAGTTAGAAAGAAAATCCGAAGATGCAATATATGTTGAGAATATCATGGATTTTTGTTTCACTTTTTGTTTGGATAATCAAGGGTAGTTAGTTGTTTATTCCTGAATAATTACTATTTTTGTCAGTAGTAATTATAATTAGAGTCGTGACTCTGGTTTCTTAAGGTCACGTCCCTAATAATATAGCCTCATGTCCCTATTATATCAAGGTCATGACCCTAATCTTAATTAATCTGTAGTTCCGGACTAATATCCAAAGAGTAATCAGCTACTTAATAAATAGAAAAATGGCAATTCGTTACAGCATTCACACCTATACACTTAAAAATGGTGCGACGGGAGATGTGAAAAAATCCAATTGGGTGAGCGCAAAGAGTAAAAATAATTATCGGACAGAAGATCTGGCAGAAGAATTAAGTGGGGGCTCTCCTGCGAAGAAAGGGGAGATGCTGAGTGCCTTTACCAGGATAGCGGCCTGCATTGAGGCAAAACTAAAGGATGGTCATAGCGTTACCATTGATGGATACGGCACTTTTCAATTAACCGTGCAGATTAAAGATGGTCAGGAGGATTCGAATTTTCGGGCGGAATCCGTGGAATTAAAGAACGTGGTGTTCAATGCCACTCGTCAGGCAAAGAAAAGAATTGATGCCGCCGGATTTGAACGCTATAATGAAGATGTTCATCCTTAATCCATGTTGCAGCTATCCGCTCATAAAAGAATAATTTTCAACGACATCATTTTTTTGAGTCGGAGGTTTGCACACTACAGATTTTTTGCGGATGAACGGG
>JAATGU010000157.1 GCA_015654535.1 Bacteroidales bacterium
CTGACCTTTCAGGGGATTTTTGTGTAACATATCTGCAAGATTTATGCCCTAAAAATACTAAATCTTGCAGATATAGCAAACTGTTTTTGCATTTATATTGCTATTAATCAGTAATATAAATACTTCTTAAGGGCTGACTAATTAGTAATTTAAGGGGAACCGGATATTCTCTTTCTTTTTTAGTATGCTTAATTTTTACTTAATATAATAGTTTACTTTAAATTAGTCTTAAAGCTGTTTTTCAAATAAAAAGCGGAGAGAATGTTTCCATTATCCCCGCTCATTATTTATTGTTGTATTTAAATTTAATACTCCTCTGCAGGTATATTATTTAATTGTTCTTTGCTGAATACTGGCCCATCTTTACAAACGTAAAGTTTACCCACATTACATCGGCCACATTTTCCTACACCACACTTCATTCGGTTCTCAAGGGTAGTATATATTTGGTTATCTTTGAAACCTAATTTCTCTAACACTGGAAATGTGAATTTAATCATGATAGGAGGGCCACATACAATAGCAATGGTATTCTCTGGTGATGGTGCTGTTTTTTCTACAATCGAAGGAACGAAGCCTATTTCACCTTTCCAATCGGGCGTTTCGCCTCCTGGGTCAACAGTGGTTACCAGATTTACATCCGGGCGCTCCGTCCATTCTTTTAGTTCCTCTTTGTATACTAAATCGTTCACTGATTTTGCTCCATAGACAATGGTGATGTCTTTGAAGTTTTCACGAAGGTCAAGTGCGTTCCAAATTACACAACGCATAGGTGGTAAGGCGATACCTCCGGCAATAAAGACTAGATTCTTTCCTTTCCATTCATCCATGGGGAAGGTGTTACCAAAAGGTCCGCGGAATCCCATTGTACTTCCTTCTTCTAAATCAGCTAGTCCTGAAGTTACTTTTCCTGTTTCACGGAAGGTACATTCAATATATCCTTTGCGGGTAGGAGAGGATGCTATACAAAAAGTAGATTCACCTTCACCGAAAGCAGAATATTCTCCAAACTGTCCGGCTTTAAATTGGAATGCATTCGCTTCTTCCTCGTTCTGAAATTTCAATTTTAAAGTCTTCACCCCTGGTGCTTCATTGGTGATCTTTTCAATAGTCATTAGGTACGGAAGATAAATATTTTGTTCGCTCATTGTTTTGCAATTGAAGTTAGATGTTCAAGTATATTCATATCTACCGGGCAGGCGCGTGAACAGCGTCCACAACCGGTGCAACCTAGTACATTAAGACGTTCCGGCATGTATGAGAATTTATGCAGAATGCGTTGACGCCATCGTTGACTTTGCACCGCACGAGGATTATGTCCGGAAGTGTGCTGTGTGAAAAGAGAGAATCCGCAGGAATCCCAGCAACGAATACGGCGTCCTTTGGAACCGTGTGCATCTTCCTGAATGTCGAAGCAGGCACAAGTAGGGCATACAAATGCACAAGCTCCACAGCCAAGGCAACGTTCTGATTGTACTTTCCAGACAGGGTTGTCAAAAGCGGAATCTAATTTACCTTTGATCGTTTCCAAATCAAACATTTGAGGTACATCGGCTAAATATTTAACTTTGTCTTCCTCTTTATCGTTCTCAAAAGCGGAAGCAGATAGTTTTATAAGTGCTTCACCTTTGGGAGTAAGAACTTCTACAATTGCTCCACCATCGGGCAATGCTGTGAGTTGCACATCACTTCCGGCAGTATTGCCTGGTCCACCGTTTACACTGGTACAAAAGCAACTTTTGTCCGCTTTTGCACAGCTAAAAGTGACAATCGTAGTCTTTTCCAGATGGGCATTGTATAACTTGTCTTTGTAATCCCAATTAAAGATAGCAGTGAGGGGCTTAAATCCAGCCGCATCACAAGGATGAATTTTCCAAAGTACAGTTTCTTTTACAGAATCCGGATTGAAATCTTCTACTTTTGCTGCACCGTTTTCCTTCTCGTAAGAGAATAAAACCTCTGCACGAGGAAATACAGCTGCCTTAATAGACTGGGTTGTTTGGATATACTCATCGGCAACTTCATCTATCGTTTGAACTCTTTTAAATTCGATCTGCTCACGTGACTTTACCGGAGCGTACACTCGTTTTCCGCTTTTTATAAGTTGGCCGAACCATTCATTCAGTCCGTTTTTACTGATATATTTTGTTTCCATGGCTCCTTATTTAATAAAGTTTTCTTTATCATCCGCTTTCCATGTGGAGAGAGGATTTCCATTATGAGAAGGTTGTCCGGGGACGAATCCAAATTCCGGTCCGAGATCCTCCATCATTTTACGGGTAAGTAAATCGATAGGGATACCTACCGGACAAGCATCCGCACAAGCTCCACAACCAGTGCAGCGTCCGGCAAGGTGCATGGCACGGTTTATCTGCCATTCCATATTTGCCAATGGTGCAGACCAGGGATTGATCCATTGAGGACGGTTCACTTCCACGATGCATTTAGTGCAGTAGCATAACGGACAAGCCGCGCGACAAGCATAGCACTTGAAGCAATGAGACATTTCTTCTGTCCAGAATTTCCAACGCTCTTCGCGGCTCATTCCTTCCAATTTAGTAATGATCTCTTGTTCTTTTCCGTCCAACTTCAATTGGATACCTGCAATATATGCTTCGATCTCGGCAAAGTTGGCAAACTCTTTCAGCTCATCTTTGTCAGTAACTGTAAGCACTAATAGCTTTTCTTGATTCAACTGATTTTCAACAGCTAATTGAAGAATACTTCTTAAGGCAGGAATAGTTGCTGTAATAGCTACTTTCTCTGTTCCCAAAAGTTCTTTTTTTGTGAGATAAACGGCCAGATTATGGATACATTGACTATTGTATATCAGTTTTCCAGCTTCTTCTGCTGTGTGGCAAAAGATAGGACGTGGTTTATTGGTTCCTTCTTCGTACCCAATCACGAAGGCTACTGTGCCATCGGCTATGAGTGTGGCGGCTCTCTGTCTGAGTTTATCCATTATATTCCTCCTTATCTAAATAATCGGCAACTTTTTGGTATTCCGTATAAGGACCTAGCGCGCGAATATCTGCTACGGTCGTATTTACTAAATTCGCCCATTTGGCACCTTCAGCAGCGGAAACCCACGAATACTGAATGCGGCGCACATCAATACCCATAAAGTCGAGAAGTCCACGGAAAGTGATCCAACGACGGCGGGCATGAAAGTTACCGCTAGTATAGTGACAGTCGTTTGGATGGCAACCGGAAACAATGACAGCGTCCGCTCCTTGAGCAAAAGCTTTAAGGAGTAGCATAAAGTCAATTCGTCCGGTGCAAGGGAAACGGACGATCTTCACGTTTGTGGCATATTTTAGTCGGCTTGTACCTGTTAAGTCGGCTCCTGCATAAGTACACCAATTGCATACAAATGCGACTATTTTAGGTTCAAATTCTGATTGATTATTATTATTCATGATTTTTCTATTAATGATTCAATAATGACATCACTTCGGCATACATCTGTTCATTAGAATAGCCTTGGATATCGATTGATTTGGAACGGCAGAAAGCGACACATGTACCACAACCCTGGCAGAGTCCCGGATTTACTTTGGCTACCGTTTTAATCACTTTGCCATCTCTTCCCTTGATCTCTTCATGCTCAATGGCATTATACGGACAAACAGTTTCGCACATAAAGCAACCTACACAGGTGCTGAACAATGGAGGTGCAGTACGATTTACCACTGCAATAATAGGTTCACGTACCAAGTCATTGTTAGAAAATAAACCTGCAACCTTTACTGCTGCACCAGATGCCATTCCCACTGTCTCGGGAATATCTTTTGGCGCTTGACAAGCTCCGGCTAAGAAGATTCCGGCAGTATTAGTCTCCACTGGCTTCAATTTAGGGTGAGCTTCAGCAAAGAAATGATAGGGATCATAAGAAATGTGCATTTTTTGTGCCAATTGCTCGGCTCCGCAATTAGCCACACCGGCAGTAGCAAGTACCACCATATCGGCTTC
>JAATGU010000077.1 GCA_015654535.1 Bacteroidales bacterium
TTCAACATATTGATTACGCGGAATGAATCAGGATTCAGCTTTGTCATGTCTCCTTGCATAGCAGGAATTTGTTGCTGCAAATAGCCCATCTCTTTCGTTATATGCTGATCTATCATTTCCTGATAACGTCTCAATTTTGCTGGATGATAACCTCCCACACTCTTATGCCAATAGGAAGTATTATTATCATTGAAGGTACTTACCGAGAAATTAAGAACCCGATAGTCTAAACTCTTATCACGAAGGATAGCCTCATCTGTTGGCGTTTTTTGAACTGCAACCATTCGTTGTTCCGGTTCTACAAAATCAGCATCTTTCAGATACCGTTTGTTCACGCCCCACATGTCTGTTAAACAAAGAACAGTAAGAGCCAGAACCATCCATGTCGCCTTCAATCTGCCTTTACAATAAGCAAAGACAAGTCCGCCACCAATTAAAATAATAAGCACACTTCTCCACGCATCAGACGTAAATATACTCTCGCGGATTTCTGTAAGATTAGCAATAATAGGAGATAGTTGATCACCAGGAATAGCATTTCTTAATGCTTGCATTTCGCCGGCAGAGATATAAGAAGAGAAAAAGAATCCGGGAGCCAAAGCAAATAGTAAAGCAATTCCTCCGGTAAGCCCTAAGCTGATATAGAAATACTTGATATTATCTTTCAGAATCTTCGGCTTATCTATTATTTCTTTCAATGTAAGCACAGCAAGTAGAGGAATGGTAAACTCCGCAATTACAAGAATAGAAGAGACAGCCCTAAACTTGGAATACATAGGAACATAATCTAAAAAGAAATCAGTGAAGCCCATGAAGTTCTTTCCCCACGAAAGAAGGATGGACAATATGGTGGCAGCAAGCAATGCCCATTTAACAGGAGTCTTTACAATAAACAATCCTAATATAAAGAGCGTCATGATAAATGCACCGACATAAACGGGACCAGAAGTACCAGGCTGTTCGCCCCAATATTGACCAATCTGATTATAAAGCTGAGCATAAGCAGGATTCGCTTTCTCCATTGCCGCTTCATTGGCAGCCAAAGGAACAGAAGCTCCTCCTTTTACATTTGGAACAAGTAAAGAAAAAGTCTCTCCAATACCATAACTCCACTGAACAATATAGTCACGTTCCAGTCCACTATTCGTTTGATTGGCTGTATTTTTATGAACTAGTTCAGATTTTCCACGCATGGTGTCTTTACTATATTCGTACGTATGATACAAATTAGAAATATTGACCGCCACTCCAATCAACGCAGCAATAATAAGTACTCCGGTAGCTTTAAAGAAATGAGGTAATTCTTTGTTTCTGTAAGCCTCAACAAAGTATGCAATCACCATAAATAAGATGACAAATAAGAAATAGTATGTCATCTGTACATGGTTAGAGAGAATCTGCAAAGCAACAAAAAAAGCGGTTAACACTCCACCAATGAGATATTTCTTCCGATACGCCAACACCATTCCGGCTATTGTAGGAGGAATATATGCCAAGGTAACAAATTTCCAAATATGTCCCGCTGCTATAATAATAAAGAAATAAGAAGAGAAAGCCCAAACTATCGCTCCTAATACAGAGAGATAAACAGAGAAATCAAAAGCCCGCAAAAGGATATAGAAACCAAGTAACATGATAAAAACCAAGCAAGCATAATTAGGAAGAAAGAGCCGATAGGCCCTTTCTATCTTTTGAAGCAGGCTGGTCGAATCATAACTTGGTGATATCTGATAAGTAGGCATGCCACCAAATATAGCATTTGTCCATCGGGTACGTTCACCTGTTCTTTCTGAAAATTCTTTGGACTCCTGCCCCAGCCCAATGCTTGCAGCGGCATCATGTTGAGCAAGGATTCTTCCTTCTGTTATCGCAGGAAAGAAATAGACAAGCGAAATAACAACGAATGCTACTATCGCAAGAATGTCTGGCAACGATTTCTTCATCATAATCTTTTATAATTGAACTTTCTACTCACTAATTTCTATCTAAATCAATATCTGTAATGCTCTGCCTTGTACGGACCATCTACTGAAACACCAATATAGGCAGCCTGTTCAGGAGTTAGTTTTGTAAGTTTCACTCCAATTTTTTCGAGGTGGAGGCGAGCTACTTCTTCGTCTAAATGCTTAGGCAAACGATAAACATCTATTTCATATTTGTTCTTGAACAATTCTATCTGAGCCAATGTCTGATTGGTGAACGAGTTACTCATTACAAATGATGGGTGACCAGTGGCACAACCAAGATTTACCAAACGGCCATCAGCAAGAAGAAGAACAGAGTGTCCGTCCGGAAAGAAGTATTGATCAACCTGTGGCTTAATGTTGCGAGCCTTGATTCCAGGATAAGTCTTTAACTTCTCTACTTGAATTTCATTGTCAAAGTGTCCAATGTTGCAAATAATTGCCTGATCCTTCATCTTCTCAATATGGTCAATGCGAATAATATCCACATTACCTGTAGTGGTAACAAATATGTTTCCCTGGCTTGCAGCTTCTTCCATTGTTAAAACTTCAAAACCTTCCATAGCAGCCTGAAGCGCACAAATCGGATCTACTTCGGTAACCAGCACTCTTGCTCCGTAAGAACGCATAGAATGAGAACAACCCTTACCCACATCACCATAACCACAAACAACAACTACCTTTCCGGCAATCATTACATCGGTAGCACGTTTAATTCCATCGGCCAAATATTCACGGCAACCGTATAAGTTATCAAACTTAGACTTAGTAACCGAATCGTTTACATTGAACGCAGGGAAAAGAAGTTTGCCTTCTTCCTTCATTTGATATAAACGGTGAACACCGGTGGTTGTTTCTTCAGACACACCACGGATTTCAGGTACCATTCGTCCCCATATACCATTATCTTCCTTCAATACGTTTTTCAAAATGGCATATAATTGCTTTTCATCTTCCGCATGAACTTCTTCATCTAATAAAGAAGCATTCTTTTCAGCTGCATAACCACAGTGAATCATCATAGTAGCATCACCGCCATCATCCACAATCACGGTAGGCCCTTGATGACCCGGGAAAGTGAGTGCTTGTAAAGTGCACCACCAGTATTCTTTCAATGTTTCACCTTTCCAGGCAAAAACAGGAACTCCGGTAGCAGCAATCGCCGCAGCAGCATGATCTTGCGTGGAATATATATTACATGAGCACCAACGCACATCCGCACCCAAAGCAACCAATGTTTCAATTAACACTGCTGTTTGAATGGTCATGTGAAGTGAGCCCATAATACGGGCACCTTTAAGAGGTTTAGATTCTCCATACTTTTCGCGAAGAGCCATTAGCCCGGGCATTTCTTTTTCTGCCAGATCGAGTTCCTTGCGACCAAAGTCGGCAAGTGTAATGTCTGCCACTTTATAGGGCAGCCCAGAGAATAATTCTGTAGACATACTAAAATAATTATTAGTTTATTAAATTAATTCGGCAAAGATAAGATTTTCTGAATAGTGAAACAAAAGGTATCCCAATTTTTTATTGATGATACTCACCTCTTTATCTTTTTATTTTTCTTTAGTTTCATCCAATCCAATGTTTGACCGGCGGGACATAAATAATGACACCAAGGCTTATGAATAAAGATGGAAAGTAAAAGCGAAACCAAAGCAATAACAATGGCAGATAAAGATGCCGCACTGAGATTAAAAGCGCTAAACGGTTCTATATAGGACAAATCAAAATTAACTCCTATAATCAGGATGAAGACAATGGCAATAAGAATTGCTTTCCGCAACAGATGCAGATATTTCACCAACTTTGCATGAAGAATGTATTTACGCTTGTTCACTTTTCCAACTAATTCTTGCGCTGCGCCAAACGGACAAAGGTAAACACAATAAAAAGCTTTACCTGTAAATAACGGGAGCAGTACCGAGAAAAGAAAAATAATAAATAAGCCAATCTGCATACTCAACGGCACACCATTGGTAAGCCAAGATAAAAATTGAGCTAATGAAAGCATACTGCTTTGCCAGAAACCCAAGACTCCTACAGAAAGGATTAATAAAGGAAGCCGCAACTTCTTTGACTTTAACGGACGAAAGAAACTATATAATGCTAGTCCCAAAATAAGTAGTAAGACGATTTGTTTGGCTACATTACTCCAAGAAATTTCAGTCATTTCTTTTGCTTTGTCAATAACAGAAAGTCGGGCCTTTAGTGACTGGATAACAGCTGTAGAGGTATACGTTGCTCCTGAAACAGCATCTACTTTTTTATTAAGAGCCTCATCAATGGTTAAACCAGTCCAAGCTTCAAACAATTTCTTCTCTCTTACATGTGCCACATAATCTGGTGACTCTGCATTATCGAGCAACTCCACTTTTTTAATCTTCCCCTCCGGGCCAAGCGCTATCAAGAGAGGAGTTGTTCCCGCAAAACCAATAATCTTATCGGAATAAGGACTGCTCAAGATGAGTTCTCCCAATTTTTTACCCGCTTTATCGTGAACTTCCACCCAAGAAGTATCTATGGTAGACAAAGAATATGCTTCTGGAAAAATTGTTTGAGATTGCTCCAAAGAGATTGTGCCCAACATGGAGGTATTTTTCTCCACTTTATGTTGTGCAGATGGTTCCCATCCAACTAATTTACCTTGTTGCACACCAATTACACAAATTACAATTAAGGTAATAACAATTTTAATACTTGTTTTCATCATTTCTTAATATTAATAGGCTGTACACTCTATGATATAGCTACAAAAGTAGGACAATAACTCCATTATTCATTCTTCTTCTTGGTTAAAACAAGTAATCATTCAATTTATAAAGTTAAAATTAAAAAGCTCCGGTAAAAGAAATGAATCTTTTGTCCGGAGCTTCTCTGCAACTATTCTATTTTATATAATTTCAATGCCTTGCTCTACACAAAGTTTCAAGCCCAGTTCTTTCAGTTTAAACTTTTGAATCTTTCCACTTCCGGTCATTGGAAACTCATCGATAAAGAATATATATTTAGGAATTTTATAACGGGCAATCTTATCCATGCAATATTCACGGACATCAGAATATTGGATATCTACTCCTTCGTGAAGGATGATAAAGGCACCCACAGCTTCACCATATTTTTTAGAAGGTATACCCGCAACCTGAACGTCTTTCACTCCAGGAAGTTTATATAAAAACTCCTCTATTTCCCGTGGATAAATATTCTCTCCTCCACGAATAATCATATCTTTAATACGTCCGGTAATACGATAGTTACCATCAGGATCTTTTATTCCAAGATCTCCTGAATGAAGATAGCCATTCTTATCAATCACTTCAGCGGTTGCTTCAGGATTCTTATAGTAGCCGATCATGGTGTTATAACCACGATTGCACATTTCTCCCTGAACGCCAAGCGGACATTCCTCTCCTGTTTCGGGATCCAGAACTTTCACCTCGGTAAATTCAAACTCATGCCCCACGGTATTGCACCGCACATCAAAAGAATCTTCTATGCGTGTTTGAGTCATCCCGGGAGAAGTTTCTGTGAGTCCATATACGCTGGTCACTTTCATAAACATCTTTTCTTCCACTTGCTTCATCAGTTCTACCGGGCAGAGAGATCCGGCCATAATTCCTGTGCGAAGGGAAGAGAGATCAAACAGATCGAACATAGGATGATGAAGTTCCGCAATAAACATAGTGGGAACTCCATAAACAGCCGTGCATCTTTCTTTATGGATGGAAGCAAGAACAATCAATGGATCAAAGCGTTCCACCATTACTTGCGTGCATCCATGTGTGAGTACATTCATGCTGGCCAACACCACTCCAAAGCAATGAAACAGAGGAACACAGCAACAAAGTTTGTCCGCGGCAGTGAATTTCATATGTTCACCGGTTAAATATCCGTTATTAGCAATATTGTAATGAGATAACATAACTCCTTTAGGGAAACCTGTTGTACCGGAAGTATATTGCATATTCACCACATCATGGCAAGTTATCTGCTTTTTCGCTTCATTCAAACAAGTATTCTCCTCGTTTTCTCCCAGAAGGAGTACTTCAGCCGTATTATACATTCCACGGAACTTCTCCTGTCCGATGTAAACTACATTTTTCATTTTTGGAAAATGCTTGCTTTCCAAATGTCCGCGTTGGCAGGTTTTCAGTTCGGGAAGCATCTTATAGACAATATCCACAAAGTTACTATCACGATCACCGTTGGTAATGCACAGTGTGTGCATGTCTGAATTTTTACAAATATATTCTAGCTCAGATAACTTATAATTCGTATTTACCGTAACGTACACAGCTCCTATCTTAGCACAAGCATAAAGAAAAGTAAGCCAATCGGGCACATTATTGGCCCATATACCCACATGCGTGCCTTTTTCCACACCAACGGAGATCAACCCTTTAGCCATGTCATCCACGCGGTCATTAAACTGTTTCCAGGTAAAACGTAAGTTTCTGTCGGAATACACAATATATTCCTTATCGGGAGTTTCCTCAGCCCAGTGCTCTAGCCACTGCCCTAAGGTTCTTTCAACTAATTGCATAAAATTGAACTATTAAATAGGAGTATAAATTACAGCCAAGATCTTAGCTGCCTGCCCTTGAAAAGCATGTACATGGTGAGGCACAATGGAATCATAGTAAATGCTATCTCCTTCTTCAAGCACATATGTGTATTTTCCATAATTAATTTCCATCACACCTTGCATAATTATAATAAATTCTTCACCTTCATGGGAAGAGAGAATAAATTCATTGTCTGAGCTCTCAGCTACATCAATGATAAATGGTTCCATGTGGCGATCTGCTTTCGACTTTGAAAGCGAATGATACTCCATATGTTTACGAGAATGGATTGCATTATTAGAGAAACTAATTGTATCACTAACTTCTTTTTGGCGGCAAACCACCGGTCCCAGTTCATCCTGATCATCGAGAAAAGTTCCTAAGCGCACACCAAGCACTCGTGCAATTTTGATTAATGGAGCCAGAGAAGGCAGATCTATATTACTTTCAATACGTTCAACCTGTTCCACTGCCAAACCCGAACGGTCAGCCAGCTCATCTATCCCTATCCCCTTTGTTTCCCGAAGCAATTTGATCTTCTCTCCTACAATTTTACTGTTGTCCATATCTTCTCTTTATATTAATTTATCAGGTATTGGGTGCAAAAATAATTAAATCTTTAATTGGACAAAAGAAAAATCCAATAAATTATCAGAAGATGAACAGTTCAATCATTTCATATAATATTAAAATGACTTAATTTATGTACCAACTATAGAAGTGGAAAATGGATTCATAAAGTGGGTTAAAAAAAAGACAGGACCGTTTCTTGTGTAAGAAACAGTCCTGAAAATACATTTGTAAGTGAACTTACTTTCTAAGTCCCAAAATCTTAATAACTTCGCGATATCTCATTATATCGACATCCTTAAGATAGTTCAACAGTCTACGACGTTTTGCTACCAAAATAGTTAATGATCTCTCTGTGGTATAATCTTTTCTGTTGAGCTTTAAATGCTCAGTCAGGTGAGAAATACGGTATGAGAACAATGCTATCTGAGATTCAGGTGACCCAGTATCAGTGTTAGACTTCCCGTACTTTTCAAAGATTTCTTGTTTCTTAGCTACATCTAAATACATAATTCTTTGAGCTTTTTTTAATATATAATAATTCTTTGAGCGGGCAAAGATAGGTATTATCTTTTATTTCACAAAGATTTAAGTCGGATAATTAAAATATTAGTGTCACTTCTCTTAAATATTTATTTATTTGATGTACGCTTACTCATTTTTAAGAGTACACCTTTTTATCATAGAGAGTACACTATAATAAATTAAACTGTAGCTCTTTTTATAAAATAGTCTTTTTAAATGGACTTAACTATCCGTTTTTCATCAATTAAGATAGGGATTCCGATATTTTGTCGTATCTTTGCGCCCAAATAACTTACCTATGCAAAATATTAGAAACATTGCAATTATTGCCCATGTAGACCATGGGAAAACAACATTAGTCGATAAGATGCTTTTAGCCGGACACTTGTTCCGCGACAATCAAACAAGCGGTGAATTAATCTTAGATAATAATGACTTGGAACGCGAACGAGGAATAACGATTCTTTCGAAAAACGTTTCTATTAATTATAAAGGGACCAAAATCAACATTATTGATACTCCGGGTCACTCAGACTTTGGTGGAGAAGTAGAACGCGTACTTAATATGGCCGATGGCTGCCTTCTTTTGGTTGACGCCTTTGAAGGTCCAATGCCTCAAACCCGGTTTGTTCTTCAAAAAGCAATTCAGATTGGTTTGAAACCTATTGTTGTAATCAACAAGGTAGACAAGGCTAACTGCCGTCCCGATGAAGTTCATGAACTGGTATTTGACTTAATGTATAGTCTTAATGCCACCGAAGATCAATTAGATTTTGCTACCATCTACGGATCTGCAAAGAACGGATGGATGAGTGACGACTGGAAAAAGCCAACCGATAATATCATTCCTTTACTTGACTGCATTTTGGAAAATATCCCTGCTCCTACAACATTGGAAGGAACTCCTCAAATGCTAATAACCTCTTTGGATTACTCCTCTTATACAGGGCGTATCGCCGTAGGCCGCGTTCACAGAGGTGTACTAAAAGAAAACATGACCGTATCTTTAGCTAAAAGAGATGGTTCCATTGTAAAATCAAAGATCAAAGAATTGCATGTATTCGAAGGATTAGGACGCGTAAAAACGGCTGAAGTTTGTTCCGGAGATATTTGTGCTTTAGTAGGCATAGAAGGTTTTGATATTGGAGATACCATCTGCGATATAGAAAATCCCGAACCATTGGTGCCCATCGCTATTGATGAACCAACCATGAGCATGCTCTTCACCATCAACGATTCACCATTTTTCGGTAGGGACGGTAAATATGTGACTTCGCGCCACATCAACGATCGCCTGATGAAAGAATTGGATAAGAATCTTGCCCTTCGTGTGAAGAAAAGCGAGTTTTCGGACAAATGGTTAGTGTATGGCCGTGGAGTACTCCATTTATCGGTATTGATTGAAACAATGCGCCGTGAAGGATATGAGCTTCAGGTAGGACAACCGCAGGTTATCTACAAAGAAATAGACGGAAAGAAATGTGAGCCAATCGAAGAGTTGACAATCAATGTGCCTGAAGAATATTCAAGTAAAATCATTGATATGGTTACTCGCAGAAAGGGAGAAATGATCGCTATGGAAAATACCGGCGAACGCATCAATCTTGAATTTAATATGCCTTCAAGAGGAATTATCGGTTTGCGTAATAATGTGCTTACCGCTTCTGCCGGAGAAGCTATCATGGCTCACCGTTTTAAAGAATATCAACCATACAAAGGTGAGATTGAACGTCGTACCAATGGTTCTATCATTTCAATGGAAGCCGGGACAACATTCTCATATGCAATTGATAAGTTACAAGACCGCGGTAAATTCTTTATCTTCCCTCAAGAGGAAGTGTATGTAGGGCAAGTAGTGGGAGAGCATTGCAAAGACGGTGACTTGGTAGTAAACGTAACCAAATCAAAGAAATTAACCAATATGCGTGCTTCCGGTTCTGACGATAAAGCAAGAATCATTCCTCCGGTAGTTTTCTCATTGGAAGAAGCATTGGAATACATCAAGGAAGACGAATATGTGGAGGTCACTCCAAAACATATGCGTATGCGTAAGATTTTCTTGGATGAGAATGAACGTAAACGTAATGCAAGATAAATAGCTATAGCGCTTCTTTACTACATAGTAGCGCAAAGCATTCTATCCATAAAGTTATTCAAAAAAAGAGGGACGATCTCATATGAGACCGTCCCTCTTTACAATTTATAATAATTATGGAAAAACTAATTAAAGTTGAGGACCGAAAGCAACTAATGCTTTACCAGCTTCATTACCTGTAAACTTAGAGAAGTTCTTGATGAAACGAGCTGAAAGATCTTTTGCTTTAACTTCCCATTGAGTAGCATCAGCATAAGTGTCACGAGGATCTAAGATCTTAGGATCTACACCAGGTAAAGCTGTTGGAACTTCGAAAGAGAAATAAGGCATAGACTTCGTTGGAGCTTTGTCGATAGAACCATCAAGAATAGCATCAATAATACCTCTGGTATCTTTGATAGAGATTCTCTTACCTGTTCCGTTCCAACCAGTGTTCACCAAATATGCTTTAGCGCCAGACTTCTTCATTTTCTTAACCAATTCTTCACCATATTTTGTTGGGTGTAAAGAAAGGAATGCTGCACCAAAACAAGCAGAGAATGTAGGAGTAGGTTCAGTAATTCCACGTTCTGTTCCAGCTAATTTAGCAGTGAAACCAGACAAGAAATAATATTGAGTTTGCTCTGGAGTTAAGATAGAAACCGGAGGAAGAACTCCAAATGCATCAGCTGACAAGAAAATAACCTTCTTTGCAGCAGGTGCTTTAGATACTGGCTTAACTATGTTTTCAATGTGATAAATAGGATAAGAAACACGAGTGTTTTCTGTTACTGATTTATCATCAAAATCAATCTTACCATTTGCATCAACAGTAACATTTTCAAGAAGAGCGTCACGTCTGATAGCAGCGTAGATATCAGGTTCATTTTCTTTGCTTAAGTTGATAACCTTGGCATAGCATCCACCTTCAAAGTTAAATACGCCTTCATCATCCCAACCGTGTTCGTCATCACCAATCAATTCACGTTTTGGATCTGTAGAAAGAGTTGTTTTACCTGTTCCTGAAAGACCAAAGAAAATGGCAGTTTCACCTTTTGCGTTTGTGTTAGCAGAGCAATGCATAGAAGCCATTCCTCTCAAAGGAAGTAAGTAGTTCATATAAGAGAACATACCTTTCTTCATTTCACCACCGTACCAAGTACCACCAATCAACTGAATCTTCTCAGTAAGATTGAATACAACAAAAGTCTTAGAGTTCAAACCAAGTTTTGCGTAATCTTCACCAGCATCAGTCTTAGAACCATTCATTACAATAAAGTCTGGTTCACCGTAGTTAGCCAATTCTTCTTCTGTAGGACGGATAAACATATTCTTTACGAAATGTGCTTGCCAAGCTACTTCCATAATGAAACGGATTTTCAAACGGCTATTTTCGTTAGCCCCGCTAAAAGTATCCATCACAAAAAGACGTTTACTAGAAAGTTCTTTTGTAACAACACCTTTCAATACTTTCCAGCTTTCCTGAGAAAGAGGTTTGTTGTCGTTCTTGTATTCATCAGAAGTCCACCATACTGTGTTTTCTGTTGTAGCGTCTTTAACGAAGAATTTATCTTTAGGAGAACGACCTGTATAAACACCTGTCATTACATTTACAGCACCTAATTCTGTTACCTGACCTTTTTCAAAGCCTTCCAAACCAGCTTTTGTTTCTTCTTCGAACAATAGTTCGTAAGATGGATTATGTAGGATCTCAGTTGCACCTACAATACCATACTTGCTTAAATCTAACTTTGCCATTTCTTTTGAATTAAATTAAATTGGTATTACTATCTATATTTTCTTTTTAACCTTAAACTTACCGAAGTAATCATCATAAATCGGATACAAAAGTAATACTTTATTTGAAAAGAAGTACTATATTAAAGAAATTTTTCTTTAATTCATTGTGTTTTATAGTTACATAACAAATTCACGATTATTTTGTTATCCATTTGAAAATAAATTCGTTATTTTGCAAACCGTAAAGAGATAGAGCAATGATAATAATATATGCACATAAGAAAAGCCCGAGACTCGACTATATTCTTTCCCGGATATTCACTGATATTCTAGGGGTTGATGCCTATTTTACTATAAAAAAAGATCAATTTCTCGCTTCGAACCTACCCTCAATTAATTATTCAAATGAAAATTTGCATAAGGGAATATGGATCGTTCCCCATACCTTGCTATATAGTAAAGGAGTGGATAAACAAAAGATAGAAGAAATTACTCAATGGAAAGGTTTGCCTGTGTTCTTTTCTCAAAAACAAGGAGACATTCCTTTTGATTTATTTTCAGCTGCATTTTATCTTATTACAAGATATGAAGAGTATCGTTCGGCTTCCCTTGATGTCCATGGCCGCTATCAATATACCGACAGCATTATCTGTAGGATGAGTTGTATAGAAGAACCGATTGTGGATCAGTGGGCCTATGCTTTTAAAGAAGAACTACTCAAAAGCTATCCTGACTGCAAGTTTTCTCCTAGGACATTCCGCTTCATCCCAACAATTGATATTGATCATCCATTTCTTTACAGAAATAAAGGTTTTGTATTGAATGGGCTCTGTTTACTTAAAGATTTGATGAAAAGGAATTTTTCCATATTCCTAGATCGGCTTCTTACCATACTTCATTTAAAAAAAGATATCTATTTCAATTTTGAGTTCTTTCTCCGGCTCTATCAGTCACAAGGAGTTAAAGGACTTTTCTTTGTACACAGGGGGCCTTATGGAAAATTTGACCGACGCTACATCTATCCTTCGCGACGCTATCGAAAAATGCTAAGACGAATATCCCAAGAACATTCAGTTTATCTTCATCCATCTTACATCGCCGCATTCAACAATTTACAATTCTGTAAAGAGAAAATGGAACTTGAACGAGTGTTGAGCAAAAAGATTGAAGGAAGTAGACAACATTTTCTTCGTTTCCGTTTCCCTGAAACTTTCAGACAACTATTGGCAGCAGACATTCGTGATGACTATTCCGTACTTTATTCTTCCCAATTTGGCTTTCGGGCAGGAACCAGTATTCCTTTTCCATTCTATGATCTGGAAAAAGAACAGGAAACTAGCTTGATTATTCACCCATCGGCTGTGATGGATGTAACCTTACGCCGGGATTTTAACCTGACTCCACAAGAAGCACTCAAAAAAATAAAAATACTTGCCGAAAAAGTAAAAGCAGTAAACGGTGACTTGATCACTCTTTTCCATAACTCTTCACTGGCAGATACCAACGACTGGAAGGGATGGAAAGAGATGTATACAGAAATGATTAAACAATTATAATATACCCTAATAAATTAGCAATGAAGATAATTAATTTTAGTGAAACAAATTCCATCTTAAATCAATATGTTTCGGAAATCAGAAACGTTGAAGTACAAAAAGATCGTATGCGCTTCCGCCGTAATATAGAACGAATCGGAGAGATTATGGCATATGAGATGAGTAAGGAATTTGACTATTCAACTAAAAACATCCAAACACCTCTAGGCATTTCCTCAATCAATACGCCAGATAATCAATTAGTAATCAGTACAATTCTTCGTGCTGGGTTACCTTTTCATCAAGGTTTCCTGAGATATTTTGATAATGCTGAAAATGCTTTTGTTTCTGCTTACCGGAAATACAAAGATGCGCTGAAGTTTGATATTCACATTGAATACATTGCTTCTCCCCGAATTGACGGTAAAACACTTATAATAACTGATCCAATGCTTGCTACCGGAGGTTCCATGGAACTGAGTTACGGTGCCATGCTAACAAAAGGAGTTCCAAGCGAAATTCACGTTGCCTCTATTATTGCCAGCCAACAGGCGGTAGATCATATCCAAAAAATATTTCCCTATGAAAACACAACGATTTGGTGTGCTGCTATTGATCCAGAGATTAACGATCATTCCTACATTGTTCCCGGACTAGGAGACGCGGGAGATTTAGCTTACGGAGAAAAAGAATAAACCAAAGAGCAATCTTTTTCAATTTATAGATATAAAAAAAGTACAGACTTAAAAGGATTTATTCCATTTAAGTCTGCACTTTTTTATATAGAGGCTTTTACTTTATTTCCCAAGTTTCACCGCTAAGCAAGAAATCTTCTAACTTGCGAATTGGCTTTTTTGCTTGAACTTCTTTTATTTGTTGATAAACACATTCATCATAACTTGGAGCTTGAACATCACGAATGACTCCTAAAGCTACCGGAAAATCGGGGCCTTCCATCAATGCCAACTTCAAGTGAAGCGTATTATCTTCACAATGAACATCATGTACTAATATATCTTTCTCTGTCACACCATTTTCACCCAAAGTAACTACCTTCAGCCCAAAGCCTTGTTGCATCAGTCCTTTTTCATTATTCTCTCCAAACAACATTGGCTGACCATGCTTCAGGTAAATAGCATTCTTGGCGCGTCCTTCTTTGGTAGCAATCGCACTGTAACAGCCATCATTAAAGATCACACAATTTTGCAGAACTTCGACTACGGAAGCACCTTTATGGCGAGCTGAAGCAGTTAACACTTCCACTGAACTAGGACCATCCACATCTACACACCTACCAAAAAATCTTCCTCTGGCACCAAAAGCTAGTTCTGCCGGGCGGAAAGGATCTTCTATTGTCCCGTAAGGAGAAGACTTAGATATAAAACCTCGTGGAGAAGTTGGAGAATACTGGCCTTTGGTCAATCCGTAAATACGATTATTTAAAAGAATAATATTTATATTTATATTTCTGCGAAGTGCATGAATAAAATGATTCCCACCAATAGCCAATCCATCGCCATCACCTGAAATCTGCCAAACTGTTAAGTTAGGATTGGCAACTTTAACTCCAGTAGCAATAGCGGCTCCACGCCCATGAATTGTATGGAAACCATAAGTATTCATATAATAAGGCAAACGAGAGGAGCATCCAATACCCGAAATTACGGCTGTCATGTGCGGAGCAACTCCCAATTCGGCCATTGCTTTGTGCAGAGAATGGAGCAAAGCATGGTCACCACAACCAGGGCACCAACGTACATACTGATCACTCTTAAAATCTTTTGCTGTATATAATTGTTCACTCATCTTACTTTTCCTCCATCAATTTAGTAAATTCTTCTACAAGTCTTAATACATTAAAAGGCTGCCCCTTCACTCTATTGAATTGACAAATATTTAATCCGGAAATCTTCATACGAAGAAGTCCGGCAAATTGCCCAAGGTTTTGTTCCACCACCACAATTTTTTTATATCTCTTCAAAACCTCCGCAGTATTCTTGGGAAGTGGACTGATATACTGAAAATGAGCCAAAGCAATCTTTTGGCCTTCTGTTAAACATTCTTCTACAGCTGAATAAAGGTGCCCATACGTTCCGCCCCAACCAACAACAAGTAAATTAGCATCCTTATCCCCTTGAACTTCAAGCTCGGGTATAAAATTAGCGATATTATCAATCTTAGCCTGACGAGTGAGTGTCATTTTTTGGTGATTGGAAGCACCCGTGGAAATAGCACTAGTATCATAATCCTTTTCCAAGCCACCCAATCGATGCATAAAACCTTCCATTCCTGGAATAGCCCAATAACGGACCAGAGTTTCCGGATCACGTGTATAAGGCTTCCATTCCTTCTGCATCTCTTTGGTTACATAATGAGGTTTAATTTCTGGATAATCTTTTAATGAAGGAATCTTCCATGCCGCAGATCCATTGGCAATATATCCGTCTGTGAGAAGCATAACAGGAGTCATATGTTCCAGTGCTATTTTAGCCGCCATATACGCAGAATCAAAACAATTGGTAGGAGAGGTAGCAGCAATTACAACTAATGGACTTTCACCATTTCGTCCATATATCGCCTGAAGCAAATCCGTTTGTTCACTCTTAGTTGGCAGACCGGTTGAAGGACCTCCTCGCTGAACATTCACAATAACCAAAGGCAATTCAGCAATTACCGCTAAATTAATCGCTTCACTTTTTAAGCAAACACCTGGGCCAGAAGTAGAAGTAACAGCTAAATTACCTGCAAAAGAAGCTCCGATAGCACTACATGCACCGGAGATTTCATCTTCACACTGAACAGTTACCACACCTAACTCTTTCCATTTTGAAAGATCATGAAGAATATCTGTAGCAGGAGTAATAGGATAAGAGCTTAAGAATAACTGCAAACCTGATTTCTCTGCGGCGGCAACCAATCCATAAGCAGTAGCAAGATTACCATTTACATCTGTGTAAGTCCCTTTTTCTTTTACTCCTTTAGATTCTATTCTATAAGTTGATACAGAAGCATGGATATTATGACCATAATTATAACCGTCTGTTAATACTTTTATATTAGCTTCTGCAATTGTCGGTTTCTTTGAGAATTTATTTTGAAGCATGTGCATTGCATGATCCAAAGGACGATTAAACAACCAACAGACTAAACCTAACGCAAACATGTTTTTACATCGGGCCGCAGCTTTATTATCCAATCCACTATCTTTTAAACTATCCTTGCAAATGGAGGAAATAGGAGCATCAATCACCTGATTTTGAATGCCTAGTTCTGCTAAAGGATCCTCTGTAGCATAAAGTGCTTTCTCCAAATCTTTTTTGGTAAAAGTGTCTGCGTCAATAATAATGATAGATTGTGGTTTGAGGAATTTTACATTTGTTTTTAAAGCTGCTGGATTCATTGCTACAAGAACATCGCACTTATCACCGGAAGTAAAAACTTTCTTCGCTCCAATATGTACCTGGAAGCCGGAAACCCCGCTAATTGTACCCTGTGGGGCACGGATTTCTGCTGGGTAATCAGGAAATGTAGAAATGTCATTTCCCAATACAGCCGACAAATTAGAAAAAATATTTCCTGCCAATTGCATTCCATCGCCGGAATCTCCAGAAAATCGAACTACCACATTCTCTAATTCTTTAACCACCATTTCATCTGTCATAACTTATCTTTTTCTTTAATATTAGGATTTTCCTTTGCTAAAAAACGCATAAATAAGAAATTGCCTCCAATATTTTATGTATTGATCTGCTTCTTATTTATGCGCATGCAAATGTCGGAAAGTTATGCGACTTGGCAAAATCTTTTCGTATTTATCTAAGTCTTAAGTAAGAAAACTACTCCTCACTCATTGGTTCTACCATATTGTTTTCGTCCTCCGTTGGTTTATGCGCCTTCATATTCTTTGAACGCATATTACCAAAACTATATGTCAGAGTAAAACCCACCTGCCTTCCATCTCTCCAACTCTTTGAATCCTGAATAAATCCAGTACCGGAAGTAAGAGTTTGTTGACCTCTTGAATTAAAAATATCACGAGCATTAATACTCAAACTAAATTTTTTATCCATAAAAGACTTTCGTAAACCGGCGTCAAGAGAATAGGTTGACTTCTGGGTTCCCTGAGCAACCACTTGTTTAGAATTATAGCTTCCTGTTAATTGCAAAGAAACAGCCTGAGGAAGAATTACGTTTGCAATCATTCTTGCATTCCAAGAAAAGTCCTCATTTCCTTCACCAATTACGGGATTTATATTGTCCTTAGGCTGATAACTAAATCCATCAAGTTTATAATAAAACAGATTAACCGTCGTAGTAAGGTCCAGTATTTTTAATAATTTGTCTTTCCCTATTATTTCAATTCCAGAAGATTGATTTTTAGCAACATTTTCATACGTGTTCTTCATTACATTTCCATCCAAATAACGAATACTTTGAATGACATTATCTGTTGTCCGATAATAGGCAGATAAAGAGAGAGTATGATTTTCCCAATTCTTAATAAAGTTTAGTTCAAAAGCATTAGAGTATTCAGGTTTCAATTCCGGATTACCAAAAGAGATGTTTGTAGAGTCAGTAATATTCATAAAAGAATTAAGTTGAGGGCCCCACGGACGAGAAATACGTCTGGTGTAATTCAACTGTAGTTCCTTATTATCAGGCAAAGCATATGAAATAAATGCACTTGGAAATAAGCTAAAATAATTTTTAGAATACGGAGTGCTATTTTGTGCATAGTCCTCTGATTTTGTATTTAGTTTTGCATATTCTCCACGCAAACCAACTTGGTAACCCAATTTTTGAATACGACCTGAATAAGTAGTATATAATGCGTGAACATCCTGATTATAAATAAAACGGTTATACAAACTATTATCAAATAATGCAGAACTTTCTGTTATACCAGAATAAGTTTCAACGGGACTATTATCCCTTCCAAGCGTTCCTTTATAACCGGCTTCTAGTTTTGTATTTTCACTTATTTTATTCTGATAATCAAGTTGAAATTCCCAGCTACGATGATTCATGTTATTTAGTTGACGCTGATACGATGATGAGTTTGGTTTATTCTGATAAATAGACGTTTGATTATAAATGCTGGTATTGTCCATCTTCCAATTATTATATGAAACAGTAAAATCAAGATAATTATCTTTAGCGAAATCATGTTTATATCCAAGCTCATAATTGGTTCCGTTCATAGAGTTGTCTGAATCCGACAAGCGGTTACTCGTCAAATATGAACCCGGAACATCACTTGTATAGTTGATTGTACTATTGCTGTTTCTACTACCAAACATACCAAAGCCTCCCGCTGTAAAATGATCTTTATTTGTAAGATGGTAAGTCAATCCTCCACGAACAAATAAACCTGAATTATCTCCTTTGTCATCTGTAACCTGGTTTAAGTAGGTATTATTATCCGTGTTTGTTCTATTGGTAAAACCGCCTCCGGTTCTCTCACGATGACGATAACCAACATTTGCATAAACATCAAACTTACTGCTGTTGTAATTGATATTGTAACTACCATTATATCCCCCTTTTGTCGTTGCTCCTCCTTGTACACTACCAAAGTAACCTGCTTTACGATCCTGCTTTAACACAATATTGATAATCCCAGCCGTACCATCAGGGCTATATTTTGCCGAAGGATTTGTTATCACCTCTATACTTTCAATGCTTTCTGCGGGCATTTGTTCCAATATCTGAGCTCTATTGTCGGCAGACAGGCCAGACGCCTTTCCATTAATCCAAACTGTCACATTAGAATTACCACGAAGAGAGACATCTCCTTCATTACTAACTTCAACAGACGGAATATTGCTTAAAACATCACTAGCAGAACCTCCTGCGGAAGCAATGTTTTGATCTACATTAAAAACCTTTTTATCAATATCAAGTTTCATCTGAGATTTTTGTCCTACAACTTCCACTTCTTTCAACACATGGTTATCTTCAGCTAAAGATATAGTATTTAAATTCACAGTTTTTGTTGAAGAAGCTATAACAAATTCTTTCTCATAGGTTTTGTATCCAATATATGATATATTGAGAAGATATGTTCCTTCTTTTAATGCTCCAAATATAAACGCTCCATCCTTATCGGTAATTCCTCCTTTTAGCAATGAGGATGAAGCCTTTGCTTTTACACTTACATTAACAAACTGCAAAGCTTCCTTAGTTTTTGAATCAATCACTTTACCTCTAATACTTCCTGATTCCTGAGGACCCGCATAACCATAAATACTAATTACGAGTAATAATGTACCCAATAACAATCTTTTCATCATTCAGTTTCTTTTATTTTTCTTTGTTTAATTCCTTATTTTTGACCAGTATTTGAAGTAATAGTTTAATGCATTGATGTTCTTTAACAAAGGAAACCTTTCGGCATATCAACAAAAAGATTACCTTTGCATCCTCATTTCGGCCTTGTAGTTCAATGGATAGAACAA
>JAATGU010000044.1 GCA_015654535.1 Bacteroidales bacterium
ATAATCGATTCTTCTCTTTGGCGATTCCTGCGTTTGCGCCCGGGAAATTTTCCACATATCCGGATTGCCCAATTGGCTTTTCTCTATTCTCGTAAGTGGGGAATCTTCTCACAATTGATGGAAGCTGAATCGATGAAAGCGATTAAGGAAATTTTGCAAACTGCGACTTCTGATTATTGGGAGGAACATTACCAATTTTATAATATTTCTCCAAAGAGAACCAAAAATTTAAGTGATTCCTCTCTTAATTTATTGGTAATTAATACGGTGATTCCTTTTCTTTATGCGTATGGCAAGCATAGGGCGGATAATGTCCTTTGCCAGCGGGCCACTGATTTTTTAGAGGAGCTGAAAGCAGAGAACAATTATATCATCCGAATGTGGAGCGGAGTAGGGATTACAGTCAATAATGCCGCTGATTCACAGGCATTACTGGAACTCAAGAAAGAATATTGTGATAAGAAGAAATGCTTATATTGTCGTATCGGATTTGAATATTTAAAGAAGCAAAAATAATTCTCTTTTTATCGCTTGTTATACCAATTCTTCTTCTATCTTTGCAGCGAAAAATGGGAACACAATTTAATGTATACGAAGATGAAAAAGAACTATTTGGTAATTGGCCTTTTATTAATGTCTTTGTTCACAAATATCTTACCTTTAAGAGCTGCTCAAGAGGAAAATTTTAGTGTATTTCTTCATAAATTTACCACAAGTGCAGCATTTCAATATTCACGGATCAAATTTCCGCTAAAGTCAAACATCGTTCTTTCTGCCGGTGATGGTGAAAACGAGAAAAACTTTCCCTTTACTAAAAAGGAGTGGCCTTTATTGGATGAAAAAACATTTAAAGAGGAACGGCATGAAATGCAGGGAGAGGGTGTTTATGTTTCAAAATTCACAATTAAAGAGCCTACACATGTGGAGTTTGAAGCTGGATATGAAGAATCGGAACTTGACCTTCGAGTCCGCTTTGACTTAATAGACGATAAATGGTTCCTCACTGATTGCTATACCGCATGGTATAATTTTAGCATACTTGCCACTGAGTTTCGTCAGACAGTTCTTGAAGTACAGGCTGAGAATAAGAAATTTGTAATGCAACATCCTTAGTCTTGTTTTTATTTTAGGGCATATTATTCATGGACTTTCAGTAATTTTGTTGTACTTTTGCTGAAATTTTGTTTTTTTAATTAAAATGAATCAGCTAAAGATAAAGAAATTTAAGGTAGAGGCTACTTCAGCAGCCAGCCTGTCTGCTTTGATGGATCAGGAAAAGATCGAATTACATCCGATTGAATGTGTTAATTGGGATAATTACCCTTATAAACCGACGGTGAAATTTCGCATTGCCCATTCGGAAGAGGCCCTATTAATTAATTATCAAGTGAAAGAGGAAAGCGTTCGTGCCATTTATGGTGAAGATAATGGCCAGGTATGGACGGATTCGTGTGTAGAATTTTTTGTTATTCCTGCAAATGACGGTTATTATTATAATATTGAGACCAATTGCATTGGCACCGTTCTTTTAGCAGTAGGCAAAGACAGAGGTGATAGAGTTAGTGCATCATTGGATGTACTTGCAGGAATTCAGCGTTGGTCTAGCTTAGGAAAACAACCCTTTGGAGAACGAACAGGAATGTGCTCATGGGAGCTTTCATTGATTGTGCCCTATAAAGTATTTTTTAAGCATTCCATTGAATCTATGGATGGAGTTGCGATTAAAGGTAATTTTTATAAATGTGGTGATGGACTGAAAACAAAGCATTTTCTTTCCTGGAATCAGATAAAAACAGAAAAGCCGGACTTTCATTGCCCCTACTTTTTTGGCGAGTTACAGTTTGAATAGCATTTTTTGGCAAAAGTAAAAGCGCAGAGCACTTCATTTTTGTATATTTTATGCCAAAGTATGCTATTAAGTTATGGATAACATGTATTTTTGCAATATGTTAAGTTGGAAGAATTATAAAGTGAAACATACTTTTCTAGGAGTGATAGGCGCCGGCGTTTTAACGTTGGGAATGTATTCATGTGCTAATATGGGGCATCCTTCTGGTGGCCCTATTGATGAAACTCCTCCTAAGTTTATAGGAAGTACTCCCGCGATAGGTTCGCTGAATAACGGTAAACATAAATTTGTCCTTGAATTTGATGAAATAGTTAAGATAGAAAAAGCATCAGAAAAAGTAATAGTTTCTCCTCCTCAAGTTCAGGTACCCGATATCAAGCAAAGTGGCAAAAAGATAACTATTAATCTGCTCGATTCCTTGAAAGCAAATACCACCTACACTATTGACTTCTCAGATGCTATTGTTGATAATAATGAGGGCAATCCATTAGGTAATTTCACTTACACTTTTTCTACCGGTACAGCAATAGATACAATGGAAGTTTCCGGTTATGTACTTGATGCTTCCAATCTTGAACCCGTGAAAGGGATACTGGTAGGGCTCCATACTAATTTGGCAGATTCTGCCTTTGCAAAGTTACCTTTTGACCGCGTTTCGCGCACAGATAGTCGTGGGCATTTTATTATAAAGGGAGTTGCTCCTGGAACTTATCGCATATACGGGCTGCAAGATGCCAATCAGAACTTTGCTTTCGATCAGAAAAGCGAGCAAATTGCTTTTACTGATTCTAAGGTGATACCACATTATGAAACTCGTACTCGACAAGACACCATTTGGAAAGATTCTATTACGGTGGATACTATCCGAACAAGGCAATATACCCATTATCTTCCAGATGATATTGTTCTTCGCGCTTTTAAGGAAGATGCCAAATCTCAATATTTAATAAAAAGTGAGCGGCTTACTCCTCATAAGTTTTCACTTTATTTTGCTGCGCCGGCTAAGTCACTACCGCAAGT
This sequence comes from Bacteroidales bacterium, assembly GCA_015654535.1. GTDB lineage: Bacteria > Bacteroidota > Bacteroidia > Bacteroidales > Bacteroidaceae > Bacteroides. The sequence continues at coordinate 2,870 of JAATGU010000044.1, forward strand.
GAAAGGATTGAATTTTGATGAAAAGGGTGCTTTCTTTATTGAAAAATCGCAAATGAATGATACGATTCATTATTGGGTAAAGGATTCCTTACTTTATAAGAAAGACACATTGAATATGACATTAGCTTATTTATATACTGATACTTTGGGTAAACTTGTGCCTAAAACGGATACACTTTATCTATCTGTAAAGAAGACTAAGAGTGTGACTCCTAAAAGGAAAAAGGGAGAGGTTGAGCCTACAAAGTTTTTGCAGATGAAAGCTGATGTTCCTTCTGTGATGGATGTTTATACTAATATTCGACTTGAATTTGAGGAACCGATTGCTCATTATGATAGTTCTGCTATTCATTTGCAGCAAAAGGTGGACTCAACTTGGCATGATGTACCATTTGTTTTCAGACAAGATACGCTTCATCCACGATCGTATGAGCTTTTGACTGAATGGGTACCAGAACAAGAATATCAATTTATGGTCGATTCGACTGCTTTTCATGGCATTTACGGATTATTTACCGATAAAATAAAATCAGCTTTCAAAGTTCGCTCGCTTAATGATTATTCAACTTTATATATGAATATTTCAGGAGCTGACTCTACTGCTATTGTAGAGTTGCTTGACGCTCAGGATAAAACTCTCAGGAAAGCAAAGATTGTGAAGGGAAAAGTCGATTTCTATTTTTTAAATCCAGGGAAATATTATGTTAGATTAATCAATGATACGAATGGAAACGGCGTTTGGGATACAGGAAATTATGAAAAGAAACTTCAACCAGAAGAGGTCTTCTATTATCCTCAAGAGCTAGAACTTAAAGCACTTTGGGAAATAGAACAAGAATGGAATATACGGGGCGTATCTTTACAAAAACAGAAACTGGACTTACTTAAAAAACAAAAGCCGGATGAAAATAAGAAAAAGAAAAAACAAAATCAAAATAACAAAACAGATTCTAATCGCAGTACGAGCAATTAAGTCGTGGGGTATTTCGTTCTTTTTGCTATTGCTTCTTTTCGCTGCAACTCCATCTGCTCATGCTCAATGTGAAGCTGAAAACAATGCCTTTAAGTTGGGTGAGCATATTATGTATGATCTTTATTTCAACTGGAAATTTATTTGGACGAGAGCTGGCTTTGCTAGTCTTACAGCTAATTCCATGCATTATGGTTCAAAACCGGCTTATCGATTAAATTTATTAGCTGTAGGGAGCAGGAAAGCTGACTTTTTCTTTAAGATGAGAGATACGATAACTTGTATCATTGGCGACAAAATGCAACCTTATTATTTTCGCAAGGGATCTGAAGAAGGGAAAAACTATACTGTAGATGAAGTGAACTTTTCCTATCGTGGTGGAATGAGTTATGCAAGGCAAAAACGGATAAAGAATTTTGGAGAAGCAATCCGTACGAACTCAGAAGATAGCAGTTGTATGTATGATATGCTCAGTATTTTAGCTCAAGCACGTTCCTTTAATCCTACTAATTATAAAGTTGGTGAGCATATTAAATTCCAGATGGCTACAGGAATTAAGATAGAAGAACAAACATTGATTTATCGAGGAAAGGAAATATTCAAAGCTCAGGATGGTAAAAGATACCATACTTTAGTCTTTTCTTTAGTTGAATATAAGAGAGGGAAAGAAAAAGAAGTAATCACTTTTTATATCACAGATGATAAAAACCATATACCTGTTCGCTTAGACTTATTTTTGAATTTTGGTTCGGCAAAAGCTTTTCTTAAAAGTGTGAGAAATAATAAGCATCCGTTAACATCAATAGTTACAGATTAAAAGGAAGCTCAGTTTCTTTTCGGTACATGGTCGCTTCCAGATCAGCGATTAGTTCTCCCTTTTGATTCGTAATATCTACATGATAATGAGCAGTCCGCTTATGAAGAAATCTTTCAGTGGCTTCAGCATATAGCGTATCTCCCGGAGCACTGGTACGAAAGAAGTTTATAGTAGAAGTAAGCGAGAGTGTTAAGGTACCGTGCGAATTGGCTGCTGCTGCTAAGGCTAAGTCAGCTAATGTAAATATAGCTCCTCCCTGTGTCGTATTTCCCGCATTTAGATGTTGCTCAGTAATTATCATCATTGTTTTTCCATATCCAGGTTTAATTTCTAAAAGCGTAATTCCCGCCTTTGCGGCGAAGTAGTCTTCTTTAAAGAACTCATTTGCATCCATAAATTTTATATTATTGTTTTGATATTATTATTCCAAGGTTGCTGGTAAACGAAGTGAGATCAAAGAATTAAATAGTTTTATCTGAAACCAATAATTACCTTATATAGAGAGTGAGAAATGCAACCGCATTTCTCACTCTCTATATTGTATATGGCATTATCTATTGAGTTTCCATTCAAATCCCTCTTTTGTATCTTTAATCTCAAAGCCTAAAGAGGTGAGTTCGTTTCGGATTTTATCCGATGTGGCCCAATCTTTGTTTGTTTTAGCTTGAACTCTTTGTTCAAGGAGCATGTCGACTACTTTACCGTATATATCGGCATTATTTTGTGTAGCAGTTGCTTCTTCTTTAAGTCCTAAGATATCAAACATGAAAAGATGGAAAGTGCTTTTTAATTCTTCTAAATCTTCTGCTGTAATAGTATTGTTTCCAGCCAGTACATTATTGATTATCTTTGTAGCATCAAAAAGATGGGAGATCACAATTGGAGAGTTCAGGTCATCATTCATTGCTTCATAGCATTTGGCACGAAGAGACTTTACATCTACTGTGGAGACACTGCTAGGAATGATCTTTTCCATGTTGGCTACTGCTTCCGTTAATCGTTGCAAACCCTTTTCGGAAGCTTGAAGAGCTTCATTGCTGAAGTCCACCGTACTGCGATAGTGAGCCTGAAGGATAAAGAAACGGATAGTCATAGCACTGTAGGCCTGAGTCAAGATAGGATGAGATCCGTTAAAGAACTCTTCCAACGTAATGAAATTCCCCAAAGACTTGCCCATCTTTGTGCCATTGATGGTGATCATGTTATTGTGCATCCAGTAATGTACGGTTTCTTTGCCCAGAGCAGCGACCGACTGAGCAATTTCACATTCATGATGCGGGAATAGCAAATCCATCCCTCCTCCATGAATATCGAACTCATCTCCAAGATATTTTGTTCCCATGGCCTAGCATTCCAGATGCCAACCGGGAAAACCTTCACTCCATTCTGAATGCCAATGCATAATATGTTCGGGAGAAGCCTTTTTCCATAAAGCAAAATCAGCAGGGTTGTGCTTTTCACTTTGTCCGTCCAGGTTACGTGTTGTATTAAGAAGATCTTCTACATTACGTCCAGAAAGCTTTCCGTAGTGATGATCTTTGCTATATTTTTCAATATCGAAGTAAACAGAACCTTCACTTATGTAGGCGTATCCGGCTTTTAATATTTTACGGACAAACTCCATTTGTTCAATGATATGTCCCGAAGCCTGAGGTTCAATGCTTGGAGGAAGAACATTCAGTGCATCCATCGCATGGTGATAGCGAACCAGATAATATTGCACCACTTCCATTGGTTCTAACTGTTCTAAACGAGCTTTTTTTGCTATTTTGTCTTCTCCCTCGTCGGCATCATGTTCCAAGTGCCCTACATCTGTAATGTTACGTACATAGCGTACTTTATAGCCTAAATGGGTGAGGTAACGGAAAAGAACGTCGAACGTGATAGCCGGACGTGCATGACCTAAATGTGCATCACCATAGACTGTTGGTCCACAAACATACATTCCCACATGAGGTTCGTGGATGGGGACAAACAGTTCTTTCTTTCTATCTAATGTGTTGTAAATCGTCAGTTGATGTTCCATAACTCATTTTTTTTGAAAGTACAAAGGTACAATAATAATTAAGTTAGCATTCTATTTCTTTGCTCCTTTTTTTCATCCCTTTGTAACTTTCTTATCAAAAAAAGGATATATCATAATTAATTAGCTGTTTTTAATGCCTTTTTTGGCTAAATATTTAGGAGAATTGAAAAGATGAGTTAATTTTGCACATTCATTACTTTATACAAGATGGTTGACGACTCTGTTTTTCTTATTGATATTGATAAAGTACTCCGATCAAAAGTTCAGGGGAAATATAAATATATCCCCAAGTTTCTTATTTCTTACCTGAAGAAAATTGTTCATCAGGAAGAACTGAATGCATATATGGAAGAGGCAAAGGATCGAATAGGAGTGGACTTTTTGGAATCCAATATGGATTTTCTGGATGCTAAAGTAGAAATTGAAGGAATCGAAAATTTACCGGAAGGCGGTCTTTACACCTTTGTGTCCAATCATCCTTTAGGTGGTTTAGATGGAGTGGCTGTGGGTTATGTATTAGGAAAACATTATAATGGAAAGATTAAATATCTGGTGAATGACTTATTAATGAACCTTCGTAATTTGGCACCGCTTTGCATTCCGGTAAACAAGACGGGTTCGCAGGCTAAAAACCTTCCGGCAATGATTGAAGCTGGTTTTAAATCGGATAATCATCTTATTATGTTTCCGGCAGGAATCTGTTCGCGACGCCACAATGGAGTGATTCGTGATGTTCCGTGGACAAAAACATTTATAGTCAAGAGTGTGCAGACACAAAGGGATGTGGTGCCAATGTATTTTGAAGGAAGTAATTCGAGTTTCTTTTATAATTTGTCCAACATAAGAAAGAGCCTTGGCATTAAGATAAATATTGAAATGCTGTATCTGGTCAATGAAATGTTTAAAAACAGACATAAAACATTCACTTTGACTATTGGAAAACCAATCTCTTGGCAAACGTTCGATTCATCTAAATCACCTTTGGAATGGGTCAACTACGTAAGAGAGATTGTATATAAGCTAAACACACAAAAAACAACAACTACAAGATAATGGAAGAGATTATTGAACCCATCAGCAAAGAAGTCCTGAAAGCGGAGTTGACAGAAGACAAGCGCTTGCGTGTTACCAATAAAAGTAATAATCATATTTATATTATTACTCACCAAGACTCTCCAAATGTTCTCCGTGAAATAGGTCGTCTACGTGAGATTGCTTTTCGTGCGGCAGGTGGTGGATCTGGGCTGTCAATGGATCTTGATGAGTATGACACAATGGAAGACCCGTATAAACAATTAATTGTTTGGAATCCCGAAGCAGAGGAAATACTTGGTGGATATCGTTATATATTAGGAACCGACGTCCACTTTGATGCAAAGAAACATCCTATACTGGCTACTTCCCATATGTTTAACTTCTCCGAAAAATTTATAAAGGAATATCTTCCTACCACCATTGAACTGGGCCGTTCATTTGTTACGCTTGAATATCAATCCACGAGATCGGGTTCAAAAGGGCTGTTTGCTTTGGATAATTTATGGGACGGATTGGGAGCGTTGACGGTTATTATGCCCGCAGTGAAATATTTTTTTGGAAAAGTAACAATGTATCCTAGTTATGATAGACAGGGAAGGGATATGATTCTTTATTTCTTAAGGAAGCACTTTGGAGATAAAGAAAATCTAATTACTCCGATGAAACCGTTGGAACTGGAATCTGATGAACAAGAGTTGGCGGCACTATTCAATAAAGAAACTTTTAAAGATGATTATAAAATACTAAATACTGAAATCCGTAAACTGGGTTTCAATATTCCTCCATTAGTAAATGCCTATATGAGTCTTTCTCCAACTATGAGAATGTTTGGCACTGCAATTAATTATGGTTTTGGAGATGTGGAAGAGACTGGTATTCTGATTGCAGTAGATGAGATCTTAGAGGAGAAGCGTATTCGTCATATTGAATCTTTTGTGAAAAAAGACCCGCAGGACTGTAAAATTACTTCCGGAGCAAATAAGGTTTTTTATAAAACAAAATAGTTAGAATTTCCAGTATGATAGGGCAGCCAAATTAAATGGAGTAATATACTTTTTGCCTTTTTGTACAGAACAATGCATTCTTCTGTACAAAAGAAAAGGATAAATTGTACAGAAGAATAGATTGTTTTGTACAAGGATAAAATGAAACCCGCAGACTTTTTAAAAGTTCAAAAGTACTGTTTGTGAAATTTGTAAAGTCCGTATATGATCTTTCTCTGTTATGGGTGAATTGAACCTCTATGAACAGGCACAGATTCCCCCGAAAATCAATCTGGAAAACTTGTGTAATACGATGAAAAGACTAATGTGAAAAACATTCACGCATTAGTCTCAAAATTAATATTTTATAGCATTGCATAATCATCTATTATTTTTGCGTACTTTTGCCGAACTTTTTAAAATGTGATAGAAAATGAAACAAGAATACAAAGTACCCTTTGGAATGATGGGTATATTTATGGCTATCGGAATTGTATATGGAGATATCGGAACATCTCCTTTGTACGTGATGAAAGCTATTATAAATGGACTACCAGCGGGGCAGCGAGCACATCCGGATTATATAATCGGAGCTATTTCATGTATAATTTGGACGTTAACTTTGCAAACAACCGTAAAATACGTGATTGTAACTCTCCGTGCCGACAATCGTGGGGAAGGAGGTATTCTGTCTTTGTTTGCTTTGATAAGGAAAAAATATCGATGGGCCTACATTATAGCAACCATCGGAGCTGCCACGTTGCTGGCCGATGGAATTATCACCCCTGCCATTACGGTTATCTCAGCCGTAGAAGGATTGAACGTATTGGTTCCTTCTATTCCTATCATCCCTATCACAGTGGCAATTTTGCTGGCTATATTTCTTGTTCAACCTTTAGGAACCGCGCGTTTAGGAAAGCCATTTGGGAAAATTATGTTTTTATGGTTCACAATGATTGGTATTCTTGGAATCTTTGCATTTGTACACTATCCCATTATTATAAAAGCTTTTAATCCTATTTATGCATTTAAGATATTAAAAGAGGTTCCTAATGCATTTGTTATCTTGGGAGCCGTCTTCCTTTGTACCACAGGAGCCGAAGCTCTCTATTCAGATCTGGGCCATTGTGGACTTCACAACATACGTGTATCATGGATGTATGTAAAAGCAACTTTGATTCTCAATTATTTAGGCCAAGGTGCATGGATTATCACTCATCCTACCCAAGTAATTGAAAATATTAATCCGTTTTTTTCTATTATGCCCCATTGGTTTTCATTCATTGGAGTTACGATGGCTACTCTGGCTGCAATTATTGCCAGTCAGGCTTTAATCAGTGGATCATTTACCATTATTAGTGAAGCCATTTCATTAGATTTATGGCCCAATATAAAGATTAAATACCCCACTGAAATAAAAGGGCAAATGTATATTCCTGGCGTAAACTACGCTTTAATGATTCTGTGTATTATTATGGTCATTGCATTTGGCTCTTCTTCAAATATGGAAGCAGCTTACGGGCTTTCTATCACCATTACTATGTTGATGACTACTTTACTGTTGTTCATTTATTTTCATTTTACAAAAAAGCCTTTGTGGATTAGCGTTCCATTAACCTTATTCTTTATTTCAGTAGAAAGTTCTTTCTTCATTGCCAACATGTTTAAATTTACCCATGGAGGTTTTGCAACAATATTTATTGCCGGCTGCATTTTTGCCATTATGTTCATTTGGTATAATGGACGACGGATCAAAAACCACTGTGCCACTTATGAGCCCATTACTCAGACAATCGATTGCCTTGATAAAATTAGTAAAGACGAGACAATTCCTAAGTTTGCCACTCATCTGGTATACGTAACCCGTGCAAAATATCAGGATGACATGGAAAGTAAGATCATCTATTCTCTTATTAATAAGCAACCCAAACGAGCGGACACTTATTGGTTTGTCTATCTACATCGCAGTGATGAACCTTATCAATTTAGATATACTGTCAAAACCTTTGCTCCCCAAAAGATCTTTCGGCTTGATATTTATTCCGGCTTCAAGCAAGGAGTGCATATGGATGCGTTTGTTCATCTTATCTGTAAAGAGATGGAAGACAGTGGAAAAGTTGATTTAATGAGTCGATATCCATCTTTACGTGAAAGAAATATAGAAGGTGATTTTAGGTTTGTAGTTGTAGAGCGAATAGTGCGTAACTTAGATTTGCCTCCGGTAAAGACAACAATCTTGTCACTATATTATCTGATTAAGAAATATTCAACGTCCGATACTCAAATATTAGATCTAGATCCATCCGTTGTTACATTAGAATATGTACCTTTAAAATACCTCAAACCGATGGATACTAAGGATAGGGTGCACCATTTATAAGATGGCTTGGCGCTTTATTTTATTTTTGACCATCGTTTGCCAAAGTTACACTGCGGGCAGACTATTCCCCTTTATTTTTCGGTAAAGGTCCAGTGCATAAACATCCGTCATGCCTGAAATATAATCGAGCACCGCTTGCACCTTACCGTAAAGCGTTGGCGCATTTACATTATATTGATTAGACATTCGGTTAATCAGAAGCTGGGAATAAGCTTTATCGGGTGAAGTTACCGCATCAATAAGCAAGTCTATCAGCGTACTGATTACATGGAATCCCGCTAATTCAATATCTAATACTTCTCCCGAACGATAAATCTTTTCCATAGAAACTTCGGCACAATGTTCATATGCTTTTTTAGGTTTATCAGAGAGATGCTTTATCAGCGTCCCTTCGAACGTTCCTGCCAGAATAGCCTCTTCATTATCAAGAAACACCCGAGTGCATTCTTTAATCAGTAAACCGATCACTGATGAGCGAAGATAAGCAATTTGTTCGTTGATGTCACTGACAATCTTTAGCGTTTCATTAATGTGAGGCAGGCGATTTTCTGCGAAATACTCTAGAAGTAAGCCTTTTGTTTCTTCAGTGGTAAGAATCTTTAATTTGTGTGCATCCTCAATATCCATCATTTGATAACAAATATCGTCCGCGGCCTCTACCAGATAAACTAAAGGATGACGGGCAAACCGAAGAGGAGCTTCATTCAGACAGATCATGCCAAGTTCTGTGGCAATCCGTTTAAAATCTTCTTCCTCGGTAATAAAGAAACCAAACTTGGATTTGTTTCCTGCTAAACGCGATGAATAGGGATATTTTACAATAGAAGCCAGGGTGGAGTAGGTCATGGCGAATCCACCTTTTCGTCTTCCTTCAAACTGGTGAGTTAGCAACCGAAAGGCATTTGCATTTCCTTCAAAATGAATAATATCTTCCCATTCATTTGCCTCCAGTTTATCTTTCAGTTTTAATCCCTTACCTTCTGAGAAGTAAGTGGAAATAGCTTTTTCTCCTGAATGTCCAAAAGGAGGATTTCCCAGATCATGGGCTAAGCAAGCGGCGGAAACAATAGAATTAATTTCTTGAAGAAAAGAATCCTTTAGTTCGGGACGCTTTAAGAGGATCCCTTTAATCACATCGTTTCCTAGTGAACGCCCCACACATGAGACTTCTAAACTATGAGTGAGACGATTGTGAACAAACACACTTCCCGGCAGGGGGAAGACCTGCGTTTTGTTTTGCAAGCGACGGAAAGGAGCTGAAAAAACCAATCGGTCATAGTCTCGCTGAAATTCGGAACGGTTTTCTTCCCTTACTTGGTGAAACTCTTCCAGTCCAAAACGCTTTGCTGAAATTAAATCTTTCCAATTCATTTCTTATATCCTATTTAATTACTTGCAAAAGTATAAAAAAGCCTTTAATAAAGCAGTTAATTGCAACGAAATACGTATTTTCGCAAATTAATTAGTTACGAATCGATTATGAATATACAAATTATAAATAAGTCGAAGCATCCGCTTCCCGCCTATGCAACCGGATTGTCCGCAGGAATGGATATTCGTGCCAATATATCTGAACCGATTATGCTTAAACCTTTGGAACGCTGTCTGGTTTCCACCGGACTTTATATTTCTTTGCCCGAAGGGTATGAAGCGCAGATTCGTCCACGTAGCGGATTGGCAATAAAGAAGGGCATTACCGTACTCAATTCTCCCGGAACCATTGATGCCGACTATAGGGGAGAAGTCTGTATTATTTTAATCAACCTGTCTACCCAGGAATTTGTAATAGAAGATGGTGAGCGCGTGGCACAAATGATCATCGCGCGTCATGAGCAAGCTCAATGGGAACAAGTGGAAGTACTGGATGTGACTGAACGCGGGGCTGGTGGTTTTGGACATACAGGAAAAAATTAAAAAAGAAAGACTGATGA
>JAATGU010000118.1 GCA_015654535.1 Bacteroidales bacterium
AAATAGAATGTCGGATCAGGACTTATTTTATATACAGGATCTCCATAAGAGTCCTGCTTTCTGAATAACCGTCCTGATGGCGTATATCTGATACCTGTTTTTGCAGTGATCAGAAAGTAGTTAGCCACAAGGTGTTCATAGACCAATCCTGAATTAATATCCAATTGTCTGTACTGGTATTTTTGATCTGTACCGTCTATATTATAGAGGTAAAAAGTTGTCCGGTCCATTTCTGTCCCCAAGGATATTCTGCCATTGGTAAAAATATGTTTTCTCAAATACATATTTTTGGGAAGAACAATATCTGCTATAAAGCCATTCCTGAATTTATGCTCATAAGAAAAAATCGGAATGACAGGTATTTCGGAAAGCGGATCGATATTGACAGCTATCCCGACACTCATTTTTGTCCGTTCATTGGCTCTGAGTACCATTGTCCCCGACAATAAACCTCTTACCCTTTCGAAATACTTTTCACTACCATCCGCTATAATACTGGATGTGAATATTGTCCGTTTATTGAACAGGGTTGAAAAATAAGCGAAGTTTACTCCGGCATGAAAGTAATGGAAATCATTCTCCACCCTCTTCATCTCCCCGGAAAAAGGTTCTGTCATATCAGCTTCCACGGAGGTATAATCATATCCGAGAGTAGTACCCAAAAGCCAGTTCCTTTTCTTTATAAAGTTGATATTGGCACTAATTTTTACTTGAGAAAAATTCTTGACCTTACTTTCAGGTAACGAATTGTCTCCCTTTTCCGACGTGAAGTTATATGGGGTGGAATGAGTGAATTCAATATTCAAAGGACGGGCAATTGCGAATTTTTCGGCAGCAACAGCGGCTGCCCGACGGGAGCGGCTCAAACTTCCCTGAACTTCTTCCGGAATAGTGTCATTGTTTTGTGAGAAAGATTCAATCGAGAAGATTAAAATTCCAAGTACTAACACTGTTCTTTTTATTGCTTCCATAAATATATTATTAAAAATTTGAAGTTCTTGATTACAAAATAATATGGTACACCGCAAAGAAGAGGATAATATCATTGCCTTTTTTTGTTTTTATACCAAACCCGCCACATTTTATACTAAAGCCGTATTGATTTAAACTTCATTTCAAATTTTGTATAGCAGTTAAGGCGTTTCGTATAATATTTGAATAATGGGGTTGTTATTCTCTTATCTTTGTTTAAATTTGATGCGTACAGGATCTTATGAGATACGAACCAATGGAAATAAAGAATACAAAGATCATCCGGTTGATGGTTGATAGACGGCATAGGATACTACGTCATGTGGTACTCTTACTGGGAGTTTTTGCAATTATTTTCTACTCTGACCAGTTATTATCGGGATATTCAGGCGTCTACAGATATTACCGGTTGTTCTGTGTGTATATCATATTGATAATAACATTTTATGTCAACATGAACATTTTGGTTCCCCGGTACTTCTTTAAAAACCGGTATATCATTTATCTGATACTACTGTTTTTGTTGGTGCAAATTTGTTTATTTGCCATGAGGTTCTTCTTAAACGGCTTTTGGGATCCAATGCACATAGGGGTGTATCGCGATAAAAATGACGGAAACAAGGGCGTTTATGAAAGTACAATCATGATAGTTTCTGTTATATTAGTCACTACGATGATAAAACTTTTTCAGAGATGGGTACACGATAATGAGAAGATAACCGAACTGAATAACATTACGTTGATGATGGAAATGAACGAGTTACGGAACCAGATCAATCCTCATTTTCTTTTTAATATGCTCAACGGGATCAAGGCGCTGGTTCGCAGTGATCCCGAGAAAGCAATCATAGTTATTATGAAACTATCCGAGTTCCTTCGCTACCAGCTTTATGAGAACAATGAAGAAAAGGCATTGCTGAAGTCAGAGATTGTTTTTCTTATCAACTTCCTTGATCTGGAGAAGCTCAGAAAGGACAACTTATCTGTTGAAATCAGTCCTTGTAAAGATGATCTTTTTGTCCTCAATGGTATTTTTATCCCGCCTAACCTTTTTACCACATTTGTTGAAAATGCAGTAAAACACAGCGTGAACATTACCGGAACAGAATCTTATATTAAGATCAGCATAGAAATCAAAGAAAATAGACTTTACTTCAGCTGTACTAATTCGATAGACCCGCAATATAAATCCTTGCAGGCAAAAAGTAGTGGACTGGGACTGGTTAACATAAAAAGGCGCCTTGCACTTTTATACGGCGAGAATCACACTCTTGAGATCAATTCCACAGGAAATGAATATAACGTTAAATTAATAATTCCATTATGAACTGTATTATTGTAGATGACGAGCCTTTGGCAAGGGAAGAAATGCAAGCGCTTATAAAAGAAGTATCCCTGGTAGAAATATTAGGAAAGTTCTCCAATGCTCCCACTGCCATAGATTTCCTAAAGGAAAATGAAGTAGACCTTATTTTCCTTGATATTGAGATGCCTATGGTTACTGGTCTGGAGTTTGCCGCCCAACTGCCTAAGAAAACCCTGACTATTTTTACAACGGCATATCCACAGTATGCTTTAAAAAGTTATGAACTGGATGCCATCGATTACCTTTTGAAACCCATAGCAAAGGAGCGGCTGAAAAAAGCAATCAGCAAGGCTGAAACATATAAAAGGTTGCTTTCAGATGATACTGCAAAAGGTACAATAGAAGCTGGTACCAGTGACTTTTTACTTATTAAATCGGAGCGCAGGTTTTACAGGATTAATTTTTGTGATATCAGGTATATAGAAGGATTAAAGGATTACGTAGTCATACATACAGCCAATCAAAAGCTTATTACGGCTATGAACTTAAAAACCATCCATCAAAAAATGCCACAAAATATCTTCTTACGCGTAAGTAAGCCCTACGTGGTAAATATAAACTATATAGAATCATTTGATCATCACAGTATATATATCGGTGGATATGAGATCTCATTGGGCGAAGTTTATAAAAAAGATTTCTTTACTATATATTCAGGTGGAACCCTCAATTCCGAAGGATAAAAATTAATTCCTTTTTCAATCACAGTTGCCTTAAAATGAGTTGATTTATAAGCCTGCTTACTTAATGATCAATCTTTTTCTTCCCAGATATTCTAGCCAATAGGTTTTCTACTATAAGATACATGCTTGGCACCACAAATAGTGTCAGGATCATAGAACTGGTGAGACCTCCTATGATCACCCAGGCCATACCGTTCTTTATTTCAGATGCAGCACCGCCCGCCATGGCAATGGGTAGCATTCCGAAGATCATGGCAAGGGTCGTCATCAAAATTGGGCGCAGCCTCTCTTTCCCGGCCTCCACAAGGGCTTCTTTTACACCGTAACCTTCCTCCTTTAGCTTATTGGTGAAGTCCACGATTAGAATTGCGTTTTTTGCCACAAGCCCAAGCAACATAATCATCCCGATAATAGTAAAAATATTGAGCGTTTCCATCGTTAATGCCAAGGCCAATAGCGCCCCGACAAGGGCTACGGGTATTGAAAACAGCACAACGAAAGGATATACAGCGTTTTCGTACAGCGCCACCATGATCAGATAAACCAGAATGATAGCAGTTATAAATGCTAGTCCCAAGCTGCCGAAAGCATCACCCTGATTTTTAGAATCACCGAGATACTCTATACTGATACCATTTGGGACCTTGATAGATTGAGCTTTTGCCTTAATCTCATCACTGACCGTGCCTGTGGGTCTGCCTATCACATTAGCTTGTACGGTAATTGAACCCATGCGGTCTATCCGTTGAAGGGTAGTTTCTCCAAGGGTTTCGGTCACCTCTGCAAACTGGTTCAGCAATACCGTCTGTCCTTCGGAGTTGACAAAGGGCAGATTACCCACGTTTTTAATATCCGAGCGGTTAAATTTATCCAGACTGACCAAAATATTGTACTCATTACCATCCTGTTTAAACTGGCTTTTATCATTCCCGCTAAATGCATTCTGAAGGATAACTCCCACCTGGCTGACATTAAGTCCCAAAAGGCTCATTTTTTCCCGATTCAGCTTTATATCTATTTCAGGTTTTCTATCCTTAACGGATAATTTCACAAATTGTGTGCCCGCTATTCCCGTTATCATTTTCTGGTATACTTCGGCAACCTGGCGTACCTCTTTAAGGTTCAGTCCTTTTACAGCAATCTGTATGGGAGCACTACTCACATTCCCTGTTATGGAAGTGGACGATGCGGTAAATTTGACTCCCGTAATAACATTACTGAGTTTTTTCTGTATAAGAGAACCTAATTCTTCGGCTGTCAAACTACGGTTTTTCTTATCCACCAGGGTCAGGGTGAGTTCCGCAAGGTTAGCATTGCTGCTGGTACCGGAAACATTTCCGCTCACAAAGCCGACACTGGAAAATACCTTTTCGACTTCAGGCTGTTCCAGAATGATCTTTTCAGCCTGTTGTACAAGCATATTGGTCTTGTAAATGGTCGCCGTGGGCTCCAGCTCCATATTAATAATCAAATCGCTCTGGTCTGTTTTCGGGATAAATGCCGCACCGATAAACCCAGTAGGAATAAGGATTATGGCTCCGATGATCAAAAACAATGCACCCAACAAAAGCCATCTCTTCCTATTGAGTACTTTCTGCAATATTTTTCCATAGTCCTCTTTTACGATATTTATAAAACGCTCGAATCCCAGATTGACCTTTCCCCAGAAGGTATTGTTCTTCAAATGCTCTAATTTACCAAACCGGCTGGCAAGGACAGGGGTAACAGTAAAAGAAACAAAAAGACTCATCAGGGTTGAAAATACAACTACCAGTGAAAACTCGCGGAGTATAGATCCGATCATTCCCCCGGTCAGCGCCAGCGGAAGGAATACCACCACATCTACCGAGGTGATGGAAAGAGCCGTAAATCCAATTTCATTGCGGCCTTCAAGGGCCGCCTTCCGTTTATCCGATCCCTTTTCCATATGCCGGTAGATATTCTCCAATACGACAATGGAGTCGTCCACCAAAATACCCACGACCAATGACATAGCCATCAGGGTCATCAGATTTAGTGAAAGCCCTAAGACATACATGGCAATGAAAGTAGGGATAATAGACGAAGGCAATGCTAGCAGTACGAACATCGAACTTCTCATGCTATGCAGGAAAGCCAGCATGACAAAACCAACGATAATAATGGCCAGCACAAGGTCTATCATTACCGCATCTGCCGCATGGAGCGTATATACACTTTGGTCGGAAGATATATTGAATTTCAGGTTCTGCAATTTATATTGTTCTTCAATAGAGGCGAAGGCTTTTTTGACCAGCCGGCTGACATCAACGGCATTAGCATCGCTTTGCTTGATGATCTGTACGCCGATAGAGGGAATGCCGTTAATATGGTTGATGGCTGTCGTTTTCGCTGTAGCATCGACTACTTCGGCAATATCGCGCAGATAGATAACCCCTTGTCTGGGATGTTGCAGTATGACAAGGTTACGTAATTGTTCCAGTGAATTCACATTGGCATCGTAACGGATAGAAAGCTGCTGGTTTTTCGTTTCGATACTACCCGCAGGGAAAGACAAGTTTGCGTTATTGACCGCCTGTGTGACCTGCGCAATGGAAAGCCCGAAAGAAAGTAACTTTTGCTGATTTATATTGATTTGAATCTCTCGTTCATCACCACCAATGATATTTACCTGCCCCACACCAGATACATTTTGCAATACCGGTCTGAGTTGGTTATCTACAAGGTCGTACAGGTTACGAGGAGCCATTTTGGCGGTTACCCCCGCCTTGATAACGGGCGTTTCTTCCAAATTCACTTTATTTACCTGCGGCCTTTCGGCGTTATCCGGAAGGTCATTCATCGCCTGGTCCGCCTTACGCTGTACGTCGCGTTCAGCCTTATCTATGTCAGTACCACTTTTAAAGGATATGGTGATGATCGAAACGCTTTCCTGCGAAGTGGAAGTGATCTGGTCAAGTCCCTCTACTGAAGAAAATGCATCTTCCAACTTTTTGGTGACGGTGGTTTGTACCTCTGCTGCAGAGGCACCCGAATAAAGGGTACTCACGGAAACAGTCGGCACTTCTATCTTGGGAAGCAGGTTATAATTCAGGCTTAGATACGACTGTATCCCGAAAAGGATCAGTACCGTAAATATGACGATAAGCAACAATGGCCTTTTAATGACAATTCCGGTTAATGACATATTCCTCTGTTTTTATTTTGAAACATTAATTAATGCGCCATCTTTCAGGTTTATCTGACCGGATGTGATGACCTGTTCATCCGGTTTCAAACCCTCGGTCACCTGGATATTGCTACCATATTCCCCTCCAACCTTTATATTGCGCAAAACGGCCTTACCGTTCTGCACCACATACACCGAAGCATCCTGTATACTGCTGTTGAGGGCTTCGCGCGGAATTAACAATATTTTCTGTGAGGTATGTTTTGAAAAATCGGCATAGACGAAAGTACCGGAACGTAAAGGGGTATCCTCATCGTTAACTGCTGTAATCTCCACTTGGTAATTATAAGCCTGATTAGTTTGTGGACTGATAAAAGTGACTTTCCCTATAAAGATTTTATCAGGATAAACATCCGTTGTCAGTTTGATTTTTTGTCCCAAGGCAATCTGATAGACTTCCGTCTCGGTAAGATATACCTGCACTTTCAACTGGGAAAGATTTACGATGGATGCGATTTCCGTACCAGATGTCACAAACATGCCTTCTTCGACCAGTTTACTTCCAATGATGCCGCTGGTAGGAGCTTTAATACTGGCATCGGCTATCTGTCTGCGTAATTGGCGAGACAGATTTAAAGCGTCACCGTAGTTCTGGCGTATCTCATCGACCTTTTCCCGGGTTGTAGCATTTCCCTGTAACAGTTCGGTATAGGTTTGCAGATCACGTTTTAATTTTGATACATTGGACTCGGATTTCTGAAGGTCAAGTTCCAATAACCGTGTGTCAATGACGGCAAGGGTCTGCCCTTTACGAACATTATCTCCAAGCTCGAAAAGCAGACGTTGTACATTCCCGCTGCTTACCGATAAAACCTTTGCTTCCTTAAAAGGGGTAAAGGTTCCGGTCTTGACTATCCCCACCTGCTGTATTTCCTGTGTAGCTGTGGCAACAGTTACGGGAATCTGTATATTTTCAACTTGTACGGGCTGGTTCTTTTCGTCTATCTTCTTTTTGTTGGATGCCAGCTTAAATATGATGACACCAATAATACCGATACAAACCAATGTTACTATAAGTTTTTTTCTCATCGCGTTTTAAAGTGAATTATAAAAGGTTTTTAATGTGCCTGCTGCCTTTTCAAGGTCAATTCTGGCCTGATAATAATTATATAATGAGTTCAGGTAACTGTTCTGTGCCTCTTTGAGCGAATTCTGCGTATTCAGCCAATCCGTCAGGTTGGTTATCCCTTTCTGGAACTGGAGGTCGGTGACCTCGAGTACCGATTCGGCAAGGGCTACGTTCCTGCGGTCATTTTCCATATTGGCCTGTGCCTGTAAAAGTTTAGTGTAGACATTCTCATATTCAACCCTATACTTACCTTCGGACAGCCGGAGGTTTTCTTCAGCATTGATGCGGTTAATTTCCGCCTGTTTGTACTGGGCATTGCGTTTGAAGAAATTGAAGATGGGGATGGTCAACTTTATCCCTACTGCCGAATATGGCATAATGTCATTATAAGAACCTTTGAGATTATCGCCCAGCCCAAGCCCTCCGTAGCGGAAGTAAGCGTTTAGTTTGGGTAGCGCCTCTGCCCTTATACGGGACTGCTCTGTTTCAAGTACCTTTATATTAAGTTCGGATAACCTATAATCAATCCTTGATACCGGAGAAAATTCGCGGGAGGTTTCTTTCAATAATACGGGGATTTCCAGATTCATCGAAACATCCACTACCAACAGATCATTTATCGGGTAACCCATCTCGTATTTCAGTTCATTTTCGGCCAGTTGTAGATTGCTTTGCGCCACCCGTATCTGGGAAACGGTATTATTATAGTCCACACTGACCTTGTCCATGTCTTTTTGCAATACAGTTCCCTTAGTTACCTGAAGCTGGTATATCTCGATTTGCTTTTCATAGGTCGCCTTATTGAAGTCCAGTAACTCTAGTTGCTGATGGTACACAAAGATATGAAAGTAAGCGGTACTGATATTGTAGATGATAGCTTCTTGGCTCTGGTGTACATTGAGTTCGGCTTGTTGCTTGTTGTATTTATTGGCTTTAATTCCTATAATCAATGACTGGTCATATATCACCTGGTCGAGTTGTGCCACAGTGTTCATATTGTATTGCTTGGAAAGTGATACCCTCATTTCATCCGGCCCAAAGATTCCCGCCGGTATGACCGTCTGTTGCAATTTCAGGTTGTTGTCAAGTGTGGAGGTAAGACTCACTTGCGGCAGGTAATCGGCCAATACCTCCCTAGCCTTTGCATCAGCGGCACGCTTTTGATTGGCATAAATGGCATTATTACGGTTGTTCTTCAAACCATAATCGATACACTGTTTTAATGTCCAGTTTTCCTGGGCATTGGCATTTAGCCAGAAACTGAATATAAGTAATACAATAAATTTCTTGTCCATATAATAAAACCTCTTGTTTATCCTGTCTTTCGGTCACTGTGACGCAGGTGCTGTTATATGGACGCTAAAGTAGCAAATAGGATAATTGCTATTTCGTTTATTATACGAAGGCCATTCATTCTTATACCAAACGTATTCTAATTACAACTCAATTTTTGAATCTGCCGTGAAATGGAGCAAGAAGAATCCTTTATATTTTATAGAAAACAGTTGAGTTTGGACAACCAATGGTAAGAAAGGAGAAGAGTGAACAGTAGTAGTTGAGTAAATCAAAGTATTGAAACTCTGATGGAATCAGAATATGATAAAAATAAATCGGGGCAAATGACTTTATATGAATATCACTTGGTAACCTCCTCGAAATGCTCCTGTGCCCAGTTAATCATCATCTGTACGGCAGGCATAAGGCTTTTACCCATTTCCGTAATAGAATATTCTACACGTGGAGGAATTTCTGCATAGGCTTCCCTTTTTATCAAATGATATTTTTCTAAATTCTTTAACGCATTAGTTAACATCTTCTGTGAGATGTCAGGAATAGCATTCTTTATCTCACCATAACGCATTATTTTATCAGGAAATAGTGTGCATAATACTAATAACGACCATTTATCACTAAATCGGCTAAGTACATTCCTGATGGGACAAGTAGGGTGTTATAAATCTAATTCTTCCATTGTTTTTAATCATATTTTCAGGCAAATATACTATACTCTCTAAAAGGGTGCAACTTTAAAAAGGATTATTATTTTCTATAAGTTAAAGCTGGTTAAAGTAGTAATTGGCAATACATTGATAATCAGCATTACTAACCTTATATGTTCGTAATAAACCGACTTGTACAAACTATGTAACATTACTAATTTTGAAGAAATTATTAGAATAATAAAATATTAACCGTCTAAAAGAATAAAGTTATGAAAGTGGCAGTAATTGGAACCGGAAATGTAGCACAGGCTTTGATAAACGGATTAATCAGCGAAGGTTATGATGTCAAAGTGGGTTCACGCAATTCAGGAAAAGACAGTGAGAATATTACTAAACTTAAGGAAGCACATAGTAATGTCAGCATCACAAGTTATGTTAAGGCTGTAGAATTTGGAGATATTGTGGTATTACCCATTCCCGGTGCATCTTTGGTAGATGTAATACAGGAAATCGGAGTTCAGAAATTCGAGGGAAAAATACTTTGGGATATTACCAATGCTTTTTCGGCAGATGCGCCTGCTAACGGAGTCATCAAATTAATAACAACTCCGGATGAATCACTCGCTGAAAAAGTTCAGAAACTACTTCCTTCAACCCATGTTGTTAAGGCAATGAATACGGTAGGTGCACACCTGATGTACAAACCTGTCTTTGGTGAAAACGGGACAATCTTTCTTGCCGGGAACGACGGTTATGCAAAAGAAAGAATTTCAGAAATTGCTAAAAAATTCGGATGGGAATCTTATGATGCAGGAAAGATTGAATCTTCACGTGCATTAGAATACATGGGGCAACTATATGTTGCACAAGGTATTCTTTACAATGGATGGAGTAGCACATTCAAATATGTGAAATAAAAGCTCTTTGGATTTGAAATGATAAATGAGTGGGCATTATTCTCGATGCCTGCTTATTTTTAGTAAATTGTGCTGTAGCCTGTTATACCTGCCACAAAAAAGATAAAATAGAGATAAGATTTAATAATTGAATCATAGAAAAAATCAACATAATGAAAAGAACCAAATTTTTAATTTTGTGTTGTTTTGTACTATTAACCTATGGGTTACATTCACAAACTGCAGACTTGAAAAAGGAGAACCTAAAAGCGGTAAACTCATTTATGTCGTTAGAAAAATTGGATGGAGAAAAAGTGGTCAGAGTCATTAAAGATCCAATCATAAAAGAATTTGATGAACCGACGTTTGTTCGCATCAATAATTTAGATTTTACGAATGGAACAATAGAAATGACAGTTTTGAGTAGGCTTTTGCCCGATGCTCCGGATTTCTCACGGGGATTTATCGGAATAGCATTTCATATTAACGATGACTATTCGAAATTTGAGAGTATTTATATTCGCCCCACCAATGGCAGAGCTGACAGTCAGGTACGGAGGAATCATAGTATCCAATACTTTGCTTATCCTGATTATAAATTTCAACGGTTGAGGAAGGAATCGCCCGAAATGTATGAATCTTATGCAGATATGGGATTAAACGAATGGATTCAGATAAGAATAGAAGTACATGGTCAGAAAGCCAAGTTATATATAAACAATAACAAACAACCATCGTTAATCGTCAACGATTTAAAATTGGGAGATAATATTCAGGGAGCTATTGGACTTTTTGTTGATGTGGGTACTGAAGGTTTTTTTAAAGATCTTAAAGTAAGACCAACTTAATCGTTTCTCCAACTGTTCACATGATGCTTTTCTCGAAAATTTTTCAGCAGTATGAGCTGTGATCGAAGTTTTTCTTAAAGCAAATTCTAACAATAATTCTTAAACAATAAAAAATAAAATATAATGGACAATATCGTAGAAAAGGTTCTGGCGCATCACCTAACCGCATTCGGAAATAATGATCTTGATGAGATTATGAAGGACTATACAGAAACATCTGTGGTTATGACTCCCAATGGTAGCATCAACGGATTGGTTGCTATCCGCATATTTTTTGAAGATTTCTTTGCCATAATTCCAACTGGTTCTGCCTTCAGCATGAAACAAAAAACAATTGTGGGCCACGTAGCTTACATCGCTTGGGTAAGTGAATCCGTTCAAGCTAAAATACCAATGGGTACAGATACTTTTGTATTCGAAAACGACAAGATAAAATATCATACCGTTGCCAATTACAGGATAAATTAATCACGTCTCTTTTATAGTTTTTTTAAATATTAAATACGCGATTATGAAAGTAAAGTATAGAAATCTAGCATTAGCCGTATTGATGATGACAGGATTGCAAGTAAGTATTCAAGCACATGAATATCGATCTACGATTACACCGGTTAAAGCGAGTAAAGCACCGGAAATGACGAAGCACTACATATCGAAGTCGGCTGTTTTGATTATCAACGGAAGGAATTTCTCGTAATTCCTATTGATTCGGCCGAAGTGACATCATTTACGGGCGGCATTGCTTGGTGTAATAAAAACCGATAGCACATACGCACATGACTGCCTCCTTAAAAGATGATTCGGTGAAAATCTTATTCCTTTTTTACCTTTTCCAATTAATTATTTCAATAGAAATTAATATTAAAAAGATGTCAACCTATACAGAAGATAAAAGAAAAGTCACAACTCATAGACTTTTAGAAATGAAACAACGTGGAGAAAAAATATCCATGCTTACAGCCTATGATTATTCAATGGCTAAGATAATAGATGAAGCTGGAATCGATTCTATTCTAGTGGGCGATTCAGCTTCCAATACAATGGTGGGTAACGCAACAACTCTGCCAATGACACTTGACCAAATGATATATCATGCCCGTTCGGTAGTCAATGGAGCAAAAAGAGCACTAGTTGTAGTTGATATGCCTTTTGGTACATGTTCTGGAAATCCAAGACAATCATTAGAAGCAGCTATTCGCATAATGCAAAAAACGGGAGCTGATGCACTTAAAATTGAAGGAGGACAAGAAATACGAGAAGACGTAAAAAAGATAATTAATGCAGGAATACCTGTAATGTCACATTTAGGTTTAATGCCACAATCAATTAATAAATACGGAACTTATACAGTTAGAGCAAAAGAAGAGAAAGAAGCACAAAAACTTGTTGATGACTGTTTGCTGATGGAAGAACTCGGATGCTTTGCAATAACTTTAGAAAAGATTCCTGCAACACTTGCATCTGAAATCACACAAAAAGTAAAAATACCTGTAATTGGTATCGGGGCAGGTTCAGGTGTTGACGGTCAGGTGTTAGTGATACATGATATGATGGGTATAAACAAAGATTTTTCCCCTAAATTTTTACGACGATATGCTGATTTACATGCTATAATGACAGTAGCAACTCAAAATTATATTCGAGATGTAAAAGAGAGCGATTTTCCCAATAAATCAGAAAGCTATTAATTTATAACATGGGAACAATGTGGATGAAAAACAAATGTGCAGCATAAATGATAAGCATAAAAAAAAGAAGAGGGCACTTCCATCTTTTCCCCCATTGTTAGAATTGCGCCCTTAATTATGAAATCCCCGAATAATCCTCTAAAAATTATTCGAGAATAGGATAAAAATAAATCGGGGCAAATGACCTTATATGAATATCACTTGGTAACCTCATCGAAATGCTCCTCCGCCCAGTTAATCATCATCTGTACGGCAGGCATAAGGCTTTTACCCATTTCCGTAATAGAATATTCTACACGTGGAGGAATTTCTGCATAGGCTTCCCTCTTTATCAAATGATATTTTTCTAAATTCTTTAACGCATTAGTTAACATCTTCTGTGAGATGTCAGGAATAGCATTCTTTATCTCACCATAACGCATTGTTTTATCAGGAAACAGTGTACATAATACTAATAACGACCATTTATCACTAAATCGGCTAAGTACATTCCTGATAGGGCAAGTAGGGTATTGTAAATCTAATTCTTTCATTGTTTTTAATCATATTTTCAGGCAAATATACTATACTCTCTAAAAAGATGCAACTTTAAAAAGGATTATTATTTTCTATAAGTTAAAGCTGGTTAAAGTAGTAATTATCAATATATTGATAATCAGTATTACTAACCTTATTGGTTCGTAATAAACCCATTTGTTTTACTCTTAGTATTGCTATTATATTTGTTCAATATTTTGTATAACTAATTAAAAATGAAGATCATGAGTAAATTAAATTTCTTGAATGGATGGACAGGCGTTAGCAAGTATTTTTCACGCCACAGTGCCCAAAGCTATATGGGTACTAATCAGCTTGCATTTGCTGCATCAAACGGTGGTTCATCATGTGGGTCGGACGATGATAGTAAACCTCAACCTTCTGCATGTGGTGCAGGGGATGATGAAAAACAAAATCCTCCGGCTTCTGCGTGCGGAGCAGGGGATGACACTCCACAAACACAAAAACCTTCTTCATGTGGTTCAGGCTGCGGAGCAGGAGATGGCAAGTAATAATCAAAATCATCCCGATAGATTAACTGTCGGGATGATTCAATCAATCAATGTTTTTAATGATATAAGATGGAATACTTTGCATTTCAATGGCATATAACAGACAGTTGTGACCAGCGTTGCCTACACTGTTACATATTTTCAGAAAACATTCATTTCAAGGTAAAAGAAATGTCTTGGGCTGAGATTGAATCGGTTTTTGGCAATTGTATGGATATGTGTCAAAAAGCAAACCGTATCCCATATTTTTATATTACAGGTGGCGATCCCATACTGCATAGCCGTTTCTGGGATTTAATGGAGCTTTTCAAAAATAACAATATCACATTCACAATACTTGGTAATCCTTTTCATCTAACTGACGAGGTTTGTCACAGATTGAAGGATTGTGGTTGTGAGAGATACCAGCTTTCCATAGATGGTTTGCGCGAAACTCATGACGCTATGCGTAAACAGGGTTCATTCGATACGACATTGGAAAAAATAAAAGTGCTTCGGGATGCCGGAATACGCTGTGCCATTATGACGACTGTTTCTGGAACAAACGCACATGAAATTCCCAGTATCATAGACCTTGTTGTAGAACATAAAGCTGATGTTTTTGCTTTTGCCCGCTATTGTCCCACAAGCCTTGAAAAAAGCACCCACCTTACGCCTGAGCAGTACAAGAAACTACTGGAGATCTGTTGGCAGAAATTTGAACAGTATAAAGATAGCAAAACAAACTTCAATTTAAAAGACCATTTATGGACTCTTTTCCTTTACGAGAAAGGCTTATTCCGGATACCGGAAGGCCTGAACCAAAATATGATATATGAGGGCTGTAACTGTGCAAACTGCCATATGACAATATTGCCAAAAGGTGATGTATATGCCTGCCGGCGATTGGAAAGTAATGTCGGCAATGTATTCGCAGAAAAGCTATTTGACATATTCACAGGAGATCGTATGAATTATTTCAGGGATTATGACAAATTTGAAAAATGTTCGAAATGTGAACTGAAGCGTTTTTGCCGTGGCTGCCCGGCAGTAGCATATGGCTATACAAGGAATTTTTATGCGGCCGATCCACAATGTTGGAAACAAATCAGTTAATAAGTATATAATATGAAAGCAGTCGTATTATATAAAACTGGGAAACCGGAAGTTCTTACAGTTAGTGATATTCCTATACCGAAAGTAAAACCAGGTTGGGTACTTGTAAAAGTAAAATCCTTCGGCATAAACCGCTCCGAATTAATGATGCGTGGATTTGAAGGCGATGCGCCCTATATTCAATTGCCCCGGATCATAGGTATAGATTGTGCCGGAATAGTGACTGAACCTTCCGATAGCGGATTAAGAAAAGGTCAAATGGTAGTTGCCCTGATGGGTGGCATGGGACGCAGCTTTGACGGGAGCTATGCCGAATATGCATTATTACCTGCAAAAAATATCTTTCCTGTTGATACAGATTTAAGTTGGGAAGAACTCGGGGCTATACCGGAAACTTATTTCACGGCTTATGGCTCGTTATCCGATTGTCTGCAAATAACCTATGGAGATACATTGCTGATCAGAGGTGGTACGAGTGCTGCCGGATTAACAGCCATACAAATCGCCAAAAGCATCGGTGCTACTGTATTGGCTTCAACAAGAAAAGAAAGCAAGGCTGAGTTCTTGAAATCACAGGGTGCTGACCATGTACTGATTGATAATGGCGCTTTAACTGAACAACTATACAGACTTTATCCCCATGGTATAGATAAGATACTCGAGCTTATCGGTGCATCCACATTATTGGAATCTCTAAAACTTGCCGCTTATCATGGTATAGTCTGCCATACCGGAATGTTGGGTAAAAAAGGAACTCTCGATGGTTTCGATCCGATAAAGGATATACCCAACGGGGTGTATCTTACCGGATTTTTCAGTAACTATCCAACGCAACAAGCCATAGATGCCATATTCAAACTGATAAAGGAAAAGAACCTGCATCCGGTCATTGCAAATGTATTTTCGTTAAATGAAATAGCTGAGGCGCACGAACTGGCAGAAAATAACGAAGCGAATGGAAAAATAGTTGTCAAAATAGAATAATAATACCCGTTAGAGGGATTAATCAAACGCATATTTGACTCTTCCAGAAAATCACGTTGATATTCTGCCTCCAATTTATTAAAAAGATAATTCTCACCATCTATACTCAGCGATTCAGAAGTAAAACTTAAGACGATTACTCCTAAATCTGAGCTAAATTGCTTGTATATATCAAATGTTTTATCGAATATTGTCTTCAAATTGTGCATATCGGTACTATATTTTAGTTGTTTGGGCACTACTAAAATACTAAAAGCTAATGATATGTGTGGCTTTTTATCAATCATTTTCTTACAATTCTAATTCCTCCAACGGATTATGTTTATAATTTTTTATATCTTTGATCATTAATTTACGACTTTGGAAAATAGACAAAAGAAATATGCAAAAATATCATCTACAGAATAGACCTAATCGCGAAATCTCAGAAAAAGCTGAGATTGCAGAAATATTGAAAAAAGGGAGATATACTGTAATTTCAATGTGTCGCAACAACGAACCTTACATCGTCACTCTGAGCTATGGCTATGATCATGAGAATAATTCATTATATTTTCACTGCTCAACTCAGGGATTAAAGCTTGATTTTATAAATGAAAATCCTCAAGTTTGTGCTACAGTAATAGAAGATGGTGGATATATTATTAATGAATGCGGACATAATTACCGGACAGCCGTTTTTTGGGGTAAAATAGAGATTGTAACTGATTTAAATGAAAAGAAACATGGGATGACAGTCTTATTAAATCATCTTGAAAATCAACCAATAATCATAAAAGAAAAGTTGTTAAAATCAGATGACTTGTACTCAAAAATGGTAATATTAAGACTCAACATTACTCAGATTCATGGAAAAGCTGGAAGGTAAAATAAAAAACAGAGCCAAACAAATAAATAAACAATCTAAAAAAAATAAAGATGAAGAAAGAAATAAACTTAAGCGATATAATATCCCGTTCACAAAAAATCAGGGAACATTACCATCTGTTAGAACAGCAATATCACGGGAGTAAATGGAGCGTAGAAGAAGATGCATTGGCATTCCTTACAGATGCCGCGTTAGTAGGTCGTCTTACAATGTCTCAGCAAGGACGATGGCCTGAAGATAAAAATACTATTCCTGAATTAGAACATAAATTGGGTGAATGCATTTGGTGGCTCATTGTTTTAGCCAACCGCATGGATATAGATATCAATGAAGCATTGGAAACATTCCTGAGTAAAACAGAAAAACTGCTGGATAAATAATTTTAAATCCTACTAATTTATTAAACATAAAGCTTTCATATCGTTATTTTATCAAAAGGAAAAACGAGGAAAAGAAAAGTGGAGGTATAATAATGATATCCTGAAATCGACTCCTATAATTTGTTAATATCACAAAATAGAACTACTTCTTTAAAAGTTAATTATCTATTTATCTAAATTTGTTTGCTTCATTAAAATACTTTATTTAGTTTTGTAGAAACTAATCTTTTGCATCATGAAAACATTATTATTAGGATGTTTCTTTAGCTTATTTACTCTGGGTTTATGGTCTCAAAAAAATGATTCTCCAATCTCTGTAGATTATTTTTCAGATGGCATTCATCATTGGTATTTAGATCATCCCGATCGAAAATATACACGTTTTCAACCAACTCAAGTAAAAAATATTGCTAACAATCTAGTAGCCTATCAAAATGCAGATGGTGGTTGGCCCAAAAATATAGACTGGCTTGGACAGCTAAATCCCGATTCGGTTAAAGCTACATTAAGTGAACATTATCGTACAAGTACACTCGATAATAGAAATTGCTATACCCAAGTAGATTATCTGGCAAAAGTATATACAAATACGGGAGATGAGAAGTATAAACAATCTGCTTTAAAAGGACTCAATTATATACTTTCTTTGCAATATCCAAACGGAGGATGGTGCGGATGGGATGTGGATGCCATTACTTTTAATGATAATGTAATGTCTGGTGTGCTCAATTTATTGCTGGATATCATACAAAAGGAACCACAGTATGTATGGGTGGACAATTCTACCTACACTAAAGTAAAAAAGTCTTTTGATCGTGGATTGGACTTAACACTTCGTTGCCAGATTGTTGTGAACGGTGTAAAAACTGCTTGGGCACAACAGCATGATCATAAAACGCTTGCACCGGTTGGGGCAAGGACCTTTGAACTGGTAAGCATTACTGCAAACGAGAGCTGTTCGGTTATTCAATTACTGATGAGAATTGATAATCCTTCTCCACAAATTGTTGAGGCTGTAAGGTCTGGGATTGCTTGGCTAAAGAAATCTGCTATTCAAGGCATACGTGTAGAGAAGATCACAATCTCAAAAGATCAAATTATAAATAAGGAATATCCGTATGATAATGTAGTGGTAAAAGACAAACAGGCAAAACCTATATGGGCTCGTTATTATGAAGTAGATACTAATCGTCCTTTTTTCTGTACACGTAAAGGCCAAAAAGTATATTCCCTGGCAGAAGTAAATCCGGAGCGTAGAACAGGATATGCCTGGTACGGTTCATGGCCTGATAAAGTTTTAAAGGAATATCCCGGTTGGTTGAATAAGGTGATAAAAAGATAACCGGTATACTTTACGGCAGTTTATATTGAAATAAATAGAAAACCGATGAAGGAGATAATAAAAAAAAGAATTATAATCATTCTTTTTCTCTTGATAGGAATTAACTCTTGTTCGTATGCTTTGGGAATTCCATCCATCAAGGATTCTATCATTTCTTATTTCAATTATTTTCAAATGATTCCACAAGATAAGCTCTACCTCCATTTGGATAAACCATATTATGGTGCCGGAGAATCGATCTGGTATAAGGGCTATTTACTAAGTGCCGTAACTCATAAAGATGACAGACGATCAAATTTCATTACGGTAGAACTCATTAGTCGTAAAGATACGATTATAGAAAGTCAGAAAATAAGACGTGAGAATGGAATCTTTCAAGGCAAATTTTCTTTGACAGCAGATCTTCCTGCCGGTGAATATTACATCAGAGCCTATTCTAATTGGATGCTTAATGAAGATGCTGCTTTTTTCTATAACAGAAAGATTAAGATTGGCAATGCTATTGATACTAGTCCCGCAATAAAGGAAAAAAAGAAGAAACAACGTGTTTCTTCTGATTATAGTGTGACCTTTTTCCCTGAAGGGGGAGACCTGCTCAATTTGCCCAATCAGATTCAGATAGTAGCATTTAAAGTACAAGGAAGTGATGGCCTTTCGAAAAAGGCGCGCGGATTAATCTTAAATGAAAAGAACGATACATTAGCTTTTATACAGACGTTACATAACGGCATGGGTTATTTTCCCATTACTACGAAGGAAGGAGAACATTACCATGCTGAGGTAATATCTGACAATGAGGTATCCAAACGGTTTGAACTCCCTGCGGTACAAACTCAAGGTATAAAATTAACAATGGGATCTCATAAAGGACTATTCTTATATAAAATATTAAAAACCGCTAATATTGTATGGCCAGACTCTCTCTACCTGGTTGCTCATACACGAGGTAGATTGCAAATTATAAAGCATTTAACTCCTTCGGATACTATAGGACGTTTCAATGAAAGTCTTTTTGAAGATGGCATTACACATTTTTTGCTAATTGATGGAAAGGGAATGCCTTTAAGCGAACGATTAATATTTATCTATCATAGAAATCAACCCAAGTGGACGGTAACAACTGATCATCCTTCCTATGATAAACGCGAAAAAGTAGGCATGCATATTGCACTTGCTGACGAAATGGGGAATCCGTTGTCTGGAAACTTTTCCATCAGTGTAACAGACAATAGTGTAGTCAACATTGATCCTCAAAATGAAAACATCCTTTCCAACCTCTTACTTACATCAGATCTTAAAGGATATATTGAGACCCCTGGATTCTATTTTCAGGATCATACGCCCATTACGGAAGAGTGTATAAATCTACTGATGCTTACACACGGATGGCGAAGGTTTGACATAAAAAATATACTGGAAAAGCCTCATATCAACACAACAAATTACATAGAAGTGGGGCAAAGTATAGGTGGAAAAATCAAAGGACTTTTAGGGAATAAAGTAAAGAATGCCCCCGTAGTTGCCTTATGTTTGAAACGCAAACTATTGTTGAGCACATTAACAAACGATAAAGGAGAGTTTCTATTTGATGGCATTAGTTTTCCGGACAGTACATCGTTTGTAATTCAGGCACGCACCAAACATGGCTTTGCAGGAGTCGATGTTTTAATAGATAATCCAAACGTTCCCACCCCAAAATGTATTTCACCTTTCACCGACGACTCTCTTAAGTCTATAAACAATTATTTATTAGCAGTCAGAGACGAATACTTTAACACTGGTGGTATGCATGTGATAAAACTCAAAAATATTGTTGTTACAGCAAAGCGCAAGGTCGTGCCACCACCCTCTCCCCAAAATGAAATTTATACTAGTATGCCCGATTATACTATTTCTGGAGATGAGATAACTAATATGGGCGGAATGTCAATCTATGATTTGTTACAAAGAATGCCTGGAGTTCTTGTGAGTAGCGATCACCATATAAGTATCAGAGGTAGTAAATATCAGCCTGCCATGATCATCGACGGAATTTATTATGATAATGAGATGGACGAATCCTTGCTGTCATCCATAAGTCTGAATGAAATAGAAAGAGTTGATTTAATTAAAGGTGCAGGTGCTTCAATCTTTGGGATGAGAGGTAGCGGAGGAGGCATTGTAATTAGCCTTAAATCGGGAGTAAATGTCAATGCAACAAAAACGTCTGCCGGATTAGTTACTATTTCACCCAAAGGATATAGCAATTCCGTTCATTTCTATGAACCAGTATATGTCACTTCAGAGCAGAAAAACACAGCAACGCCAGATTTACGTACAACAATTTACTGGAATCCCGCACTAAAGCTTGATGCTACAGGAACAGCGAATGTTGAATTCTATACCAACGACAAAAAGACTTCCCAACATGTTATCATTGAGGGCATCACGACAGAAGGAAGAGTTTGCCGGTACAGTAAAGACTTCTGAAGTTGTAACAAAGAAAGATAATCCAAAGATTAAACAAAAGTAGATTGTACCAAGAGCATGCTTACTAAGATATGAAAATGCAGGCTTGATTACAAAAAAACTTTAAAAATGCGCTACGCTTACCACATTTTTATGTACCTGCGTAACTATAGAAAAAACAATTATGTATATTTGGAATCTACTTTCATAGTATAGTACAAAGTCGAACCAAATAATTACTACGATGCAAACAATTGATAATTTTTATTTGAACGCAACGCATATGTTACTTGAACCTGGTCCAGTCGTTTTGGTAACAACAGCCTATCAGGGCAAATACAATATTATGGCCTTGAGCTTTTTAACCATGCTTGAACAGAATCAACCGTTTTTGTTAGCCTTGGTTATGGGACCATGGGATTATAGTTATAGCGCTTTACAAAAGACAGGTGAATGTGTAATTTCAATTCCAACCGTTGACATGGCTTCTACCGTAGTTGAAATTGGTAACTGTTCAGGCAGTGATATCGATAAATTCAAAAAATTCAATCTGACGCCACTCCCTGCAAAAGAAATCAAGGCACCTCTGATTTCTGAATGCCTTGCTAATATTGAATGTCAGGTAACTGATACTTCATTGGTAAAAAAGTACGGTTTGTTTATTTTACAAACGGTTAATGTTTGGACAGATCCGGACCGCAAGGAACGCCGTATGCTCCATCACAAAGGAGACGGTACTTTTGTTGTAGATGGAGAAACTATAAACCTTAAAGATAAAATGGTAAAATGGCCGGAATACTTGTAATGAAAATATTCTCTTTTGAATTATAAGGGAGAGATCTTATGCATTTTTTTGAAAATGCTTAACTCTCTAATTTATGAAGGGAATGATTTATATCTGCTTATATCAGTATAAAGTAATTTTCATCATAACCATTTATCTATAATAGCAATCGACCAAGTGATCATTAACAAAGCCAACAGCTTGCAAATGAGCATAACAAATAGTTGTTCCAAAAAATTTGAATCCTCTCTTTTTCATATCCTTACTTATGACATCGGATAAATCGGTAGATGCAGGGATTTGATCCAATGTTTTCCAATGATTAACAATTATTTTCCCTTCCGGCAAAAAAGATTTCAAGTAGGAACAGAAAGTGCCAAACTCTTTTTGAACTTCCAGAAAGTGATAGGCATTGGATATAGTGGATGCTATCTTTAATCTATTACGAATAATTCCCGAGTCTTGCATCAGACGCTCCACATCCTCACCCGTGAATTGAGCTACTTTATGAACATCAAAATCAGCAAATGCTTTTCGATAATTTTCCCGTCTTTTTAAAATGGTACTCCAGCTCAGTCCGGCCTGTGCTCCTTCTAAAACAAGGAACTCAAACATCTTATGATCATCGGTTACTTCGCGTCCCCATTCTTCATCATGATATTTCACATATAGCGGATCTGTTCCGCACCACCCACAGCGTTGCTTTTCTAAGTTCTGCTCCATCTCATTTTTGCTTTTGATAATTGGCACAAATTTATTAAAAATAATGATATTATCGCAACTTAGAGTCACTTAACATTTCTAATTTTCTTTAGAGATGCTCGCATCTAACCATTTCAAATATAGAATATTTATTGTATTTTTGCGCCTAAATTTATTGAGGACAAACAGATGGGATTAGAAAGAGGGCTTTTCAATAGAACAGAACTATTGTTAGGTAATGAATTAATGGATAGGATTACTAATATCCGTGTTATTATATTGGGCGTAGGTGGAGTTGGCAGTTGGTGTGCTGAAAGCCTTATCAGATCTGGCGTAAAGTATTTGACGATTGTTGATTCTGATCGCATTTGTGTGACAAATATCAATCGACAGTTAATGGCTACTACCAAAACAGTGGGACAAGTTAAAGTAGATGCGCTCAAATCACGCCTTTTAGAAATTAACCCCACAGCAGAAATTACCGCTCTACAACAAATATACAATACTGAAACATCAGATTCTTTTCAGCTCGATACTTATGATTATATTTTAGACGCTATTGACAGCTTGGAGAATAAAGCAGAACTAATTCGGACTGCAACAAAAACAAAGGCTACTTTCTTTTCTTCCATGGGTGCCGCACTGAAAATGGATCCAAGTAGAATTAAAGTAGCAGAATTTTGGAAAGTAAATGGATGTCCACTTGCCGCTGCTCTCCGCCGTAAAATAAAAAAAGGAGAAATGCCCACCAAGAAGTTCCTTTGTGTTTTTAGTGATGAGCTATTAGAGAATAAAGGAGCAAACTCATCCTGCGGTACAGAGAAGTGTCTTTGTCCCAAAGCACAGAAAGGACCAGGAGATCCTGACCTCATAAACCATGAGTGGTGTAGCATGAAGGCAAGAATAAATGGAACATTGGCTCATACCACTGCTATATTCGGATTTACTCTAGCCGGATTAGTGATGCAAGATATTTATAAGAAAAAGGATATAGCTCTTAATAAAGGCTAACCCATTATCAAAGTAACAATAAAAAAGTACATTCCTTCTGTTAATTCTATTAGGAATTATATATCTTTACTTCTTATAATATGAGTCTATTATAGAAGCTGAATTTAAGGCATTTATAAGAAAAAAAATCTAACATCATTTATTTACATGATTTTACAATTGCATTTTTTTTGAATTTTATTGGTTAAATAATATTGCACGAACAATATGAATGATCTATATTTGCATTCGAATTAATATGGACTACTGATGAAAATTAATACTTTATTGAGCATTTTCGCTCCAAAAGATGTTAAGTTTTTCCCTCTATTGGAAGAAACAGCGTCTATTCTTGTTCAATCATCCTCACTACTTCAGGAACTCTTTTCTTCAACTGATGCAGACCGAAGAATAGAACTGTGCAAATTAATTAAAATAGAAGAAGTTAAAGGTGACAAAGTTACCGGAGGTATTTTTAAAGCGTTAAACAATACATTTATCACTCCTTTTGATAGAGAAGATGTTCATGCTCTAGCCGATGTGATGGACGATGTTATTGATGTGATGAACCGCTGTGCACAGAAAGTGCTCCTATATTCACCACACAGGCTGCCTGAATATACTGTTACATTAGCAAATATTGTTAGAAAAGGAAGTGATGAAATTCAAAGCGCAGTAAATGAACTATCTAACATGAAGAAGACTGATTTTCGTCTTCGCAGTCATTGCAAAGAGATAAAAAGATTAGAAGAAGAGGCGGATGCTGTGTATGAAGAAGCTATTATGAGCATTTTCAGAGAAGAGACAAGCACCGTGGAACTTATTAAACTGAAAGAAATTATTCAAGAACTTGAAAAGACTGCAAATAAAATCAACAGCACCGGAAAAGTTATCAAAACTATTCTTGTAAAATACGCCTGATAAAAAGAACATATATGACTTTATTAATAATTGTTGTTATTTTAGGAATATTATTCGACTTTATCAATGGTTTTCATGATGCAGCCAATTCAATTGCAACCATCGTTACCACGAGGGTGTTAACTCCTTTACAAGCAGTAATATGGGCAGCGATGTTTAACTTTATTGCCTTCTTTATTGCTAAATATGTTATTGGTGAATTCGGTATTGCCGATACCGTTTCTAAAGTTGTACTAAAAGAATATATAACCCTGCCAATTATTCTATCCGGACTGATTGCTGCCATTGGATGGAATTTGTTTACTTGGAAATCGGGCATCCCTTCTTCTTCTTCTCACACACTGATCGGAGGATTTGCCGGAGCAGCCATTTGCGGAGGTGGATTTCAATCTATTCACACCGCTGTAATCGTAAAAATTGCATCTTTTATCGTTTTGGCTCCCGTGATTGGTATGGTAATCTCTTCTGCCATTACCATCGGAGTTTTATGGTTATTTAAAAATGTAAATGCCCGAACGGCAGAAAATTCATTCAGAAAACTACAACTAGTATCTTCTGGATTATTCAGTTTGGGACATGGATTGAATGATTCTCAGAAAGTAATGGGTATTATTGCCACAGCAATGATTGCTTCTGGCAAAATAGAATCTGTTGAATCGATGCCAGACTGGATTCCTTTGACTTGCTTTGCAGCTATCGGATTAGGAACTATGATGGGTGGTTGGCGTATTGTGAAAACAATGGGAAGCAAAATCACCAAGGTTACCGCATTAGAAGGTGTTTGTGCTGAAATGGCTGGTGCATCAACATTATTCCTTACTGAACTTCTTAAAATACCAGTAAGTACCACTCACACCATTACCGGTGCCATCATGGGAGTTGGTGCAGTAAAAAGACTTTCCGCTGTACGCTGGGGAGTTACCTTTAACCTACTTTGGGCTTGGATTCTAACAATACCTGTTAGTGCCGTGCTTGCCGCAATTATTTATTTACTAGTGACTTTTATCGGAATAAAATAATAATATCCCGCATGAGTATAGAACTTGGGAAACAGAATGTACTTGAGGTTGTAAAGACTGTTGATTTCGGCGTTTATCTAGACGGGGGCGAAGAAGGAGAGATTTTACTTCCCACTCGTTATGTTCCTGAAGAGTGCAATATTGGCGATTTCTTAAAAGTTTTTATCTATTTGGATAACGAAGAACGCTTGATCGCAACCACTCTTATTCCTTATGTACAAGTAGGAGAATTTGCTTGTCTTGAAGTCTCTTGGGTCAATCAGTTTGGCGCATTCTTAAATTGGGGATTAATGAAAGATCTTTTTGCACCTTTCCGCGAGCAAAAAATGAAAATGCTGGTGGGTAACAAATATGTTATTCATGCCCATATTGATGAAGAAAGCTACCGCATCGTGGCTTCGGCTAAAGTAGAACGGTACTTGTCACAAGAGATGCCTGATTACGAAGAGAATGATGAAGTTTCCATCCTTATCTGGCAAAAGACCGACCTTGGATTTAAAGCAATTGTTGAGAATCAATTTAGCGGGTTACTTTATGAAGGAGAGATCTTTCAACATTTACAGACAGGAATGACGCTTAATGCTTTTGTAAAACAAGTTCGGGAAGATGGCAAGATAGACCTAATGCTTCAAAAACCGGGATTTGAAAAGATAGACGATTTTGCGGAAACTCTACTATCCTATCTTAAAGAAAATGGTGGAAGTATTCCGCTAAATGACAAAAGCCCGGCCGAAGATATTTATGACACATTTGAGGTGAGTAAAAAGACATTCAAAAAAGGAGTGGGAGATTTATATCGAAAGCGATTGATCACTCTTGAGGCCAATGGTATTCGTCTGACAAAAGAAAAGAAAAAATAGGGGAATCCCTATATACTATTGGGGATAATCATTAGGGCGAGGAGTTTTCTCGCCCTATTTTTGTAGTATCAAAATAATCATTAAAACTGTTGAGTTATGAAAAAGATGATATTCACTCTAATCGCCATCGGTATGGTTACCATGAGTTCCATGAGTATGGCTGCCATGAGCATAAATAAAGTGCGCAAAGAGACTCGTTTCCTGACAGATAAAATGGCTTATGAACTGAATCTTACGTCAGAACAATATGATGATACATATGAGATCAATTATGACTTTATCTACAGCGTTCGTGATATTATGGATGATGTGGTAGATGGTTACGATTATGCTCTGGATGAATATTACAATGCCCTTGATGTTCGTAATGATGACCTTCACTGGGTAATGGCAGACTGGCAATATGAACGATTCCTTGATACTGAATATTTCTATCGTCCCATATATTCAGACGGAAGTTCATGGAGTTTCAGAGTTTATATAACCTACACGAATCCTTTCATGTTTTATTTCGACAGACCACCTCAATATAATACTTATAGTGGTGGACACTATCGCACACATTATAATAATATTAGCTATTACTCAAACCGCTATAAACATGATGTATACAAAGGAACTTTCCAAACAAGAAATGCAAACGTTTATATAAACAATCGTCGTTCTGATTTTGGCATAACAACTCCTCGAAGTGGTTCATCAACGAATAACAACAGAAGTTCTTCACCAAGAATATCAAATGATGATCTGTATAACACCGGTCGCAGTTCAGGCTCATCAGTAAGAGCAGGAAGTGCTTCTGGAGTAAGTCGCCCAGCTAATAATACAAATAACCAATCTTCGGGAAGATCATCTTCTTCTAACAGAACGGAGAATAGCACGAGCGGTAGCACAAGAACCGGAAATGCAACAGGTAGCAGTACCTACACAAGGCCTTCTTCTTCAAGCAGAACTGATAATAATACCGGAAGTAGCACAAGAAACGGGAACACAGGTAGCAGTACCTATGCACGTCCTTCTTCTTCAAGCAGGACTGATAATAATACGGGAAGTAGCACAAGAACCAGCACTGAGACTCGCTCACCAGCAAGTACTGAAAGAACTTCTACAAACAATAGTCAACCTTCTGCTCCATCGGTAAGAAGCAATAGTGCTCCCAGAAGTTCGGCATCGGAGAGAGGTCAAAAAGAAAATAGCAGCAGCCGCAGTTCATCGGGCACGTCTACCAGAAGCAATGACAAACCAAGGAGATAGTTTCATTTATATAGTTTAATAAACAATTTTATATAAAGGCATTCGCTGTGAAGTGGTTGCCTTTATTTTTCGTTTTCTTCGGGCTCCAGAACTACGATAGTCGTATCTTTTGGTAGAGAAAAACTGTTCATCGCAGCACCTGTAACTTGTATTTCCGGACGAATATTGGCGGCTTGTTCCTCAGAAATCAGTCCTTTTTTACAGAGTCGATTGGCTATTAATCGATAATAACTACCCAACCATGGTTTAAGTTGCATATTCTCATCGAAAGAACTCCTGAAATGTTTCGGTTTAGGGATAATAGATGCCAGAAAAATAGCTTCTTCTACCGTCAGTTGGGAAGGTTCTTTCTGAAAATAATAGTGAGAAGCCTCAGCTGCGCCATAGATTAATGGTCCCCACTCTGCTATGTTGAGATAGACTTCGTACATCCGATGCTTAGACGTAATGCCTTCGTTCTCAATAAGCCACACCACACAAGCTTCTTCAAGTTTACGAAGTAGGTTTTTATTTCTGTTTAGGAATACATTCTTTACCAGCTGCATAGAGATAGTACTTCCACCACGGGCAAATTTTTTGGATTTAAGGTCGTAAATCAATGCTTTTCTCATAGCATCCAAGCGGAATCCCCTGTGACTATAAAAGGAACCATCTTCAGATTGCATCACTGCCGTTTGGAGTAGTGGTGAAATGCTGTCCAACGGACGAAAGTTAGGATTCTGGGGACCAACAATAAAACTACGTACCGGACGCCCATTTTCGTATGCCGTATATAAAAAAGATCCATTCATCTTAGCCAGATTTTCATTTCCATAGTTGAGCATTTTAAAACCTTGACTTTTCAGTTCCGATTCTAACTTCAGTGCGTTCAGATTATTAAAATCAACATCCAGAAGAAAATGGTAGGCCAAACGACCATTTGTCTTTATCCCGTCCAAACTATTAAAAAGTCCTTTGGGCAGAGAAGAGAATAGCTCGTCGGCTGGAAAAGAAGGTTTATCAATGGCAACGATGATATGCCATTTATCTTTTTTCTGTGCTCGCACATAGGGATGAAACTGTAATTTATTGAACTGAACAATCGTAGCACTATCCAGTTCTACAAAGTCTTTTCCCACGTTGACGGTGTAACTAAAACGTCCTCGGTTAAGATCAATTACTTCCGGAGAAAGAGCAGGATGATAAAGTTCCAGCCCGCTGACTTCAGCTTTTCCGGTCAAAGAAATCTTTCCACCGCCCAACTCACTTTCTGTGAGGCGATAAGCAAGTGTATCAAATGCCACCTGCATACCATAATGTTTATTCAGATAAGGAAGCGATACTTTTCCAGGAAGCTTTGAATAAATTTCGGCTTCCAGCGTCTTTTCGCCGTTGTGCAAACGTCCCCTACTCATCCAGTAGCGCACCGTACTATCTTCCTTAACAGTAATCTCGGTTTCAAAACGGTTTTCTTTGATGTGAAGTATAGGAACCTGTACTTCCATATAAGTTGCGTCTCGCCGGTAACTCACTCGAAAATCTTTCAGATTACCATTTTCTGGTAGAAAACCAAATATTAAATTCAATGAGTTAGACACTCGCTGGGCATAATCTTTTTTATTTTCATCCTCTATCTTCTTTTTATCTTTTTTAAACAAGAAGTCATAGTTGGAAAGAGAATCTTTCTTTACGAAACTAACATGAACCCCGTCGGCTGCTACCTTCTTTACTTCTGCCTTGAAAATAAGCATTTTCCAAAAATTAAGATCAACCTGCATAGAATGTAACTCTATGAGCGTATCTCTATTATTAGGTACCACAGATAGTTGCTCAATCTCTACTTCGCTGATTCCCGGCATGTGAAGACGGGCATAACTGATTTTTAGTCCATATTCTTTTTCTAAATCTTCAAATTTACCTTCTGCATAGTGATTTAATAACGTGTCTCTGCACACATATGCAACAATACCTGTCACAATAAGTAGGCTAAGAGCAACCAAAATCCCTATTTTTGTTTTATGTCCCATACTGAATAAAAATTCTTTTGTATAGTTAGTTTTGCGTTGCAAAAGTAGCTGTTTCTATTGTATATTGTTCATTATTTTAAAAGAATTAGAAAGCTAAGAGTATGAGATTTGGAATATTGATAAGATAGTCTACAGTATAATATCAAATAGTGTACACTTACATTATTTTAAGCGTACAGCTTTTTATTATTTACCGTAGCTATTCTATATTATATCTAAGGAAAGATTCCCTTAATACTAAGCTCTCAAGGTAAAAAGAACTTGTTTGTCAATGCTCTTTTCCCATTGAATACACGAATTAAATAAAAACCTTTCTGCAAAGAAGCCGTGGGAAGAAGAAAATATTCACCAGGAGTAGCGTTTGCAGATGAGAAGACCATTTGGCCACTGATCGTCAATATTTCGACCCTATCTATTTGCCCGGCACTAAGAGTAAGGTATCCGTTAGAAGGATCACCAAATATCTGAAGCTTATCTGCTGCCTCCTGCGTTGCATTCTCAATGCCAGTGCCATTATTACCCAAACTAAGGCCTGTTACAATGGGGTCGTGGTCAGAACAACGGTAAGGGTCAGCGGAGTAATAAGTGGAGGAAGTATACTCCAAATAAGTGGGTTCGTCCGCATTAATATGCCATGGGCGGGCACCGGTCACTTGTTTACTAAGACTAGAGGTTGCTTGCGAATGATCTAAATAACCTACGTTCCCCCGATAAACATAACTATAATCTTTAGGGGAAAAAAGTTGCAGCTCATTAACCAGTCCATTGTTTGCATACACTTTAATAGGATCTTCCATGG
Organism: Bacteroidales bacterium; assembly: GCA_015654535.1. Classification (GTDB taxonomy): domain Bacteria; phylum Bacteroidota; class Bacteroidia; order Bacteroidales; family Bacteroidaceae; genus Bacteroides. The sequence continues at coordinate 30,175 of JAATGU010000118.1, forward strand.
AATAAGCATTCATATCTCCTACTACCAGAACATCAGGATCATTATAGTAACTAGTAAGAGTATTCAATGCATTTACAACCAGATTAGCCTCAATTACCCGATCATAATTATAAATACCCTGCCCATCTCCCTGGTCGGCATTATTCCCTGAGCCAGAGCCCGATTTAGCTTTGAGATGATTCACTGCTATAATTACCCGTTCTCCATTGCTTTTCAGATCAAAAGCTTGCGCTACCTGCCGCAATTTCAAGCTACCACTTCCATAGATATAAATATCTCTATAAGGAGCAACCTTTGTTTTATTATAAATAAATACATTCTTGGTATAGGTAGTTTCTTCGTTGTTATTATCAGTAACATAAGCATAGTTGCTGGAAGAAGTCACTTCATTTAATCCATTAACCAGATCCGAAACGGAAGCATTTCCTTCGCCGACTTCACAAAGGGCATAAATATCAGCGTCCAATCCTTTCAGTGCCGCTAACACTTTTGATCGCTGGCGGTTAAAGGCCTCTTGATTGTCAGCTCCATATCCTTTTCCCCATTGAGTGCTGCTGGCAATATAATATTCAATATTAAAGCTTGCAACTTTCAGATTATAGCTACCCACATCCCCTGGAGAAACAGTACGCTCATTACCCTCAAAAATAGGCTGAACAGTAGGAGATAAAGAATATGTGCCGTTGCTATAAGTTAAGATACCTCTCAATCCCGTTACTTTACTTCCTGTTCTCAACGTTCCGTTCGCATCAACATAAGAAGAACTACTCTTCAAGGTCAATTTCCGCTGAGCATTCCAGCTAATCATACTAATTGCTTCACTTCCAGGCAAAGCCACCTCTGTAGGAGAATAAAGAAGCCCGGGAGAAAGGATTATATCTCCCGAAGGCTTACTATAATATGTCTGAGTTACTGTGAGAGGCAAAGTAAAGATAACCTCTTTTCCACTTAGGGAAGGCGACAAATCATCGATGAAAGATTTTATCTCTGTCTGTGAAAATGCAGACATACAAACCGAAAAGTTGCACCACAGTACCGTAAGTCGCAGTAAACTTTTTTTCATAACATTCTTTGTTAAAATATAAAATATTCACAAAGATAGTTTTTTCTTTCTACTGCGCCAGTGATATACCTTTATAAAAATCTAAAATTTTCGTTCTAAAAAGATAATCATACTTTGCCTGAATCTGATCGGAAGAAGCTTTCATCAAATTGACCTTTGCCTCACTAAACTCTACAGAAGTTGCTTTGCCGTTCTCATACTTTTCACGCATCAGTTTAAATGATTCTTCATTAGCCTCAACGGCAGTCTTACTAGAAGTATATTTTGCCTGAGCTGCCACCGCATTATAATATGCCTGCTGAATTTCTTTATAAAGACTTTTCTTTGAATCTTCTAATTGAAGCGCTTGTGTGCTGTATTGCAAGCGGGCGGTTTTCACTTTGTTACGGGTATCAAAGCGATCAAAAATAGGAATACTCAATGACAGACCAATATACTTATTGAAGTTATCTCCCCATTGCTGTCCAAAATTCCGGCTGGTAATTCCGGACATAGTATAATATCCGGTACTCAATCCTCCATTAAAAGAAAGGGTAGGATAATAGGCTCCCCGAGCAATCTTGATGCTTCTATCGGTTCCCTCTAAGCGATATTGGGCAGCCAGTACTCCCGGTCTAATTACAATAGCTTGGGTGTAAATATCCTCTGGAGCACTCAACTCAGAAAACTGAGGATCCACCTCAGGGAAAACAACAGAAAAGCCTTCAGGACTAGGTAATTCTAAAAGTTGTGTTAAGTCCAAAACTGCTAATTTACGAGTATTCTCAGCTTGCACAGCCGAAAGTTCATCTTGTGCCAATCGTGCCTTTAACTCATAAACCTGCGACGTAGAAGCTTTACCCACCTCTTCCATACGAGCCATTCTATCCAATTGTTCCTTACTTAGCTTTATTTGTTCCTGAGCTACCTTACATAATTCTTCATTAAAAAGTACCTGCAAAAAAGCGGAAGTTACATTTATACTGATATCTTCTTTAGCTTTCTTCAAGTCCTCTGTAGCAGCTTTCAGATTCAGTTTACTTAGCTCTATATTGTTAGGTATCTGAAAACCGGTAAAAATAGGAACAGTGGTACTGAGCCCAAAGCTACTATTGCTGCTATTACTATCTACATAAGAGTTATCTTTAGGAGAAGCGGCACGTCCAAAACTAAATGATTGAGAGACACTACCATTTAAATCAGGTAACCTTTTATTCTTGGCACTATTCAAATCCACTTTCTGTTGTTCAGTTGTGATCTCTTGTTTTTGAATCTGAAGGCTATGTTTTATCGCATAATCTATGCAATCTCTAAGAGTCCAGTTTTGCTGGGCAAAGGTCCCTCCAGAGAATAACAATAGGACAATAAGAATTATATTTTTTTTCATAGACTTACTTATTTTTTATCCTCCTTTAAAGGCTTCTTTTCCTCAACAATAGCCCCGCGGACTTTCTCTTTTACTGTAATTCCACTTTTTATTTCTATTTTAATGCCATCACTCATTCCCAAAATGACCCTGCGTCTTTCAAATGTCTGAGTCGGCTTTTCACTCTTCAACACATAGACAAATGTAGAATCTCCTGAAAATTCAACAGTACTTTCCGGCACAGTTAATACTTTATTGGCTCTACCCAATACTATTTCTGCATTCGCACTATATCCTGAACGAATTTCAACATCAGAAGGAGCATTTATGGCAGCTTTTATTTCGAAGAGATTCGCTCCATTCTCTGCAACTCCTTTGGGAGAAATATATTCCAGTTTTGCATTAAATTTTAGATTCTGTAAAGCACCAATAGTCAGTTTCAAAGGCATTCCTTCTTTAATACGTCCTACTTCTGTTTCATCTATCTTTCCTCTAAAAATAAGATCTTTCATGTTGGCTACTGTCGCAACAGTTGTTCCATCATTAAAAGTATTACTCATTATTACAGAACTACCTTTCTTAACAGGTATATCCAAAATTAATCCATCAATAGTGGAACGAATCATAGTGTTACTGAAACTTGCCGAATTTTTAGTGATCCCTTCTTTTATAATATCCAGACTTTCTTTTGCTGTTGAAGACTCTTCTCTAGCGGTTTTCATAGTGACTTCACTTTTCTCATAGTCCTCCTTACTAATCAATTTGTCCTTAAACAACTTCTTCTGACGTTCAAATTCCTGTTTTGCCTGCCTATAGTTAATGTCAGCAACACGAACACGACTTTCTGCAGTATTCAGCTGACCTAATTCCGGAATAACTTTCACCTTAGCAATTACATCCCCCTTCTTAATTAGCTGACCGGCTTCTTTATATACCTCTACCACAATACCGGAGATTTGTGGTTTAATTAAGATCTCGTCACGTGGTTCTACCTTGCCTGTAGCCACTGTACTTTTCTCTATATCCGTAACCTTTGGAGTTACAAGCTCATACACAATTGCCTTTGGTTGAGATTTAACATAAAGGAATGCGAAAGTGCTAATGAATATGGCGACTATGACCACAATCAATGCGATTTTAAGATACTTCTTCATACAATTATTGTTACTATTATTTTATTTACTTACGTTATATTTTAGCTTAATATTATTCATCTCGAATAGCCTCAATTGGTTTTATCGACATAGCTCGGTAAGCCGGTGCCAATCCTGCCAACATTCCTAATGAAAGAAGTAAAAGTGTCATTCCGATTGCCATCCAGAAAGAAACCTGAAAATGAACATCTGTTCCACCTGCCCTAATGCCGACCTCGGCAACCTGAAGAACCAATACAGCAAATGAGATACCTGTTAATCCCGCAATGGAAGTTAACACCATACTTTCAGAAAGTATCTGCTGCATAATTTCTTTTGGACGGGCACCTATTGCCCTACGGATACCAATTTCTCCCGTTCGCTCACGAACTGTAACCATCATAATGTTACTCACGCCAATGGCACCAGCTAATAAAGTGCCTAATCCAACGAGCCAGATGAGTATACGAATGCCGGCAAACAAATTATCCATCATTTTAAACATCTCTTCCATATTAAGTACCATCAACGCTTGTGGATCTGTTGGAGAAATCAAATGATTGGACTTTATCAGCTTCTGTATATCCGGCTCCATGGTACTAATGAGTGTACCCTCCTTAGCGGTAATACAAATAATATGTACTTCCTTTCCATAATTATAAGCTTGCTGCATCGTAGTGAAAGGAATAGTTACCGTTTCTTCACTAGATCCACCTATATTAATGTTACTCACACCAGAACAAACACCCACAACCTGATAGTAAATGCCATCCACGCGAATAAACTCTCCACAAGGATTTTGTCCTTTTTTAAAAAGAGTTTGATAAATACGAGTACCGATGGTACAGACTTTACGTTGCTCACGAATATCTACATCATTAATAAAGCGTCCAAACCGCATACTTTGCTGCTCAATATAATCATATTCAGGATATGCTCCCCGAGCTACAAATGAGCCTTTTTCTTCTCCTCGGACAACCGAAGCCCCCCATCGACTAAGACATGGAGTAATATGCTCAATATTAGAAATATTATTGCGAAGTATTTCCACGTCATGATTCTCTAAATTCCAGGTTCGGCCTTTACGGAATCCTTTATAAGGTTCGCTTGTCTGCTGACTAATCAGGAAACAGGAGTTTGTGGCAAAGCCGGCAAAGTTACTGCTCATCATTTGCTGCATCCCATTTCCTCCGCCAATAAGAGCTACCAGCATAAATATTCCCCAAAAAATTCCGAAAGCAGTTAACAGACTACGTGTCTTGTTTCGAGTAATGGTTACAAGGACTTCCTCCCACCGATCTATATCTATTATTCTCATAATTATTCTGCTCTTAATGCTTCAATTGGTCTTATCTTCACAGCTTTACGCGCCGGGAAAAACCCCGCTAACGTTCCAGCAATAATCAAAGTTACAGTAGCCTGTATGGCAACACCTATATTTACTGTGGGATCTTTGAAAACAGTCATTTGCATTGGTCCCACTGTTTGAGCTCCTGCAACGACGCTCATATATTCAGTAACTCCGATTCCCGCTACCATGCCTATATACCCAAAAATAGTCGTTATTAAAATACTTTCCAGAATAATTAACCATAACACAGATGCCGGAGAAGCACCTAATGCCTTACGGATTCCAAATTCTTTAGTACGTTCTTTCACCGTAATCAACATAATATTACTCACACCTACAATGCCACTTAATAAAGTAAATATTCCAATCACCCAAATGGCTGTATTCAGAATATTCATTGCAGTCATCTGTTGCAAGTAATTTGTAAAGCGGTTCCATATCCATATCCCATTCTCATCTGAAGGGTCAAAACGATGTCGGCTAGCAATTGCTTTGCGATATTCTTGTTCAAAGTCTTTATTCGCTTTTTCGGTATTCAGCCCACGAGTGGTAAAGATTATATTATCTAACGTATCCGCCTTATTATAGATAGTCTGAGCAGTAGTAAAAGGGATAAAAGCAGTTCTTGCGTCCTGATTGCCTCTATCCTTATAAACGCCAACAACTTGATAGGCTACTGCACCTGCATTTACAAACTTGCCAATCGCACTTTCTTTACGAAAAAGAACATCTCTCGTTTTTTTGTGAATTACAATAACTTTTCTACGCTGATTAATATCCAAGTCATTAATAAACCGGCCGCCATTTTCGTCTATCTTACAAGGTTCAACATCTGTATACGAAGGATTCACTCCATCTAACTCCAAAGATACATACTCATCTTTATAAGAGAGAGTCACGCCACTTTGGCTCACCGTAGCTCCAGCCAAAATAACATTCTCATGAAACTTATTTTTTGTAAGGCTCACATCTTTGTTATCCAACTGTATTCTTCTTCCCGATTCCAATCCATCATAAGTTTTGCTTGTCATCCCCGGAAAGATCTTAATGGAATTTTTTGCCATATCCGATGAAGATTCCTCAAAAGCATGGATCAGTCCATTTCCTGATCCTAACAAGACTATCAACATAAAGATTCCCCAAGATACGGAAAATCCAGTAAGAAATGTACGCATCTTATTCCGCCTGATTGTACTGTATATTTCTTGCCAAATATCTATTCCTATTTTCATAATTTACTTCATTAGTCCATTACCAAATAGAGAGTCCTTATGGACCACATTATTTTCTATTGATTCAATTATTCCGTCTTTTATATGGATAATTTTATTCGTTTGGTTGGCTACACCCGATTCATGAGTAACCACAATCAAAGTCATACCCGTATCATTCACCTCTTTCAAAAGTTGCATTACCTCAACGGATGTTTTGCTATCCAAAGCTCCAGTCGGTTCATCGGCAAGAATAATTTGTGGATTTGAAATTAGTGCACGGGCAATAGCCACCCGCTGTTTCTGACCTCCTGAAAGCTCATTGGGCATGTGATGCGCCCAATCTTTCAAACCCAATTTATCTAAATATTCCATTGCCAAGATGTTGCGTTTCTTCCTACTCACATTTTGATAAAAGAGTGGTAATGCAACATTTTCCACTGCATTTTTAAAAGAGATCAGATTAAAAGACTGGAAAATAAAACCAATCATCCGGTTACGGTATTCAGCCGAACGTGTCTCACTTAAGTTTTTAATCAAAACATCATTGAGATAATAATTCCCGGTATCATAATTATCCAGAATGCCTAGAATATTAAGTAGGGTAGATTTACCCGAACCGGAAGCTCCCATGATGGAGACAAATTCACCCCGTTCAATATCCAAATTTATACCTTTTAGCACATGAAGGGGGGCTCCGTTGTGATAAGTCTTGTTAATGTCTTCTAAATGTATCATGTATCATCACTGTTTTTTTCTATTAGACGCACCAATAGTTCAAAAAGTTGCAGATATAGAAAATAAAATTTCAAAAAGATTTTGTAGAGTCGATCTTCTTTACGTTATTTGTAATCAAGTAACTAACCAAATAATTAATTATATCATGATTTCAAACATGGAAAAGCCCTACGTAGTAGGCATTGACATCGGTGGAACAAATTCTGTTTTCGGTATTGTAGATACCCGAGGAACTATTTTATGCAGCGGTTCAGTAAAGACACAAGTATACGACAAGGTTGAAGAATATGTAGACGCTGTATGCAAAAATTTACTTCCGCTAATCGAATCAGAAGGTGGAGTAGAAAAAATAAAAGGCATTGGTATTGGAGCTCCTAACGGCAATTATTATAGTGGAACAATTGAATTTGCACCTAATCTTCCTTGGAAAGGAATCATCCATTTAGCAGAAATGTTTGAGCAGAGGTTAGGAATCCCTACTGCGTTAACTAACGACGCAAACGCTGCTGCTGTTGGCGAAATGACTTATGGGGCTGCCCGAGGAATGAAAGACTTTATTATGATAACTCTTGGTACAGGAGTTGGTAGTGGTATCGTTATTAATGGACAAGTGGTTTATGGTCACGATGGATTTGCCGGTGAATTAGGGCATGTCATTGTACGCCGCGAGAATGGAAGAATGTGTGGTTGCGGACGTAAAGGGTGCTTGGAAGCCTACTGTTCTGCTACAGGAGTAGCTCGCACAGCCCGTGAATTTTTAGTTGCACGTTCAGATAAAAGTTTATTGCGTAATATTCCGTCCGAAGAAATTGCATCAAAGGATGTATATGATGCCGCAGTAAAAGGAGATAAACTTGCTCAAGAAATATTTGAATTTACAGGGCATCTTTTAGGTGAATCTTTGGCCGATTTTGTTGCTTTTTCAAGTCCTGAAGCAATCATTTTATTCGGTGGATTGGCTAAATCCGGTGATTTCATTATGAAACCTGTTCAAAAAGCACTTGAAGAAAATGTGTTAAATGTGTTCAAAGGAAAGACCAAACTTCTAATTTCTGAATTAAAGGATTCTGACGCAGCAGTCCTTGGAGCCAGCGCTCTTGGCTGGGAACTGAAAGATATTAAATAATAAGCTTCCTCGTAGCATAAATTAAAAAGAGATATAGGCGCTCAGCGTCTTATACCTCTTTTTCTTTATATTACTTTGTTACATAACTCACATAATTCATAGCAGCTTCTTTAAGAGTTTCCTCAGAAGGATTGCCTAAAGCACCATGAAATATATAGGCTGATTCAAATTTTGAATGAGTATAATTGGCTGTCGCAACAATGGTCTGCGTTAGTCCTTTTGATGTTATGGCATTTTTATCGCTTTCAGCATAAGCCTCTGCAATTCCACCTGTAGAAATAGCCAAGCCAATTTCTTTTCCTTCAAGTTTATCCCCACCAGGACCATAACACCATCCATAAGCATAAACTTCATCAAACCATTTCTTCATTAATGGAGGCATATTATACCAATATATAGGATATTGGAAAATAATCCGGTCATGACTCTCTAATAATGCCTGCTCTGCTTTCACATCAATCTTCCAATCCGGATAAGCCACATAGATATTATGCACTGTGATATCTTTATTTTCTTTGGGAAGTATTTCAATCCACGATTTATTAATCACTGACAGCGCAATATCAGGATGAGCTAAAAGAATAAGAGTCTTCATACTTTCTATGTTTTATTGTTTATTTAAAATAATTGGTTACTTTTGCAACATTAATATCTATTATATATATTAGTAACTTTTCGAGAGCAAAGGAAGATAAAAATGAAATATAAAACAAGAAGGCACATTTAAGAAACATAGTTACTCAAATGTTAGTAATGCTGATAATAAAAAGCTTATGGATAAAAAAAACTTGGAAAAATTTTCAGATAGTTCCCATTGCCCTATTCGCCATGTACTTGATCGCTTTGGCGATAAATGGTCTATACTTGTACTTGAGCTACTTAATGAAGGAGGGATTCTGAGATTTAATGAAATCAGTAAAAATATAGGCGATATATCTCAAAAAATGCTGACTGTCACTCTACGTTCACTGGAAGCCGACAGTTTGATTTCAAGAAAGATATACCCAGAAGTACCACCTCGCGTAGAATATAGTTTAACTAATCTTGGAAGAACGTTACTCCCTCACATTGATGGTCTTGCATCATGGGCATATGAAAACATGTCCACTATAATAAAAAACAGGGAAAAGTACCAGCAAAGAAAATAAAGCACATAAAAAAAATGCTCTAATATTTAAAACTATCAGGGCATTCTTTTATATAAATCAAAGGCGATTTTATTTACCTTTCAATATTTCCATCGCATCAGAAGCAATCATAAATTCTTCATCAGTAGGAATCACAACCACTTTCACTTTAGAATCAGGAGTACTAATAATAGCCTCATCACCATGAATTTTATTATTCTTTTCTTGGTCAAGATGAACTCCCATGTATTCCAAACCTTCACATACTTCCGAACGACACTTTGATTGATTTTCACCTACTCCGCCAGTAAAGACTATAACGTCAACGCCACCCAGTGCAGCAGTATAAGCACCTACATATTTTTTGATGCGGTAATAATACATTTTTTCTGCAAGTATTGCACGCTCATTTCCTTCCTGACATGCAGCATCAAGCTCACGCATATCACTAGAGACTCCTGATACCCCAAGAATGCCACTATGTTTATTTAGCAATGTAGAAATAGACGCTGTGCCAATCATTTCTTTATCCATTATATAAGAAACAACTCCGGCATCAATATCTCCGGCACGAGTTCCCATCAATAAACCTTCTACAGGAGTAAATCCCATTGAAGTATCCATAGATTGACCATCTTTTATAGCGGAGATGGACCCACCATTACCTACATGGCAAGTAATGATTCGTTGCCCTTTGGGAGAAATTCCGAGAAAGTCACATACACGTTGTGACACATAACGATGACTGGTTCCATGAAAACCATAACGGCGAATGCCATATTTTTTATAAAGTTGGTAAGGAATGCCATACATATACGCATAATCGGGCATAGTCTGATGAAAAGCTGTATCAAATACGGCAATTTGGGGTGCATTAGGCATCAGATCTGATACCGCCCGAATACCCTTTAAATTAGGAGGATTATGGAGCGGTGCAATATCTATGCATTCCACTATTTTCTCTATTACCTGATCAGTAATCAATACTGATTTATTAAATTTCTCTCCTCCGTGTACCACACGATGACCAACAGCATTGATTTCATCCAAAGACTTGATGCAACCATACTTTTTACTGATCAAAACGCCAAGAATATATTCAATTCCAGCTGTATGTTCCAAGATTTCGCCTTCAAGCATCACTTTATTCCCATTGGGGAGGGTGAGTTTAAGGAAGGAACCTTTTAATCCAATTTTCTCTATTCCGCCTTGAGCCATCACCTCTTTCGTGTCCATATTGAACAATTTATATTTGATGGATGAACTACCGCAGTTGAGCACTAATATTTTCATAGTTTTCTATTTTTTATCATTCTCTTTTTTTATACGGTTTCCTTCTTCGTCATAGGCGTAAAAGCCCACGCCAGTACGAACGCCCCAATGTTTTGCACGATTCAGGCGAAGCAATAGTGGAGACGGCTTATATTTCAAAGAGCCAAATTCTTTATATAAATCTTCCATTTGAGGAACTATTTTTTCAATACCCATTTGGTCGGCAATACAAAATACACCTTGGCGTTGTCCTAAACCAAATTTAATGATTGAATCAATCTCAATAGTAGTAGTCAATCCCTCCTGAAGGATAGCACAAGCCTCATTCAACAAGATAAAGAACAGACGATTACAAACCAGTCCGGCAGAATCTTCTACTGTAACAAAATCATAACTGATTAACTTAGCAAACTGACAAACCTTATTATAACAAGTATCCGAAGTATAAAGTCCACGAACAATTTCCATTACTCGGCTTTGAGGTTGCATCATTACAAAGTGTAAACAAACACAACGATCCTTGTGTTGCAATTCAGATGCCAACTCTGTAATTACTACAGATGAAGCATTGGTAGCAATGATAGCATCTTTCTTTAAAACCTCTTCCAGGTTCCGGAAAATCTCTTTGCGATGGTTCAAGCTTCTTTCACCATTTTCATCATAACGAACTGCTTCAATTACAAAATCACAATCTTTGAATGCGCTAAAAGTCAATGTGCCTGTAATACGCCCCAGAATTGTTTTCTTCTCGGACTCGGTAAGCCCCCATGTAGCGATACGATGATCTAGTTCAGCGCCAATTTTATTAAATGCTCTTTTGATCCTCTCATCGCTAATTTCCAAAAACACGACTTCAATGCCCGCCGTAGCAGCCACTGTAGCTATTTTAGAGCCTTCTTTCCCGCAGCCCACGATACCAATTCTAGAGAAGAGCGTTTTTTTACGGTCTTTTGAACTTAACCCGTAGCTCTCAATTGGCTCTTTAATCATTTCTGCCATATCTTTTTACGTTTTTATTGTTTCTTTGCTCCAATAGCCTGATTAGCTGTAATAGCTATCATTTTATAAATATCATCGGCTGAGCAACCACGTGAAAGGTCATTCACTGGAGCAGCCATTCCCTGAAGAACGGGACCAATAGCTTCCGCTCCGCCCAAACGTTGCACAAGTTTATAAGCAATATTACCGACCTCAAGAGAAGGGAAGATCAATGTGTTTGCATGCCCCGCAATAGAGCTTCCAGGAGCTTTACTTTCTCCAACAGATGGAACAAGCGCTGCATCTGCCTGAAGTTCACCATCAATCTGCATAGTAGGATCCAGTTCTTTTGCCAATCGAGTTGCTTCTACTACCTTGTCTACCATTTCATTTTTTGCACTTCCTTTGGTAGAGAAACTAAGCATCGCAACTTTTGGTTCTACGTTTGCGAGCACGCGGGCAGTATGACCAGTAGCCACAGCTATTTGTGCAAGTTCTTCTGCTGTAGGGTTAGGAAGAACAGCTACATCCGCAATAACTAAAAGTCCGTCTTTTCCATATTGATGCGCTTTTGTTAAAAGTAACATAGCACCAGAAACAACACTAATACCCGGAGATGTCTTTATTATTTGCAATGCTGGACGAAGTACATTACCAGTTGTATTTTGTGCACCAGCCAATTGACCGTCGGCATCACCACTTTTAATAATCAGGCAACCTAAATACAATGGATTAAGAACCAGTTTCTGAGCTTCCTCAATCGTCATGCCTTTTTTCTTACGAAGTTCGCAAAGCAACTCCGCATATTGTTCTTTCTTTGGATGATTAACCGGATCAATAATCGTGGCCTTTTCTAAATTCTTCAGTTCCCATTCTACAACTAGTTTTTTAATTTCTTCGGGATTTCCAAGAAGAATTATATCGGCTACACCATCAGCCAACACGCGATCAGCAGCTTTCAAAGTACGTTCTTCCGTTCCTTCCGGAAGAACAATGCGTTGGCGATCAGCTTTCGCCCGCGCAATAATTTCATTCATTAAATCCATGATAGAATAATATATTAATGTGTTTTGATATCGAAGGAATTGACTTTCACAATGCAAAAGTACATATTATTGCAATATCTACATTACAAAATCAAATATAATTTAATCTATCGGACTAAGAAAGTTGCAATCTTTAACATTGTACAGAAAAAAAATAGATTATTTAGCTTAGCCTCCTATTCCCGTAAAAACTTTCAATGCATAACCTATCAAAAAACTGATAGCTGCCACTCCAAAACTTAGAATTGCCATTTCCGTAAAACGCTTTCTAAAACTTTCACTTCTTGCTACTGAATAATAATAATTGAACAGTCCGATTATCGACAATGCTATTACAAGCATAACTCCCAATGCCAATAATACATTAGAAATCAAAATAAAAGGAACAACTAAAGCAACAACAGTAACAACATAAGCAAAACCTGTATAAATAGCCGCCTTCACAGGGTGTTTACTTTTATCTCCTTCAGATTTAGTAGAAAGATACTCTGAGGAAGCCATAGAAAGTGCAGCAGCAATGCCTGTAATACTCCCAGTCAATGCGATAAGTTTAGAATCACTCAAGGCAAGCGTAAATCCAGCTAAAGCGCCGGTAAATTCAACTAAAGCGTCATTTAATCCTAATACCACAGAACCCATATATTCTAAGCGTTCTTCATTAATCAGGCCAATAAGCTTCTGTTCATGTTCTTCTTCTTCACGACCTAAACGAAGTAATTCGGGAAAATCAGTATATTGCTCATAATCCTCATGTGCATCCGATTCACTTGCCTCCATTAACTTAATAGCAAAAGTAAGTCCCAAAATACGAGCAAACCAATAGAATTTAGCAACTTTCCACTTATTAGAAGTTATAGTTTGATGTGTATATTTCTTCAGTATTTGATAGTGGGCAGCCTCATCAGCAGCAATTTTGAAGAGAACCTCTTTATTTGCGCTATTCTTTTCTATCGAAGCAAGACGAGCATAAACCATACTTCCGGTTATCTCATCCCGCTGAAAGCGAATAAAATCTTTTTTTATTTTTTCATCTATATCCATTGCAAATATGTTTGAGTTGATTATATCACAAATATACAATTAAATTATTCGTTTTTCAAGGAGAAAAATTTAAAACTGAAATTTATTAATAAAACAACCATTTTGTAATCGATAATTCTGCTCCATCAAAAAGAGGAATGTTAAATCGTCTTTTGTCAAGCATGAACAGAGCTATTGATTGACTTTTTCCGAAAAACGCCGCGTTCAAATTTGCATATTACTAAGGAGTTCGTTAATTACGATTCATTCTTGTTTTTCAGTGATCAAGTAGTTTTTTTTTGAGATAGAAAACACTCATTATAGCAACATTAATATATTTATAAGATAAATTCGGATGAAATGGAGCATCGGAACATTTTTTTGAGGCATGGACGCATTTATCTTATAATGAGGAAGTAATAGCTATTTTCAAACTTTTTTCTAATTCAGGCGCGGAGGGTGCGGAGGGTTTTTCTTAGACTTTATATACTAATATAGATAGATATGATTTATATTATAGTATCTATAGTATAAGGCTTAAGAAAACGCCTCCGCACCCTCCGCATCCTCCGCGCTTATAACCAGTTTCAATTTCTTTGTTGCTTTTTCCTACGTTTTTTTTAGTCTTGCTAAAAATATATCTGGACTTCTTATTCAAGATGTCTGGAGTCTTTGCGAGAAATGTCTGGACTTATTTTTAAGGAGTTTTTGATTCATCCACTCAATAACGAAACGATATGTTATAAATGAAGTAAAAAACGAGAATTATATATTTTTATGTATATCAAAAACCTTTATAAAAATAAGAATAGAACCCCAGGGAGTGTGTATCTAATTATAAATTTATTTAAATCAACCACTCTTTTTTAATTGCCTGAAATTACCTAACCGTTATTCTAGCCTTCCCGGGGTTCAATTACTTATCGGATGCAAATTTGAGAAATAAAAAACAATTTAAAGAAAAAAAGAGGTAACAATATCATAAATATAACTATCTAATAAACAGCAAATTAATACATTACAAGCAAGACATAGGGTAACAAAACAAAATTTAATGTATCCAGAAATAAAATCAGAACTCTTCTAAAAAAATATCAAGGGTCATATTTTTATCAATTATTCCCATTTTATCTTTTTTGATTCGGTACTTTGTTGTTTTAACACTCTGCGGAGTCATACAAAATATATTTGCCAAGTCATTCCGTGCAACTTTTATCTTAACCAAACAACAAAGATGAACTTCTTGAATACTTAGATTAGGATAAGTATTCATCAATCGATCAGTAAAATGATCATAAGCGACATCTATATTTTTTATAAGTTCAGCCCATTCTTTATCAGTCAATAATATTTTTGTTGCAGATAAAAATATATCTGCTCCGTCTTTAGTGGAACTTAGTGAAGGAATTTGTTTGATACTATTAAGTTTTTTAAAAAAAACCTCTCGCAATTGAGTCTCTTTTTGACGCAATCTAATTAGTTTATTTTCTTGTTCTAAAAGAATTTTACTTTTTTCTAAAAGTTCCTTTCTTTTTCTGTTTCGATATACAAAAAAAGTTGCTGCCAACAAAAGCAATAATACGATGGAAAAAATGCCTAATCTATAATAACGAATTGTTTGCTCTTGTTTTTCCAAAATTAAGTGCTGAATCTTTTCTTTTGATTTTCCATGTTGATAGATATTTTCCATTTCAACTATAGCTGCACTCTTTGTCTGTGTGTCAATGGAATCTCTACATACATTAAAAATCTGCATCAACTTAAATGCACCTTTATAGTCTCCCTTTACGGAATAAAGACTGGCTAACCGACTATAACTAGATGCTCTTGTATATTGATTCGGACTTTGAATCGTTTTATTATAATAATAAATTGCAGAATCATATTGCTGTAGATTAAAATAAATCTCAGCTTTTATTACATAGCAATAAAAGAGCCTTACACCTACTGGTTTCAACCCAATGGCTTTATTCACAAATTGATTCGCATGAAAATAATCACTCCTATGATTATATATGCTTCCTATTTCATTATATAAAGTAATAAGAGTAGCAGTATCAGTCGCAGGCAATATATTCAATGCCTGATAATAAAAATTCAAGGCACTATCATTATTGCCCTTTGCAGTATAAGATATAGCAATATTTCTTCGTGCATAGGCCATATAAGTTTTGTTATTCAGTAAATGGGAATAATAATATGCTTTCTGCTGTGTATCTAATGCTAAGTCATACAAATTTTCATTAACATAAAGATCACTCAAATAATAGTAAATAAGGTACTTCAAATTATAATCTACACTATTTTCCGCAAAATCGGCTGCCTTTAAGAAAAAGTCCATTGCTTGTTTTGCATTCTGCATCTCTTGGCTCACCCGACCAGCATAAAAATAAGTTTTTGCTTGAATTGCAGAGTCTTCTTTATCTTTAAAATAGTTTAAAGCCACATCAATAAGAGAATCAGAGGTAATAGGGATACTATTCTTGATCATTGCCTCTGTCATTAATAAACAATAACGAGCGTTATCCGATATAGACAAAGAAGCAGAATTGATCACATTCAACAAAACAAGAGCACTATCAGGGCGCTCTGCCAACATTAATTCCGCTTGTTGTAATGTAACAACTGAATTATTTTTTTGGTGACAAGAAAAAAAAATACTTATTATAGATAATAAAGCCAAAAAACACAAAATAAAGTATCTCATTATTTATTTCTACGTGTGTGTAGCCAACAAAAAAAATATTATTTCATTATTTTCCACGTAGAGACACCCGTCCCTACCTGAACATTCATAAGATATTTTCCATTGGGTTGAGAAGAAATATCGACAAAAGTCCTAACTTCTGTCACATTTATCATTTGTAATAATGTTCCTGTGAGCGTAAATATAAATATAAAAGCACCCTTATCCATTAAAAGACCAATGATCTCAACGACTAACAGTCCATCCACAGGATTTGTATATACACGAATTTGTTGTTCAAGTAACCTATTCGTATTAGGTTGCACTTCTTTGATCTTAATCGCTTTTTTAGGCATCTTTTTATTAGCAATATGAGTTGAATTGGCCCAAATAACACTTAGCTTACGGAAGCTACGGCTTTCCATTTTATCATATTTATATATATGATCAATCATATATTGCATTTGTATCATATTTATATTCACATTAAAAAAGGTACCTTTTTATTGTATACACACAAGCCTAGAGAAGCTTGGTGTGTATACAACAAAAATTGAATGACAAACAACAGTTTGCTCATCATTAGAGACACTTTCACTACTTATCAAATTCTCCGTACCACATTTTACTCGATGTCGACACTTCAATTAGATAAGTCCCATCTTCCATACCAGCTAAAGATATTGGTAGAGTGTAATCCCCTTGAATATCCAATGTATTCTCAAAAACAACTACACCATAAGAATCTTCTATTTTAATAGTGGTAGATCCTAATCCTGTAGAAAAGTTTACAGTTAAGAGATCTTCATCGATACTTGCTGAGAAAGGAATCACAGCTGTTTTTACAGATAAAGGCTTAATACTTTTATCAATTCTTGCTTTTAATTCAATATCTTTCTGCGTCTCTGTTTTAGCGTTGACTAACGAGACACAAAAGAGAGAGCAACAAAATGCAATTAATAATAACTTTTTCATAACGGCTAAAATTTTAAATGTTAGGTTCAAATTTCTTGGTTACAAAAATAGAGAATAAAGCTCATTATTTCAAAAAAAGCCTTGGACAAATGAAAATAGGCTTATTTAGCTGTTATACAGATAAATAAGCCTAAAAATTGTAATTATTATAGAATGCCATATTGGACAAATGATGAGGAGCATTACCGAAAAAGTCAAAACTCAGCAAGAAATTGCTCTAAAGACCTACCATCTTCGATCTTCATCTTATTTTTTCTAATTCGTTCTTTTCTTTTAGAAATAGCATCTTTAGTCAGGTTATAAACAGAAGATAATGTACCTAATCCTAACTTCATTTTTACTAAGCAACAAAAAAGGATCTCATCTCTTCTTAACTCGGGGAAGGCCTCAGCCAATCGATAAGAAAAGTAGTTAAATGCCGCATCTGTATTTTTTACAATTGCATTCCAGTCTTCATCGGTTAAGCTCAAACCAACCCCACCCTGTTCATTTATGGTTAGAAAAGGAAACGTAAGATTGTTTAGTCTATTAAAAAAATCTGTGCGAAGTTCCATTTCCTTTTCCAATAATTCTTTCTCCTTTTTTACTCGTATGAGCTCACTCTCTTGCAATCGTACTTTTGCCATTTGAGATTCTTCTTTCTCTTGCCGTAATGTCAACTCCAGTTCACTTGTTTGTCTCTCTTTCCTATTCCGATATAGCAGAAGCATACTCACTAAAAAAAACAATAGACTCACTGAGATAGCGCTAATTAAATATAGTATTATTTTCTGTTGATTCTTTTCCAAGGTTAAATATTGAATCTTCTCAACGGTTTTTTTATGTTGATAAATGTTTTGCATCTTAATGACCATGTCTGAATGTAATTGTTTCTCTAAAGAATCCCTATAACTTAAATAAATGTCATTATAATTAAATGCCTTCAACAAATTCCCCCGTCTTTTTTCAATTTTTGACAATTTATAATAGCTATCTGCTTTAGTATATAAATCTTTGCTGTACAAAGTCTTATTATAATAATAAGTCGCAGAATCATATTGAAGTAAATTATAGTAAGCATAAGCTTTTATTATATAAGGATAAGAGAGGTCAGTACTGGACTGTTTTAGCTCTAAAGCTTTATTTACAAGTTGAATAGCTCGACCATAATTTCCTTCTTCATTATAAGTACCTGCTATTTCATTCATCAAAGTAACAAGTGTCATAGTATCTGATTTAGGCAAAACATTCAGGCTTCTATAATAATAGATTAGGGCACTATCATTATTCCCTTTGCCTGAATAAGCTATCGCTGTATTTCTCAGCGCATATGCCATATAATCTTTGTTATTTAGCAAACGAGAATAATAATACGCTATTCGATGCATTTTTAATGCAGAATCATAGAGGTTTTCCTGAAAATAAAGATTACCCAAATAATAGTGAATGAGATACTGCAATTTATAGTCGTTCCCTCCTTCCGCAAAATCAGCCGCTTTTAAGAAATATTCCATTGCCTGTTTTGTGTTCTGCATCTCTTGATTAACCCATCCTGCATAGAAGTAGGTTTTTGCTTTAGTATCTATATCTCCTTTATCATTAAAATACTCTACTGCTACACTAATTAATGAATCAGAGGTTATTGACAAATGATTTTTCCCAATAGCTTCCGTCATTAGCAAACAATAACGGGCATAATCTGCCGTAGACAACAAATCTGGTTTCAAATTTTTCAATAAGATTAAAGAACTATCGGGATGTTCTTCCATCAAGATTTCGGCATGCTGCAAT
Source organism: Bacteroidales bacterium (assembly GCA_015654535.1). Lineage (GTDB taxonomy): Bacteria > Bacteroidota > Bacteroidia > Bacteroidales > Bacteroidaceae > Bacteroides. Next base: position 49,016 of record JAATGU010000118.1, read on the forward strand.
GCAAAAACAGACTGCCTATTTGGACGGCAAGAAAAAGACATGCTCACAAGGAACAATAGAACGAGAGTATGTAGAAACGTTTTCTTCATTATCTTAATTAGTGTAGATCCGCAAATTTAAAAATTAATATTAGAATCAGAAAGGATTCAGCAGTTATAATTTTCTTTGTTTCCCTTTCTTACAAGGCGTTTGAGAAAAAACAAGGATCATTTTTGATCATAAAAATAATATTCATTACAATCTTTTTATCTTTTCATAAATTAGGTAATAAACATCATTTATCACTCATTATTCGGTTCGTTTGCTATTTATGTCTACTTTTGCACCCGTTTTTAATAGGATAATAGTATGATACGTCAGTGTGCCATTTTATTTGGTTGTTTAGCTTTAGGTGAATTAGTTGTATTTCTCACGGGAATAAAGCTCCCGTCCAGCATCATTGGAATGTTGCTGCTCACCTTTTTTCTTAAAATAGGTTGGATCAAACTGCAATGGGTGCAGGGAATGTCCGATTTTTTAGTTGCTAATCTGGGATTCTTCTTTGTTCCACCAGGTGTCGCACTAATGCTTTACTTTGATATAATAACAGCTCAGTTTTGGCCAATTATGATTGCTACTTTAATTAGCACCATCTTAGTCCTTCTGATAACTGGATGGGTGCACCAATTAATGCGTAAAATCAAATGAACTATTTAGAAGATCCTTTTTTCCTTTTGGCATTAACATTTGGGCTCTATTTTTTTGCCAAATTAATGCAGCGAAAAACAGGTTGGGTATTGCTCAATCCTATTTTACTTACAATTGCAGTGTTGATTGTATTTCTTAAATTATGCAATATAAGCTATGCAACATACAATGTTGGTGGTCACTTGATTGAGTTTTGGTTAAAACCCTCTGTTGTGGCACTGGGAGTTCCTCTATATCTACAATTAGAAAAAATAAAAAAACAACTATTACCCATCCTATTGTCTCAGTTGGCTGGATGCATCATTGGAATTGTTTCTGTTGTACTTATTGCTAAACTGCTTGGAGCAAGCAAAGAAGTTATTCTCTCTCTTGCTGCCAAATCTGTTACTACCCCTATTGCAATAGAGGTAACAAAAACACTGGGAGGTATTCCATCACTTACTGCCGCCGTAGTAGTTTGTGTAGGACTCTTTGGCGCTATTTTTGGTTTTAAAATATTAAAGCTCTTAAAAATTGACAGTCCTATTGCTCAAGGGCTTTCAATGGGAACCGCCGCACATGCGGTAGGAACTTCTACCGCAATGGATATAAGTAGCAAATATGGTGCTTATGCCAGTTTAGGACTAACATTAAATGGCATCTTTACGGCGCTCTTTACTCCCACAATTTTACGATTAATGGGATTGCTATAACAATTTTAAAAATTATTTGTTAATAGAAATATATGATAAAGTTTAAAGATATAACTCTTCAAGATAAAGAGGTTATTACTTCCATTACAATGAATAGTGAGAGAAAAAATTGTGATCTTTCATTTTCTAATTTATGTAGCTGGCGATTTATGTATGGTACTCAATTTGCCATTGTAGATAATTTTTTAGTATTTAAATTCCACATAGATGGAAAACTGGCATATATGATGCCTGTGGGGAAAGGCAATGTGAAAAACATTCTACAGAGCCTAATAGAAGATGCCTCAGCTGAGAATGAGCCTTTTCGCATGCAAGGTGTTTGCAACAAGATGCGGGCAGAGATTGAAAGTAATATGCCTGGAAGATTCGAATTTCAAACGGATCGAGACTATGCCGATTATATTTATTTGCGTACAGATTTAGCTGATTTAAAAGGAAAAAAATACCAATCAAAGCGTAACCATGTGAATAAATTTAAGAAAACATATGCAGATTATAAGTATACAACCATCACTCCTGATCATATCAATGAGTGCTTGAAACTCGAAGAAGAATGGTACAACAACCAAGAACATAAAAGAGAACTAGGTAATGAGCGTAAATCATTAACTTATGCCTTAAACCACTTTGAAGAACTAGGACTAACAGGTGGAATACTTCATGTTAATGGAAAGATTGCAGCGTTTACCTTTGGTATGCCTATTAATCAGGAAACCTTTGGTGTACATGTAGAAAAAGCAGATACAAGTATTGAAGGAGCTTACACAGTTATTAACCAAGAATTTGCTCGCCATATACCCGAACAATATATTTATGTAAACAGAGAAGAAGATTTAGGGATTGAGGGATTAAGAAAAGCAAAATTGTCTTATCAGCCCAACATTCTATTAGAAAAATGTGTTGCCTTATTAAAAGAATAAAATGATATGAAAGAGGAAGTCAGAGCTCTATGGGACTTATGCTTTGGAGAAGACGAAGCATTTACTGAATTGTATTTTACCAAGCGATATAACGACGACGTGAATCTTGTAATCCAAGAAAATGGTAAAATTATTTCTGCCTTGCAAATGCTTCCTTACTCTATGACTTTTTGTGGGGATATAATTCCTACAGCTTACATATCAGGGGCTTGCACCCATCCTGAATATCGAAATAAAGGAACAATGAAACAACTCTTGGCGGATTCATTTTTTCAAATGTTCAAAAGTAATATACCATTAACGACACTAATTCCAGCGGAAGAATGGCTTTTTAAATATTACTCAAAGGTAGGATATACCCCTATCTTTGAGTTCTCTAATCACTTTCTAAAGGCAGAGGAGCTCACTCCCTGTGCTGAATATCACATCACAGAATTCTTTTCCCCTCAAACAGACATTTATCTCTTCTTTAATCAAAAAATGAAAGAACGCCCTTGTTGCATACAGCATACTGAAGAAGACTTCAATGTAATTTTAGAAGATCTCCATTTAGGAAAAGGGAAATTATTAGTCGCAAAATTAAAAGAAGAAATCGTAGGTTTAGCATTCTGTCATTTAAAAGACAGGACACTTCATGTTTCTGAACTTTTTTTTGAAAACGAATCTATTAGAGATACTCTTTTGTATAAAGCTATAGAACTGATGGGAGCAAACAAAATAAATTGCATTATCCCTCCAACCAAGGATAAAAATAAAGCCCTTGGTATGGCACGCATTCTAGATGCAGAAAAAATGCTACATTTATATGCCTCTTATCACAAAGAATTGGAAATTTCATTTAACCTTACGGATGACCTTATTAAAAAGAATAATGCTTTTTATTCGATGAAAAGGGGAGAAATATACAAAAAAGGGACAAAGGCATCTTCTTTAAAAATAAACATTCAGCAACTTACTCAAGCACTTATGGGATATAAAATAGATTTGTTGCCAAATGAACTACAGATTTTCCCTGAGCAAAAACCTTATATGAGCTTAATGCTAAATTAATTTTCCTTTGTTAAAATACTTTCCAGTTCTTCAGCACTCAGACTTAAAAAGAATTGTCCATGATAAGCCACAGATATGGCTCCTGTCTCTTCGCTGACAATCACTGCATGAGAATCTGTTACTTGAGAAATTCCCATTGCCGCACGATGACGAAGGCCTAATTCTTTTGGAATATCTAAATTATGAGAGACTGGTAAGATGCAACCGGCCGCTTTGATTCGTTTTTTACTGATTACCATCGCACCATCATGCAAAGGGCTATTTTTAAAAAATATATTTTCTATCAAGCGCTGATTAATGTTTGCGTCAAGAAGTTCTCCTGTACGGACAATGTCATAAAGAGGGATGCTACGCTCTATAACTATTAAAGCCCCTATCCTTTGTTTACTCATATTAAGACAAGCTAATACCACAGGCATAATATCATCTTTCTCAAATAGCTCTTTTTTATTACCTGCAAGGAATCGTACCAAAAGACTCGCTCGCTGATGAGAACCTAAAGTAATCAAAAAATGACGAATCTCATCCTGAAAAAGAATAAGAAGCGCAAGTACTCCTACACTTACCAATTTGTCGAAAATAGACCCCAATAAACGCATTTCCAGAATCTGTGAAACAACAAGCCAAATAAGAATAAACACTAATATTCCTACAAACACGTTTATAGAGCCAGATGCTTTCATTAGCTTATAGGTGTAATATAGCAAAAAAGCGACTAACAGTATGTCAATAAAGTCTTTTACTCCAAATTCAATAAACATGGTAATCTATTTATTTATTTCTGCACTTTTCAACGATCTTCACTACTTGGACAGCTTCCTTTACATCATGTACTCTGAGAATATCTGCTCCTTTTTCCAAAGCAATAGCATGAACTACCGTAGTGCCGTTCAACGCTTCATCAGAAGTGACTCCCAGTAATTTACTGATCATCGACTTTCTGGAAACACCCACTAACAAAGGTAATTCAAAAACTCCTAATTCTTGGAGATTAGTAAGCAATTCGTAATTATGATCCAACGTTTTACCAAAACCAAATCCTGGGTCAAGAATAATATCATTCACTCCTTTATCATGAAGTCTTTGCACCTTTTCTGCAAAATAAAGAAAAATCTCTTTCAATAAATTGTCGTAATGGGGAGTAAGTTGCATATTCTGAGGAGTTCCTTGCATATGCATCATAATATACGGAACTTGTAAGCGAGCCACAGTATCAAACATTTTTTTGTCCATCTCACCCGCGGCAATATCATTAATAATTGCCACACCATACTCTTTTACACAGACTTCTGCTACGTTTGCACGGAAAGTATCGACCGAAATAATAGCCTTTGGATAATCAAGGTTTAGTTTTTTGAGTGCGGGACGCAATCTGTTCAATTCTTCTTCTGAAGAAATATGTTCGGCATTAGGACGTGAAGAATAAGCACCAATATCAATAATAGAAGCTCCTTCTTCTACAATTTGTGAAATACGAGCCGCAATAGTTGATTCCGTCTGTGCCCTACAACCAGCATAAAAAGAATCAGGTGTCACATTAAGAATGCCCATCACTTGAGGAGTTGACAGATCTAGAAGTTCTCCATTAACATTGATATATTTTGAGAATGATTGACTCATTTTACAAATTCTTTAAATTAGCTTGTTGCAAAAGTACATAATTTTTTCATTCTTCATTCAAATTATCTATATCTTTGCACTGAAAAATACTTTAAAAATATATGATATGACTATATCAGCTCTTTACCAACTCTATCTGCAATATCCCATCGTAACAACAGATAGCCGCAACTGCCCGGATGGCTCTATTTTTATTTCTTTAAAAGGTGATACTTTCAACGGAAATACTTTTGCTGCAAAAGCATTAAAAGATGGATGTGCCTATGCAGTGGTAGATGAACCTCAATATGCCGACCAGGAAAACAAACACATTATTTTAGTAGATGATTGTCTGAAAACACTTCAGGAATTAGCTAATTATCATCGCAAACAATTAGGGACAAAGGTTATCGGCATCACAGGAACGAATGGGAAAACCACAACAAAAGAGCTTATTGCCGCAGTGCTATCTCAAGCACATAATGTACTTTATACCCAGGGAAATCTAAACAATCATATTGGTGTACCTCTCACTTTACTGAAACTTCGGGCTCATCACGATCTGGCAGTAATTGAAATGGGAGCAAACCATCCGGGAGAAATAAAAGCACTGGTGAATATAGCTGAACCTGACTATGGTATTATTACTAATGTAGGAAAAGCTCACTTGGAGGGTTTTGGTTCTTTTGAAGGAGTTATAAAAACTAAAGGAGAACTTTACGATTTCCTACGTCAAAAAGGAGATTCAATTGTTTTCATTCAAAATGAAAATCTTTTTTTGATGGACATAGCTCAAGGTCTGAATCTAATTCATTATGGAGTAGAAGAAAATCTTTATGTCAATGGAAAAATTATCTCTTGTTCACCCTATCTTGCTTTTGACTGGAAAGCTGGGAAAGAAGGAAATGTACATCACGTACAAACTCAATTGATTGGAGAATATAATTTTGATAATGCTTTGGCAGCGGTGACAATTGGTCGCTTTTTTGGAGTGGAACCTACCAAAATAGATGATGCATTAACAAACTATATCCCCCAAAACAATCGTTCCCAGCTTAAAGAGACCGAAGACAACAAATTAATAGTCGATGCTTATAATGCTAATCCAACCAGTATGATGGCGGCTCTGAAAAATTTTAAGAAGATGGAAATAAAACACAAGATTGCTATTTTGGGCGACATGAAAGAACTTGGAGATACTAGTGTAAAAGAACATCAAAATATTGTAGATTTCATTGACCGTTGCCATTTCGAAAAAGTGATTCTGGTAGGAGACCAATTTGCGCAAACAGCTCATTCATATGAAACCTATACAAATGTTTCGGAAGTAATTAAGGCCATTAATGAAAATAAACCAAAAGGATGCTATATTCTCATTAAAGGTTCAAACAGCATGAAACTAGGACAAATTGCTGAACATTTGTAGTCTCTCTGGAAAAGACTGACTAATCATCAGAAGAACTTTGGTTTAACAAAGAAATAGGCCACTGTTCCAGCCAAAATTATGCCAAAAGAATTTGCTAAAAAATCAAACCAGTCACCGCCTCTATAATTGGTGCAGTATTCTTGTATCAGTTCGATGCAACCACTAAATATAATTGGAAGAATAACTGCTCCAATAAAAACGTGTTTTAATCTGAACTGACGCCGATGATTTTTCATATATTCGAGCCAAAGCATGCCGGACATGCCAAAGTACATACAGACATGGACAATCTTATCAAAGTTAGCCACCTGATCTAGAGGTGTCTTAGGTGGTTTAAAGAGAGAAAGATAAATCACTATTAGAATAATGAATAAGGAAAACGGATATTTTCGAAGGTGCTTAATCATAATCACTGGTTTACTGATAGAGCACAAAAATACAGAATATTTTATATTATCCGTGATTTAAATCACGAATCTAACGAATAATTAAGGATAAGACAAAAATGTGGAAGGATTTTTTTTATTTTACTAAAGCCGAACGAATGGGATTTTACACTCTTGTAGTATTAATATTCTTAGCATTACTAGTTTGTTGGGGATTGTCATTTATCCAACCGTCTTTACCAACAAATGCCCAGATTGATGAAGATACTTATGAGAAATTTCTAGCTTCTGTTCATCAAAGAGATAAGAACTGGAATTTTAATGACTACTATTTCCACAAAAAACAAGAAATAATCCTTGCGCCCTTCGATCCAAACACTGCTGATTCTATAACCTTTGTACGTTTAGGACTTCGTCCCTATATCGCCCGTAACATATTACATTACCGTGCTAAAGGAGGTAAGTTTCACACGCCTGAAGCTTTTGCCAAAGTATATGGCCTTTCGCCTGAGCAATATAAAATATTGAGACCTTATATCACTATCGGCTACGCTTTCTTAAAAAAAGCAGATTCTCTACATCGATTTCCTCCCAAAGCAGAACGAGACACGCTGAAGTATTACAAATATCCGATGGGAACAGTAATTAGTCTGGACCAAGCTGACACCACCGAACTTAAAAAAATACCAGGTATTGGCAGTGGCACTGCCAAACGAATTATTGCGTATCGTCAATTATTAGGTGGATTTTACAAAGTGAATCAGTTACAAGAAATTTCTCATCTTCCAACAGATCTTAATAAGTGGTTTTGCATTAAAAAATCCCCTATTCATCGAATAAACTTAAATAAATATAATATTGAGCATTTAACGTCTCATCCATATATTAACTTTTATCAGGCAAAAGTAATAGTAGAATATAGAAAAAAGAAAGGAGCACTAAAAAGCCTCAAGGAACTATCTTTATATGAAGAGTTCACCTCTAAAGATTTTGAACGGCTAGCTCCTTATGTTTGTTTCTAAAGAATTAGACCATCTACCATGTGAATGGTTCTATCGGTTATGCTCGCTAAACTTTCATCATGAGTAACAATTACAAAAGTCTGCTCAAATTTATCCCGAAGATCAAAAAATAGCTGGTGTAATTCTTCTTTATTATGTGTGTCCAAACTGCCTGATGGTTCATCAGCCAAAATCACAGAAGGATGATTGACTAAAGCACGAGCCACAGCGACTCGTTGTTTTTCCCCTCCTGAAAGTTCATTTGGTTTATGAGAAGAGCGCTCAACCAATCCCATAAAATTTAGAATTTCTTTGGCCCGTATCATTGCTTCTTTTGTTGAAACACCTGCAATAAAAGCAGGAATCATTACATTTTCAAGTGCGGTGAATTCTGGCAAAAGTTGATGAAATTGAAAAACAAAGCCAATATGCTTATTCCGAAAAGTCGCTAATTCTTTCTCTTTCATGCGACTAATCTCTAAGTTATTCATGTATATCTTTCCTGCATTGGGCTTATCCAATGTTCCCATAATTTGGAGTAGTGTAGTCTTCCCTGCTCCGCTAGGTCCCACAATGCTCACCACTTCACCTTTGGCTATTTCCATATCAATGCCTTTCAATACTTGTAGTGTGCCAAAACTTTTTTTTATTCCTTCTAGTTTTATCATCTCTTTATTTTATCTGTCATTAGCTCTTCTTAAACCATTTATGAAACCATTGTCCCATCTTGTCCTAATTCAAGGCCTCATTGTGACCACGAGGATCAGAGAAAGAAATTGTATCCTGAGGGTTTCCATACTGATCAGGATAAATAACTAACAAACTATTATTAGAAAAATATTTGGACAACTGAGCGGGCAAATGCTCAAATGAAATGTCATAAGAAACAGATCCCCGACGGGCACTGACCACCACCAATAGATGGTCATAGTTTACCTGACCAGTGAGTAAAAGTAGATCTTCCCAATTGGCCAATTCAGAAAGTTCACTTCTTATTCCTCTATAGTTTTTACTAATTAAAACTTTGAGACAAATTAACGTTTGTGGATTTGCAAAGAAATGTACTCTGCAACCCAGTTGACCTCCCATCCTGCACACATGCTCTACCCATTTCGGGAATCCAGCTTCATATTCAGCTTTCGGAGGAACAGCAATGATAATACGACGAAGTGTGTTGACTGGCATCAAGCATTTTACAATCATAACCTGACGATGAGTCTTTTTTAATAAGTTTTCTACTGTGGATCCAAAAAATGAATCTACTAAATTTGTTTTATGATGAAAACCAACCACTATATCCGAAATATTATGTTCTTTAATAGTATGGATAATGCCAGAAACTATATCCAGATCATAACGACTAACCGTATGCATAGTCACATCTGCAGCAGCAGCAAGCATTGCCGTTTTTTCGAGATATTTTTTCCCTTGTGCCACCTTTACTCCAGAACTATTATGATCATTCACCACATTTAAAGCAATTAATCCATCTTTAGTTTTAGACTCTTTAAAAATCAAGGCTATACTAACCAAATCAACAATCGTATCGGGGTTAGATATCGAGATAAGTATATTTTCTTCTGAATTCGTTCCATCCACTTTAGCCTGTTCTTCTTTTTTCATTGCAATTTGACGAGCCGCACGTTCAGTAACAAAAGAACTAAGAACGCAAGTGAAAAAAATCATCATCACCGTACCATTCAACACTTCATCATTCAATAACCTCTCTCCATTAGCCAAAATAATTTGGTGCCCAATCAGCACTGCTGCAAGAGTGGCAGCAGCTTGTGCATTACTCAATCCGAAAATCATTCTTCGCTCACTAGGAGCCATCTTATAAATTTTCTGAGTCATCCAAGCAGCAATCCATTTACTCAGAATAGCCACAACCGTCATTACAACAGCAACCTTAAGAGCTTCACCTTCTGTAAAAAAGCTCCTTACGTTAATAATCATTCCCACTCCAATAAGGAAATAAGGAATAAAAAGCGCATTGCCTACAAACTCTAAATGATTCATTAACGGAGAGACATGAGGAATAAGACGATTAAGAACCAACCCTACTAAAAAAGCGCCTAAAATGCCTTCCAATCCAGCCAATTGAAGAATTCCACCTCCGAGAAAGACCATTGAAAGAACAAAAACAAATTGCATTACATGATCCTCATACCGACGAAAAAACCAACGCCCTATCCGAGGAAAAAAGAATATAATTACAAAGCAGGCCACAGCAATCTTTGCAATAAGCAAAATCCAAAACCACTGATCAATTTCGCCTTTATACATTCCGGCAATTATGGCCAATACAAGTAGCGCAAGTGTAATTGTAACAGCCGTTCCACCAATGGCTATATTCACACTCCTTGATCGGGTAAGTCCGTAACGACTAATAATAGGATAAGAAATTAATGTATGGGAGGCATACATACTGGCCAATAAAATAGAGCTAGTTAATCCAAAATTTAAAAGAGTCATACTACTCCACACCCCCAATATCATGGGAATAATAAAAGTTAGCAAACCAAAAAACAGCGATTTTAGCCGATTTTTATTAAAGTCATCCATATCCATTTCAAGCCCTGCAAGAAACATGATATAATAAAGACCAACTCTACCAAACAATTCAAAACTACTGTCTCGCTCCAATATATTGAAACCATATCCACCTACTACCACACCTGCTAAAATCATTCCAATAATGTGAGGAATATGCAAACGACCCAAAACCATTGGGGCAAAAAGAATAATAATCAACACTAAGAAAAAAATCCAGGTGGGGTCCGTTACAGGCAACTGTAAGCTAAAATCAAACAAATGCATAGGCTGTAGATGTTATTTATATTGCATTTCTTATGCAAAAGAACAAAAAAATCAGGAGACTACAAAGAAGAGACCTAAAAAAGAATCGAGTGAATTTATTTCCATTTAAAGGAGCTCCTTTATTATCTGATTACTGCAAAAGGAAGCTTATATGTCTTTGTTTTCCCTATTGCATTATGTATTTCAATATAAGCCACGTAAAGACCTATCCTACTGAGATTGCCACTTCGTTCTTTTCCGTCCCATTCAATAGTTCCTTCTGCTGATAACACCTGACTATCCGCTAATGAACAAACTTCACGTCCAGATGCTTCATATATATGGATATTGGCCACAAAACCATCGTCTAACAGTGAATATATAATCAACAATTTATTATTTTCACTTGCAGTAGGTGAAAATGATTTTCTTTCCAATTGGAATTCGGTCTTATCAGTAGAAGGTGCTTGTTCGGAACACCGATTAGGCAGTCCCGGTGTACCATAGCCAGATAAAAAAGACGCTGACGCCCAGTTTGAAGATTCCTTGGAAAGAAGTTCAGGAGTTTTTTTCTCCAAAGAAATACCACATTTGTCTTTTAATGGAGTTGTGTGCATTGATTCGGAATAAGCCAATTCATCAAGTAACTCACCCTGAGCAGAAAAGAGATACAAAGTTCCTTTTTTTATCGGAATTTTAGGAAAATCAGAGACTTCCACCCCATGAGAAATATCAGAATGGTACTGTGATGCAACAAGTGCTATATGATCTGTAAAAAAGAATTCAGAATGTGGTGGGAAGCTTTCCGGAGTTTTACTTAAAACAATTGCTGCCGTCTGAGTTCCGTCTTCTTTTAATAAAGAGAAAGATAGCTGATTAAAAGATAATACTTTATCGGAAATATTCGATAATTCAAAATAGGCAGTTCCACCTACACGAGGATTAAACAATAATTCATTGAATAATATATCACCAACTTCCATTTGCTCAGGAAGGTTTACTTGTAACTGAATAGGAGCTAACAGAATATTCCCCGAAGCATCAGATAAATCATTTAATTCAACTTCCAATTTTTCATCTGCTTTCAATGGTACATTCAATATAAGAGTCACACTTCTTCCACAAGGATAATCGGGCAAAGCTGTAATAAATGAAAAGTTATTATTTGAAAAATGATAATGGCTAAGATCAGCAAGTGATAAAATATTCATTGCCTTATTAAAATTGATCACAAGCGTATCTGGGGTTTGCAAAAAAGAAGAAAGAACCTTTATTTCCTGTTTATCGGGATTACTATTTCTTACAGAATTCACTGTCCCCGGAGTTCCTCCTTTTTCATCGAGGGTAGCCTGCCAATTAGAAATATCATTTGACAGGTTATCCGGATCAATGCATTCCAGAGAATACCCCCCATTTTTCTTTTTACTATCTTTATACCAAGTATCAGAGTATTCCACCCAAGAAATTAGATTACCTTGCTCATCTTCCAACCAAAGGAGTTTTCCTGTATTTAATAAGGATGGAAAAGAAGACATCCCGGTGACTGAAATTCCGCTAGCAGACCAAAGTTCTTTATATTTTTGATTGCAAAGAATTACAAAACCTTGCGGTTCCATCGTCAAATCTGGCATCAAATAATGCTTTCCTCCATAAACGAGAGTGCAATGATTCAAAGAAACAAGTGTATCCATGCGGTTAAACAATTCAATATATTCTGATTCCGGAAGGCCTTTTACATCATTAGGGTTCACCATGATTTCATTAAATATAACTGAACCAAAATTATGGAAAGCCATCGTTTGTTTATGATAAGTGAATAATTCGCTGGATGCATGAATCGCATTTCCATTTAAGTCTTCAATCCCACTAAAAAGAAGTTCATATAACAGACCTTCCTCTAAATGCGAAGATAAAGTCAGAAGACATTTTTTTTTGTTCGAGTCAAGCTTTTTGCCTTTTATCAAGCCCTCTTCTCCATTTATAGCAAAATATGCAGTCTTTAAAGTAATCTCTTCACTAAAATCAATGGAGAGAGTCGAGTCCGTAAGAGCTGTGACGGAAGTAATAGTGGGAGGTATTTTATCGTTAGAATCAGGATCGGGGGTATCAGAATCTCCTCCATCATTTCCACCGGTATCATCAGCTGTCTTGTAAATAGAAACATCATCTACATATAATAAGGTAGAATTACCAGCACTATATTTGCAAAATAATCCTGCATATTGAGATTCATTAATTGACTTATCTGTCACGTTACCTTCTTCTTTCCAATCAGTATCTTCATCTTTGACTTTAGAATAAAGAGTCCATTTGCCTGTATCGCTACATGTCACCTTTATCAAGACTGTACACTGAGGCATGTCTAATGATGTTTTATTTCCTGAAATCAGAAGTTGAGTCTTTACGCCATCTTGCCGGAAAAGCGATATATTTTTTCCAGTTCCTCCTAACAGCAAATAATATCCATTCATCTCACTCGTTAAATCTTGCTGAGAAGATACCAAATAGAATTTTAAAAACGATTTATTCCCAGGATTAAAAGTATAAAAAAAAACTTTAAATTCCCAAGTCGCTCCTCGGAGAAGAGTTGAAGGAGTAGAGAGATATGCCTGTCCTGCTGTGTTAGGATCGTAAAGTTGAAGACCATACGCTCCTTTCTCTATACTATAATCTTCTGAAACTCTAAATTTACCTGCATCTCCTTCCCAAACTGGATTTTTAGTGAAATTACCGTCAGAGAAAGAGTCATTGACCTGAGAAAAACAAAAAACAGAGGAGAAAAAACAAAGGATGAATATAATTCTTTTCATTAGATAGCTATTTATATTGCAAAATGTTATAGTTTTGCAGTCAAATCTTTACGGTTGTAAAGGTAGGATAAATAAAGGTATTAATTACAACAAAAGAAAAAGAAAAAAATGAAAGTAGCTATTGTTGGCGTTAGTGGAGCCGTGGGACAAGAGTTCCTACGTGTGCTTGATGAAAGAAACTTCCCTATGGATGAGTTAGTATTATTTGGTTCCAAACGTAGCGCTGGAAGTAAATACACCTTCCGTGGTAAAGAAATTGAGGTCAAACTCTTACAACACAACGACGATTTTAAAGGTATTGATATCGCCTTTACTTCGGCAGGTGGCGGAACTTCATTGGAGTTTGCAGATACTATTACTAAATATGGGGCTGTGATGATTGACAATTCCAGTGCTTTTCGTATGGAGAAAGACGTACCTTTAGTTGTTCCAGAAGTCAATCCAAAAGATGCTAAGGATCGTCCTCGTGGGATTATTGCCAATCCGAACTGTACAACCATCCAGATGGTAGTAGCATTAAAAGCAATCGAAGGTCTTTCACATATTAAGAAAGTACATGTCTCAACCTATCAGGCAGCAAGTGGAGCCGGAGCAGCAGCAATGGATGAACTTTATGAACAATACCGTCAGGTACTTGCCGGAGAAAAAGTTACAGTGAACAAGTTCGCTTATCAACTAGCATTCAACCTAATCCCGCAGGTAGATGTGTTTACCGATAATGGTTATACAAAAGAAGAGATGAAGATGTATAATGAAACACGGAAAATTATGCATTCCGATATAGCAGTGAGCGCAACTTGTGTACGTGTGCCATCACTGAGAGCACATTCTGAAAGCATTTGGATAGAAACGGAACATCCCATTTCTGTGGAAGAAGCCCGAAAAGCATTCTCTACGTGTGAAGGATTAGTATTGCAAGATAACCCAGCTAAAAAAGAATATCCAATGCCTTTGTTCATTGCGGGGAAAGATCCGGTATATGTTGGCCGTATCCGCAAAGATTTGACTAATGAAAACGGATTAACATTCTGGGTGGTAGGAGACCAAATTAAAAAAGGAGCAGCTTTGAATGCTGTCCAGATTGCAGAATATCTAATTAGAGAAAAAAATCTTTAATAACATCCTCTGTACTAATGAAGTACATTAAATATTAAATCTATAGAATTTTGTGTAAAAAGGTCAATTCCTCTACACAAAGTTCTATTTTTTCTACCTATATTTGCAAAGAAGGTCATTAGCAAATGGCTTTTTTTTTGCTAAATTGCTATAAACTAATTAATTATTATTAACTTTTTTCAAGTAAACATGGAAAACATTAACAAGATTTCCGAGGATTTACTCTTGCATACCAGCGTAGACGTGGCTCGCTGTTATCAATGTGGTAAGTGTACCGCCGGATGCGTTCTTGCTTCAGAAATGGACTTTCCGCCCAGTTATTTGATGCGACTGCTACAAACAGGAACAGCAGAAAACTATGAACGGATACTTCATTCCAACACTATTTGGCTCTGTCTGAATTGTGAGAATTGTTTGGGCCGTTGCCCCATGGAGATTGATATTCCCAAAGTAATGGATTATCTTCGTGAAGAATCGCTAAACAAAAAGAAGCTTCATCCCGATGCTAAGCCCATTGTAGCCTTTCACAAATCATTTCTTGATTCGATAAAGTACACCGGACGACTTTATGAGGTTGGATTAATTGCCGGATTCAAAACGCGTACTTTCCGTCTGACACAAGATTTAAAATTAGCTCCTAAAATGTATTTTAACGGAAAGCTAAACCTTATACCCGAAACTATTAATGACCGCAAAGGAATAAGAGAAATTTTTGCTAAGACAATTGATAATCCTAAGACTAAAAACAAATGAAAATAGGTTTTTACCCGGGGTGTTCTCTTAAAGGGTCATCCCGTGAATATAATGAGTCGGTAATAGCTATAGCTAAAGCCTTAGACATTGAACTGGTGGAAATTAAAGATTGGAACTGTTGTGGTGCCACAGCTGCACATTCCATGAATGAAGAACTTTCACTGTCACTCCCTGCCCGTATTTTAGCATTGGCTGAAGCACAGGGCCTAAAAGAAGTAGTGGTTCCTTGTGCCGCTTGCTATAATCGATTAATGGTTACTCAGCACGAACTACAAGACGAAAAGAAAAGAGAAAGAGTTACTGAAATTATTAAGATGCCTTATCAAGGTGATCTGAAAATTATTAATGTACTCCAAATGCTGGAGACTTATGCTATGGACAAGATTCAGGCAAAAGTAACCAAAGCTTTCGCTCATAAAGTAGCTTGTTACTATGGCTGTTTGCTGATACGCCCTCACAAAATATTGCAATTCGATCGCGTGGAAGATCCTCAAAGCATGGATGACATGATAAAACTCATTGGCGGAACTCCTATTGACTGGGCTTTCAAAACTGAATGCTGCGGAGCTGGTTTTTCTGTGTCACGCACAGACTTAGTGGCTAAACTATCCGGCAACATTTTGCAAGACGCGGCCGACCGCAATGCTGAAGCAATTATTGTAGCCTGCCCTATGTGTCAGTCTAATCTGGATATGCGCAGAGGAGCGATCAACGAAACTTTAAGTAAACCTATTGATATTCCGGTACTATTTATCACCCAAGCCATTGGGCTTGCTTTAGGTCTCAGCCCTAAAGAATTAGGATTGGAACGTCATTTTGTAACTGTAAAACTGTAATAATATGTCAAAAATAGGAGTATTTATCTGTCATTGCGGTGAAAACATCAGTGCTACTGTCGATTGCGAACGGGTAGCACAAGAAATCCGTGAGGTGGAAGGCGTGGAATATGCCATTGACTATAAATATATGTGTTCTGATCCGGGACAGACGCTCATAAAAGAGGCGATAAAAAAACATCATCTGGATGGTGTAGTAGTAGGATCTTGTTCTCCTCGTATGCACGAACCGACTTTTAGAAAAGCTTGTGCGGAAGCAGGACTAAACCCATATTTATGTGAAATAGCCAACTTACGTGAGCATTGTTCATGGGTACACGAGAAGAGTGACGCCACAACTGAAAAAGCCATTGACCTAGTAAGAATGTTAGTGGAGAAGGTGAAGCACAACAAGGCATTGCAAGAGATTAGAGTGCCCGTCACAAAGAAAGCGCTGGTTATTGGTGGCGGTATCGCCGGTATCCAAGCCAGTTTGGATATAGCCAATACTGGCCATCAAGTTATCTTAATTGAAAAAGATCCTTCTATTGGAGGACACATGTCTCAACTATCAGAAACCTTCCCTACACTGGACTGCTCACAATGTATCCTCACTCCAAGAATGGTAGAAGTTGCTCAGCATCCTAATATTACTTTATATACTTATGCTGAATTGGAAAGTCTGGAGGGATTTGTAGGAAACTTCACAGCAAAGATTAGACTTAAAGCAAAAAGTGTCGATCATAAAAAATGTACTGGTTGTGGTGCTTGTTTACAGAAATGTCCACAAAAAAAGATTCCAAGTGAATTCAATGCGGGATTGGGTAACCGAACAGCTATCTATGTACCATTTCCACAGGCTGTACCAAATAAGCCAGTGATTGATCGTGAACACTGTAACTATTACAAGCGGGGTAAATGTAAAATATGTGAAGCAACTTGTCCTACCGGAGCAATTGAATGGGATAAAGAAGATGAAATCCTCACCGAACAAGTTGGAGCCATCGTAGTGACTACCGGATTTAATGTGAAAGGAACTGATTTCTTCCCCGAATATGGTTATGGTAAATATAAAGATGTAATTACCGGGTTACAATTTGAGCGTCTAGCTTCTGCTTCCGGCCCTACTTTGGGAGAAATTCGTCGCCCATCGGATGGTGCAATTCCTAAAAAAATTGTCTTTATTGCCTGCGCAGGTTCTCGTGATCCGGCCAAAGGTATCCCTTATTGTTCAAAGATTTGCTGTATGTACACAGCCAAGCATGCTATGCTTTATCAGCATAAAGTTCATGACGGCGAATCAACCGTGTTCTATATGGATATTCGTGCCGGAGGTAAGAACTATGAAGAGTTTGTACGCCGTGCCATCGAAGAAGATCATGTAAACTATGTTCGTGGACGAGTGGCTCGTGTATATGAAAAAGATGGGAAACTGATTGTAAAAGGGGTAGACACTCTACTTAGTGGACAACAGGTGGAGATCGAAGCCGATATGGTGGTACTTGCTACTGCCGCTGTGGCTAATTGCGGAGCCGA
>JAATGU010000123.1 GCA_015654535.1 Bacteroidales bacterium
GAATAAAATAGATCCTGATGGCAGAGGGGTTAATGATGTAAATCCATTACCAGAGGTAACTGTAACTGCGAAAAAGAATGATCCGGTAGGAACTAGAGCAATGGATCCTGTGTCTGGTTTCTGGGGTTGGGTCGGATATTTCGCTTTTGACAGAACATATAGATCTGGAGAAAACTCAAATGGGAAATTTCCAGTAATAAAGGCTCTATGGAATGTTAATTCAGCTGGAATTATTACGGGTGCAAAGCCAACAATGGGGATGCCGCCAGATGTTGGAATTGAAGGAGGGTTTGCGGCCCTTTCTAAATTAGCAAAATTAAATAAACTACATCATATCTTTGGTAAATCAGCACATGCATTACAAGATTTAGTATTGAAATTTGGCTCAGAAGAAAAAGCATTTATTGCTGTTGAAAAAGTAGCTAATCAAGCATTAGAGGCTGGTGAACTGGCACCTAATGCTAAAGGTATATTACCAAGTGTCGGAAAAGTATTAAACGTCGATGGTATAAATGTACAAATGATTGGTGGAAAAGTTGTAAATGGGAAAGTTATTATCTCATCTTTAAGTCGTCTAGGATTATAATATGGAAAAAATGAACAATATCGAAAAGGCTATTTTACAAGCCATAATAAAAGAAAATAAAAGTAGTTACTCCTTTTTAGAGGAACATTACTCATATCTATATGTTGAAAGCAGGAAATATACGAATGTAGGCATTTATATAAACTTTGGCTATGCCAAGCAATTCAGCTCAAGTGATATTAATATACTTTTATCTTCAAGAGAAACACTTATTGCAGATAATTTGAAAAATGAACTCGCCTATGTTTTAGCTATAACAAATGGTAAGATTAATTTTTTAGAAATTACAACCAATGGAAATGATCTAATAAATGAGGATAGCAAATTAAGTCTATTGCTATAGATGCTAATACCTCACTGCTTAGTAGCGTATAAAATATGGTTATGATTAATTATGTCTTTTGATTACTACGATTAAGAATAGAAATTAATCAGAGAATGGTGAGTATACACCCACCATTCTCTATTTTATGAGCACACAAACAAAAGCGATAGATTTTTTAAAATAACGTAACTATATATGTATTACTATAGTTTAAGAATCTCTATTTCAAATATAGAGCAAATTGATCAGATTAATAGAATTTTAGAGGTAAAATCAAATTATCCCGAAGTAGGCTGGGGTCTTGAAATTATTAAGGAAAATAATTATTTTGAATTTAATTTTACAGATTATTTCCTCTCAATTTTAAAAGAGAAAGATGTAGAATTAAAAGACATTAATATAACTCCTGATGATATTTCTATTTGGGTTTTGTATGAATATCAAGACCAATGTAATTTAGAGTTTAATTCAGTAGATTTAACTAAAATTGGAAGTGCAGGAATCTTATTATGTATCTCTTGTTGGGAAAAACATCCATAATATCACCAGATGATAATGTATCAAATTTGGCGATAGTCAATTATCATTTTGATTAGCAATAATGTAAATCAGAAGTTAATCGGAAAATGGTGGGTATATGCTCACCATTTTCTTTATCTAAATTAAAATAACATTCATTCAATATAATTTATTAAATTTGCCGGATCAGATTCAATTTATTCAGGGGCACAAAAATCTGTATACCTATGATGCTGCAGGCAAGAAGCTGGAAGCAATAAATTATACAGTAAGAGATATTGTGAATGTGCCGATAGGAACTATCAGTACTTTACCTGCCAGTTCGTCGGACTATACAAAGCTAACAACAGATTATGTAGGGAATCTGATTTATGAGAACGGTTCGTTGAAAGAGATATTATTACCTGATGGATATTGGCAAAACGGCGTATATTACTACTACCTGAAAGACCACTTAGGAAATAATCGGGTAGTGATAAACAACAGCGGGGCGGTAGTCGAAAAAAGTCATTACTATCCTAGTGGTATGCGTTTTTATCCTGAAAGTACCAGTAATAGTGCTGCACTCCCTTACCGCTATAACGGTAAAGAGATGGAAGCGATGAATGGACTGAATCAAATGGATTATGGGGCAAGAAGAAGATACTCCGGGTTGCCTATATGGACGGGACCAGACGAGCTACGAGAGAAATATTATTCAATTAGCCCGTATGCATATTGTGCGGGGAATCCGGTGAATGCTGTTGATCCAGATGGAAGAGAAGTTCGAATTAAAGGAGATGAAAAGTATAGGAAAGAGACTTTCAATAACTTGCAACAGTTATCATCCAGCAAATTAGCACTTCTTAAGAATGGAAAAGTTGTAGAGGCCTCTTCATATAAAGGTAAAAGCTCTCAAATATCTTTAACAGGATCAGTAACTGGAAATGGGAAAGACAAAGTAAACGGAACGGCATTAGTTCACGATGTAATTAGTGATAAACACACTGCCACTATTCAAGCTGGAAAAGAAAACGAATTTAACCCAACATCTCAAACAAATGCTTCAACTGCCAAGGTTGGTAGTGGAGGGACTCTTAGCTTTAACAATGAACCAACTGGAGTTGTTAGAGGCATTGTTAATCAAGATGGTTCTGATCACGTTTCTGATCAAAGTGTTTTAGGTCATGAGTTATTACACGCCAGACATTCATTTCAAGGGACTGTAAATTACAAAACCGTTGATGTCCAAGATCCAGATCGAAATAACTGGGCATTTCCAATGAGTAGAGAAGAGTTGAGAACAAGAAGCTTTGAAAATTATATACGAAGTGAACAGGGAGATGAACCGCGCGCACAACCCACAATTAATAATCAATAATCATGAAATGGATATATATATCATTATGCTGTTTGCTATCAGCAAGCTGCATAAATAACGAAAAGGCAGGGTCGCTGCTATTCACAGATAAATTAGTTAATCGTTGGGAGAAAGCAACCATTGATACTATTGACAATATTTATGAGCGAAATAAGAATTCTAAAGCAGATACTTTCTATTTAAAACAGCTTAGTTGTTATAGAATAGGCTTATACAACCATGATGCAAAACTGCATTTCATTGAAGATTTAAAACATGATACCACGTTCTTGAATGCTCAAATAAAAGATTGCATTCTTATAGAACAAAGCAATGATGAATCAAAAATGTACTTTAAGATTATTTATAGTTCAAATAATCAGAATATTTGTTTGTCCTATAAATTTTGGTATACGACAGATGTTAGAAACAAATCCTTTATGCTTTACGAAAAGAACACTATTGATAATAAGAAGTTGCAAAAATTTATTCAAGAAGTCAGAAAGTCGAATTTGTTCAAGAATGAAAGCAATAATGGAGAGTACTATAATGGAAATATACTTGTATCGTTTTTTTCAAAAGATGGAGTCAAGGTTTTTCCATATTTGACATTTAATTTTTCAAATGACCTCTATAGAGATTATAATGAGATATTTAAATAGGCATTATAAACAGAAAAGCCCGGCACTGCCGGGCTTTTCTGTTTATAGCATATCTACATTTTTATTGAAGAAGTCTTTAAACTTCTTCTTGGTCAGCATGGTTTCAATCAGACCGAATATAATGGATTTATCCTTTTCGTCCAGCTCGGCAATAAGGCGTACTTGCTCAGACATGGTTTTATCTTCTATGGTTATTTCTTGAGGTACTACTTGGTTATTTACGACTTTTACAACCAATGGCGTTAATTTCAATTTGGCTACACCACCAAACGGTTACAATGCGCAATATCTTGATAACACAGGAAAACCAAATGCTAAAGGATTGTTGACCGGAACATTGGTATATCATGTGAACGATCCAACCAAATACGAGGCAACGGCACTCTATTATGATAAATACGGTAGGGTAGTACAATCACGTGCAAGTAATCATTTAGGCGGGTACGATATAACGTATAATAAACTTGATTTTACAGGCAAGCCTACCAATACCTACAAAACCCACAGCATAAACGGAACTACGCCCTGCATCACCGAGTTATATACCTACGTTTACGATAAAGCGCAACGTATGCTTACCACCACCTACAGTCTGAATGGAGGTAGTGCAGTTACGCTGGTCACCAATACCTATGATGAGTTAGGAAGACTGTTGACCAAAAACCTTGGAGGTGCGGATGTCACCACCTATGCCTACAATGTTAGAAGTTGGACTAAAGATATAACCGGTAGCAGGTTTACTGAAAACCTGTATTACAATGCCAACACGGCTAACCTACCTAACTTTACACCGGTTTATAACGGAAATATAGCCGGAATGCAGTGGAGCGTGGCCGGTGAAAGCGAAAATCGCGCTTATAGTTTTACCTACGATGGACTTAACCGGCTAACTGATGCCAGTTATACCGGATTTAATGGTGGAGTAATTGGTGGTACACAAAACAGATACGATGAACATTTTGGGTTTGACAAGATGGGCAATACTACGACTTTTACTCGAAACGGTTTACTTTCAAGTTCAGGCGGTTACGGTACTGTCGACAATCTAAGCTTTACCTACAACGGTAATCAGAAGGTAAAGATTACGGATGCGGGCACAAACGGCATTTTCTATGGCGATGAGGAGTTTGTGCAAAACGGCACGAATACAGGTAATAGCTGTGCTTACGATGCCAATGGTAATCGACTGTATGATAGCAACAGTAATATTTGGGGAATTCAGTATAATACACTAAATTTGCCGGACGCGATGCAGTTCTATCAGGGTCATCAGACCATTTATACCTACTCGGCAGCCGGTGAAAAGTTGAAAGTGGTGGATAAAACAGCTCCAGCGGGAGTCGAACTGCCCGTAACAAGTCTGAATACAATTCTGACAAATCCTTCGGTATCAATGACAACCACTACTGATTACGTGGGTAATATGATTTACGAAAATGGAACGCTGAAACGAATCCTGACTTCCGTAGGCTATTGGCAGGATGGCACATACTACTACTTCTTGAAAGACCATTTGGGTAGTAACCGGGTAGTGCTGACCGGAAGCGGTGGTATAGCAGAAACAAGCAGTTACTACCCCAGCGGCATGCACTTTGGCGAAAGTGCAGTAAACGGTGGCAGCGTGCAACCTTACCGCCACACCGGACACGAAATGCAAAGTATGCACGGATTGAACTGGATAGACAACGGAGTAAGATTCAGAACAGTAAATGATGGTGGAGGATTACCTACTGTGGATCCGCTGGCAGAACGGAATTACTCAATTAGTCCGTATGCATATTGTAAAGGAAATCCGGTAAAATTTATTGATCCTACAGGAATGTTGGAAGAGTTATACATCACTGGAAATGAATCTGAAGCAGCTACAAAGGAATTACAAAAATCCACATCTTTGACTTTGTCAAAGGATAATAACACTGGAAAAATTTCTGCAACAGGAGAAGCAAAAACGTCGGGCGATAAGAAACTTTTACAAGAAATTAATGACCCAACAACATTAGTGGGTACTATAAAATAAAATAAGATCTTTGAAATCCTTTGTATATCGCAGTTCTGTGAGATTTAAGTAGGGTGACGATTTGAATTGAAATTTTAGTTTTTAGCTTTGTAAAAAGAAAAAACTATGAATCAAGGCA
>JAATGU010000116.1 GCA_015654535.1 Bacteroidales bacterium
AGAAACTCACAAACAAGGAATGAGTCCAGCACCAGAAATGCAGCAGGTACAGATGTTTAACCTCTGTATTTATTAACATGTTTCTAATACTGACATGCATTAGGAGATATGTTCTGGGCGAAAATTCTTAGGATACTTTTGCCCGAACAGTTCATTCAAATGCTCCCGGGCATGAGTAAGTTTTTCTGATCGGGAGACTAAAACTGAAAAATCCGTCATAATCACAATCCCTTCAAGTAAAGGCATTGCCGCTTCATTTAAGTTTTCCCATACCACATCACCGGCAAACAGTAGTCTGGCTTCAGAATGGTTCACAATGTGATGTACATTATCCGGTTTAAACTCATGAAGAATAGGAATGGCCACTGCCCCATAAGTGAGTATAGCAAGGAAAGTAACGCCCCAATGGGAGCTGTTTCTTCCGCAGATGGCAATTTTATCACCCTTCTTTATTCCACTTTCCTCAAAAATAATATGTAATTTTTCTATTTTTCGAGCTACATCCTTGTATTGGAGTGTCGCTCCTTTATAGTCTGTAAGAGCATTTAAGTCCCAATTGCTTTTAATGCTATTTTCAATGTAAGCGATAAAACTTTGTTCCATTGTTTTTTGCACAGTTGTTTTTAATTTGTGCAAATATAGAAGTTTCTCTTTGCATGGCAAATAAAAAGATGAAAAAAATAAGTTTTACTCTCTTTCACTGAAGTAACGTAAAAATTGGGTACGTTCGTACATATTAGTGCCTTTTGTATCTTTTGCATTTAGCAAACCTTTAAATTGACGAATGCTTTCATATTTTTTATTTTTCATCCAACTTTCAATAGATTCAAGTATCGGAAGAATACATTCAGGTCCGTTTTTATAAATGATACTGCAAATTTCTACAGCAGAAGCTCCTGTAAGAATTGATTTAATAGCGCCTTCCCCACTGTGAACTCCTCCCGATGCAGCATAATCTATTTTATTCACTGTTGAAGATGATATTCCAATCCAGCGCAGTGAAGTCGTTAAATCCGATGGAGAACTCAATACCTCTCCAGAAATATATTCTAATTTATCAATATCAATATCTGTTTGATAAAAACGGTTGAAGAGAACAACGCCTTCAGCACCGTTACTGCGGAGTTGGTTGATTAATGACACTGGATTGGTGAAATTTGTCCCTAGTTTCATTATTATAGGGATATGTACTCGTTTCCGGACATTATTTAAAATATCAATATGTAGTTTTTCAAACTCTCCACATTCATAATAAACTGAGGCTTGAACACTCAGGATATTTAGTTCGATAGCATCAGCTCCAGCCAATTCAATTTTATGTACAAAGTCCACCCATTCATTGTTCGAGAAGCAATTTATGCTGGCAATAATAGGTATTGAACAGACTCTTTTACTCTCGTGAATAAGTTTTAAATATTCAGAAAGATTATGAGATCGCAGGTGCTCAATCAGGTAATCTCCACCTTCTGGATAATATGCCGAATGTTTCATGTCATTGGCTTGCAACATTATTTGCTCCTCAAAGAGCGATTTCAGTACAATGGCTCCTGCGCCAGCTACTTCGAGTTGCTTATTTTTTTCGGGACTGTCTGTCAGTCCTGAACTACTGATAATGATGGGATTCTTCAAATGCAATCCCGCAAATTCCGTTTTTAAATCCATCATAACGTTAGTAAATTTAGTATGTTCTTTCTCCGAAAATCTTACTTCCCACACGAACAAGAGTACTTCCTACGGCTATTGCTTGTAGGTAATCATGAGACATACCCATTGATAATTCCTTAAAGTCAGGATTCTGGGCGAAGTATGTATGCTTTATCTCTTTAAAGAATGTACTTAAAGAACAAAATTCTGTTTCAATTTGTTTCAAGTTATCAGTATTTGTTGCCATGCCCATTAATCCACAAATAGAAATATGGGTTAGTTTTTCCCATTTTTCTTGTGCAAAGAGATTCCTACATTCATCAAAGCTGAAACCAAATTTAGTTTCTTCCTGAGCAATATGAATTTGAAGCAGACAAGGAATCACCCGTCTGGAACTTTCAGCTTGTTTATTGATTTCACAAAGTAATTTATAACTGTCTATCCCATGAATCATAGATACATAGGGAGCCATGTACTTTATTTTGTTACTTTGTAAATGGCCGATAAAGTGCCATTCAATGTCCTTAGGCAAAGATTTTTGTTTATCTGTCATTTCCTGCACTTTACTTTCTCCGAATATCCGTTGACCAGCTTCATAGGCTTCCAGGATTGCTTCATTGGGGTGAAACTTGGAAACTGCCACTAATTTTACTCCTGCGGGGAGTTGTGAAAGTACATCCAGTAAATTGCCTTTTATATTCATTTTTTATTAATTTTGTCCGGCTTGGGGGAATTCTGGTTTGATATCTGGTTCGGCAGCATATGGATAAACATCCATAATGGCAGTCTCAATTACTGATGCGATGACATAATCGGCCATTGTTCCTTTCATTCCCTCATCCAAGTTCTTTACAGCCTCACGTAGATCTCCTGCCTGCACTAAAACTTGAGAAGAAATCTTTTTTTCTGCTCCGCTTTTTTCATCCAGAGTAATGAATTGTAATTTGCATTTATACCAGCGATCACCACCTTCATTTTCAAAAAGTTCACTGTAGTTTGCCCGTTTAATATCGGCCACAGTAAATTCTCCGGAAATGTATGGAGTAATCTCTTCAATAATCCGAGCTTCTGCTTCAGTAAAACTTAAAGCATCAACTAAATAGGGCTCGGTTACCTTCTTATTCATTCCATTCTCTGCTATTTTGTCATAGCGTATTTTGCATTCAAACCATGTGTGCATCATAATTATTTTTCTTAGCTGTTCTTAATATTTTGAGGGACAAAGATAAAAAAATAATAACTATGTAGGGTTGCAGAAAAGAGAAATTTATAAAAAAAACGTCGAAGCTCTAGAAAGAGATACCTCGGCGTTTGTTCAATAAACAAATCTCAGCTTTGATTAGTTATGGTTTGCTTTTTCCAGTTTCATGGCAAAACCTCCGCCCGGAGCGAGGTGGATAGTCTGCACGGAAGAAGCGTTCACCATTTTTTCTTCTTTCTTATAATCACGACCTGCCCGATGTGCGTTTTTTCCATCCTTAAAGAGCGTGGCTTTATATTCTCCTTTTCCTAAGAAAGAAAGATCAAAGGAGAGGTCTCTAGGATTCCAATTAGTAAGTCCTCCTACATACCAATTATCTCCTTCTTGTCTGAGGGTAATGATGTATTCTCCTATCTTTCCATCCAGAATTTTAGTATTATCCCATACCGTGGGAACCTTAGCAATGAAATCCAGACATTCGGGTTCACGCATATAGTTCGATGGGTTATCACATAGCATATTGAAAGGAGACTCAAAGATGATATATAGAGCCAGTTGGTGACAACGGGTTCCCTGACTCATTGGTTCTGAATTGATAGGAGCGTAACATCCTTTTGCCGCATTGCGCATAGCTCCCTGAGTATAATCCAATGGTCCGGCAACCATACGAATAAAAGGAATTGTTACATCGTATTTCACCATATCGGTAGTGGCAGGTGACCATTTCATTTGTTCCAGCCCGTGAACTCCCTCAAAGTTAAGGACATTAGGATAGGTGCGGTTCAGTCCTGCCGGTTTATACATTCCGTGAAGATCGAGTATCAAGTGATATTTGGCACAGGTAGCAGCTGCACGGTAATTGAATTCCACCATTTCCTGATCATCACGATCCATAAAGTCTACTTTAAATCCTTTTACTCCAAGTTCAGAATAATACTTGCAAACTTTTTCCATATCACGATTAAAAGCATGATAACCTGCCCAAAGAATGATGCCTATCTGTTTTTTTGCCCCGTAATCCACTAATTCCTTTATATTAATTTCGGGAACAACCTGCATTAGGTTACTTTTCAGATTTACCGCCCATCCTTCATCCAGAATTACATACTGTAAATTGTTGGCAGAAGCAAAATCAATATAATATTTATAGGTCTCATTATTTATTCCAGCTTCGAAATCTACATTATAAAGATTCCAGTCATTCCACCAATCCCAGGCAACTTTTCCAGGTTTTACCCATGAGCAATCTGCTACTCTTGATGAGGTAGCCAGTTTGTAGGTCATATCACTTTCTACTAGTTGTTTATCTTCCGATGCAATAATAGCCACCCTCCAAGGAAATTCACGGGCTCCGTTCACTTTAGCAATAAAATTTTCCCGCTCTTTTACACGGGATTGAAGCATATTATGTCCACCTAATTCTGTCCGTTTGGGATAAGGTGCAAAGATTCCTTCAAGTGCATTCTCCTTTGCAAGACTATTGAGATAAAGTCCCGGATAACTTTCCAGATCCGCTTCCGTTAAACACACCTTTATACCATTATCCGCTTCTACCACCAGAGGAAGAAACATTATTCTTTTAGTATCCAGTTTTGATAATTTGTCTGTGATATAGGTGTTTTCAAATGAATTGGTGAATTGCATTTCTTTATTATTGTAATCGATCACTCCATTTAAGCGGACATAGGGGACAGTAGCGATGAGATCATTGGCGAAATTATATTTCACTTCTTCATTTTGAATAGTGAATGGTTCTTTACGGTAATTTATAAAGCGATAAGCCACGCCGTCATTATACATTCTGAATTTAATCCCCCAATTCTTTTTAAAACAAATATTTAATTCATTATAATGATCTGTAATTTGTGCTCGCTTATAAAAAGGAGAAGAAATAGTTTGGTTCACTGTCTGCTTGGAACTTTTATCCACTTTTGCATTCTTCCCCCATGTTTCGCCTGTGCTTAGCGTCATGGAAACGGGTGAAGGAGCAATAATAGTGTGGTGATTACTATTCACAGTATAAGTGATCTTTTCTCCGATGGAAATTGTTGTTTGTATGTTTCCGTCGGGAGAAGTTACCGTTAGCAACTTTTGCGAGAAACCTGTTTGTGCGCAAAGGCAAAACAAAGCAATTATACTATTTTTTTTATTCATCTTTCTTTTAATAATTATCAGTTCGGAAAGGTACCATTGGGAGTTCTCTACTATTATAAATATTTCCAATCAGGAAGTTACGGAAACAATATCTTACAGCTGCCGGATCTTTTACTTCTTCACTGGAGACAACAATTATTTTTTTATTTAAGTCGGTAATGGCGGTGGCAGGGTGAAATACTTTGTCAGTTCCTGCTATTTCAAATCCGTTGATTCCTTTTTCACGGCTAAAACCATTTTGCGTGTAATTAAAACTAAGATAAGCTTTTCCGTCTTTTATTTCCATAGATTTATATTCAGGTCCGTGGCATTCCACACTTTTAAGTTCATAAGTGTTAGCCAGAGCCATGTAACAAAGACGTTTACCAACCAATATTTTATTTCTGGGGTGAATATTTTTAGCTTCATAACTTTCAACCAGATCATTTGTCGAAATCATTCCACTATTAGGTATTAAAGATTGTGACTTGTATTGTGCTTCTCTGAGATATGCCCCCAAGTTTCCTTCTCCATATTCATAAGGAGCAATTTCCACAAAGTAGAAAGGTAAGTTTCCCAGTCCCCAGTCTTTACGCCATAATTCCACCATCTTGGCGAGTCTTTGGGCATAAGTATCATGCATACCTACATTGGATTCTCCCTGATACCACAAGAAACCTTTAATGGTATAATTAGTCAAAGGCTTTAGCATGCCATTATACATCAGTAATGGTCTTAAATAATCACGGACTTTGTTGATCCCTTCTGTTGTAAGATCTACATCTTTATAGGTTTCAAGAATCTCTCTGTTGGTCCAACTTTCTACTTTAGAACCTCCCCAACTACAGTTGATAACTCCTACCGGAACATCTAAAGCACGATTTAACGCAGTAGCAAAGTGATAAGCGGTAGCACTAAACCAAACGGCCGTTTCCGGATTACAAACCTGCCATTTCCCCTGGCATGAAGTTTGAGGAGTAAATTGTGCGTTTTTGGCAATAGTGGCAAAACGGATTCCTTTGTTGGCCCCAGCGTTGGTAATGGTTTCGTTTGCATCTAAAATGGGACAGTTCCAAAAGCCATTTAGCGGCATCTCCATATTTGATTGCCCGGAGCAAAACCAGACTTCGCCTATTAAAATGTTACTTAGAGTAATCTTTTCACCATCGGAAATGGATATTTTTCGATTTTCATAACTGGCCGGCGGTGTAGGCAGCCATAAAAGCCATTTTCCCTCTTTATCCGATTGAGTCTGAAATTTACCATTGCTCCACGAAACAGTAACTGCAATAACTTTATTGGGAGTGGCATCTCCCCAAAATTTTACTTTTGTATTTTGTTGTAATACCATATTATTGCCTAGTATTTCCGGCAATTTCACTTTGGCATTTGCTCCAATGGCAAAAAGAGCAAACAGTGTCAGATAAATAAATTTCTTTTTCATGATAGATTATAGATCGATTTGTTTTTGAGAGTCGAAAATACATAAAAAAAATGAGAAGAAAATCATAACCGATAAAAATGTATCATATTTAATTAATATAGTATTGTTTTATTCTCTCATCAATTGAATGTATAGATGTTTTTAGTAATTAGTGGAAATATTCTTTGATAAACCAAGTTTTTTTACGAGTTTTGTAAACCATTAAACACCGCGAATACCATTTAACTAGATGAAAAAACACTTATATATATTTCTTTGCCTCTATTTTCTATGTTTGTCCTTTGTTTGCGCGCAAGGCAAATTTATGTTTAAACACTTGGAAGTTAGTAATGGTCTCTCTCATAGTCAGGTGAATTGCATTTATAAAGACAGTAGGGGATTTATGTGGTTCGGCACAGTATCGGGACTAAACCGCTACGATGGATATGTTTATAAGTTGTTTCAGCACAATGAAAAAGATACTACTTCCATTATTGATAATTATATTTCCAATATTCAGGAAGATGCCAATGCAAATCTATGGATAAATACTGGATCAGGTTATGCCATTTATGATTCCAGAAAAGAAAAATTCAGAAGAAACGTTGCTTTAGAATTAAGTAAATGTGGAATTCACCGAACGGTGCAGACAATTTTTATTGATAAGCAAAAGAATCTATTGTGTTATGTACCAAATTTGGGATGTTATAAGTATGAGATAGTTACTAAAAAATTAATTCTTTATCGACAGAATGGTGGAGCAGGAAATCTTAGTAAAGGAAATATTACAGATATTCGCGAGAGCAAACTTTATTATATTTTTGTGTTTAGAACCGGACTTGTGGAGTATGTGGATAAAAGAATAGGCAAGGTAGTAAGAAGGGATAATTATATTTCGTCTCACTTTGGTGTAAATGCAAATCGATTTTTTGTATTTGTTGATGCAGATGATGATTATTGGTTTTATTGTGACAATAGTTATGGAGTGTGGCTTTACCATTCGAAAGAAAAAAGGTGGGAGTATATTACTAGTTCATCTACCAATTCCGTTTATACACTTTCCAGCAATGTGATTAAAGATATTGCTCAGGATGCAAACGGACAGGTGTGGATTGGAACAGATCACGGGGGCATTGATATTATTAATAAACATAAAAAGCAGGTTATTAATCTACAAAATGATGTGACCGATGAGCGAAGTATTTCGCATAATAGTATAAACTGCATTTACAGGGATGATACTAATATTATTTGGGTGGGAACTTATAAGAAAGGCATCTCTTATTACAGTGAAAGCATTTTTAAGTTTGAAGTGGATCATATGCCTTACCTCAATAATCTAAAGAACTTCAATAATGATGTGACGATCTTTGCCGAGGATTTTAAGGATAATCTATGGATTGGTACCAATGGAGCGGGAGTGATTTGTTATAATAAACTAACTGGAAGAAGACAACTTTATCAGCATATACAGGGACAGGAAGGATCTTTGACCAATAATGTGATTGTAGGTCTTTGTGCTGCTCATGATGGGAAGATCTGGATTGGAACTTATTTGGGAGGAATGGATTGTTTTGACGGTAAACGCTTCATTCACTATAAACATGAACCGAATAATCTGAATTCTTTGGCAAATAATAATGTGTGGTCCATTGTAGAAGATCGGGAAGGATATATTTGGATTGGTACATTGGGTAGCGGTTTACAGCGATTGAATCCTAAGACCGGACAGTTTATTACCTTTAATAATAGTAAGAGAGAATTACTCTCTTCTGAATATATTTCTTCTCTTTATTTAGGACGTGACGATGTGCTTTATATTGGTACTGCAATAGGAATTACTACTTATAATATCAGGACGGGCGTGTTTGAACGCTTCCATACAAATAAAAGAGGGGATCAAGCTTTTTCTAATCATAATGTAAATCAGTTATACGAAGATAGTCGGGGACTTTTGTGGGTAGCGACCCGGGAGGGACTGAATGTTTTTGATCGTAAGAACGACCGGATCACTCCCATTCATAAGGTAAATGGAATAGCGGACAACGTAATTACGGGAGTAATTGAGGACAATAATAAGAATATGTGGGTGACTACATCCAATGGAGTTTCTAACATTATAGTCAGCACCAATCCTAAAACCGGTGATTACACTTACACCTATTATAATTATGACCAACGAGATGGATTACAGAGTAGTGAATTCAATATGCGTTCTATTCTTAAATCTTCCCGTGGAGAAATTTTAATGGGGGGACTTCAGGGATATAATATTTTCAATCCAGAAATAATAAAATATAATAAAATTCTACCTAAGGTGGTTTTTACCAACTTACAACTCTTTAATAATAGTGTAAAGGTTGATTCTGTTTACAATGGAAATTGTATTCTTAAACAGGGGTTGAATTGGACTAAAGCCATCACTCTACAATATCATCAGAATGTTTTTTCTGTGGAATTTTCTTCCATGAACTATGTGTTGCCTGAAAAGACTAAGTATGCTTACAAACTAGAAGGCTTTGATTCTAATTGGCTGATGACAAGCGATAATGTTCATAATGTTACTTATACAAATCTTGCTCCCGGAACTTATATCTTAAAAGTAAAAGCGGCAAATAGTGACGGATATTGGAATGAAGATGCCGCCTCTCTTAAAATTGTAATTGAACCACCTTTTTGGCGCTCTGGATTGGCTTATATTGTTTATTTTATTTTGCTGATCAGTGGTTTGTTCTATGCCCGATTCCTTATTTTGAGAAGTGAAAGAAATCGCTATAAGTTGCAGCAAATAGAGCTTGAAGCTCAGCGAAATCATGAAATAGATGATATGAAATTGCGATTCTTCACCAATATTAGTCATGAATTACGTACTCCGCTGACCTTAATTATTTCTCCACTGGAAAATGTAATAAAAGTAATTAATAACGAGGAGCAGAAACAAAAACTGGAAATGGTATATCGGAATGCTGTCCGTTTGCTTCACTTGGTCAATCAGT
The DNA here is from genome assembly GCA_015654535.1 of Bacteroidales bacterium. Lineage (GTDB taxonomy): Bacteria > Bacteroidota > Bacteroidia > Bacteroidales > Bacteroidaceae > Bacteroides. Next base: position 9,398 of record JAATGU010000116.1, read on the forward strand.
TGATTGATTTTCGTAAACTTGATGTTCAGGGACATCAGATAAATTTCTCTTATGGTGATATTATACCACACATTAAGAATATATGTTCTTCTTTCGTAGAACTGTCTGAGAAGAAAAATATCCGTCTCACTTTTTATGCTTCTATTGAGGAGCTGCGAATGGAGTTTGATGAAGATAAAATAGGCAAGATTATGATGAACCTGCTTTCCAATGCCTTTAAATTTACCAATGAAGGCGGTAGGGTGGAAGTCTATGTGAATTTGTTGCCGGCTTCAGTTCAAGGACAATCTGAAACATTGGAAATCCGTATCGCTGATACAGGAATAGGAATTAAGGATGAAGAAAAAGAAAAGATCTTTGAGCGTTTTTATCAAGTGAAACAAACTGATGAACATAAGTTTGGCGGAAGCGGCATTGGTCTTCATATGGTGAAAGAATTTGTTCTTTTACATAAAGGAACCGTGGAAGTGCATGATAATACCGGACAGGGGAGTGTTTTTGTAGTCACTATTCCTGTATATCATCATAAAGAAGAAGAAAAGAAATATGTGATTGAAGAAGGCCAGGTTGCACTTCTTTCACCTAAAATAGATCAAACGACCGAGATCTTAGAAATAAATCCTATAAAAACAGATCGGCCTGTTATTCTTGTTGTTGATGATAATGATGATTTTCGTCTCTTTATGAAGGATAGCCTTAAAACTCACTTTGTGGTTCAGGAAGCACCCAATGGGAAAGTAGCTTGGGATACTATTCTGACCTCTCTTCCAGATATGATAATCTGTGATGTAATGATGCCTGAGATGGATGGATGCGAACTTTGCCGGTTGGTTAAAACGGATGTGCGGACTTCCCACATCCCATTGATTCTTCTTACTGCCCGAACTGCGGAAGAACATAAACTGGAAGGATTGGAAACAGGTGCGGATGATTATATTACCAAACCTTTTAACTTTGATATTCTAATGCTCCGCATTCGTAAACTAATGGAACGAAGTGAGGCTACACGGGAGATTTTTCGTAAACAGATTGATGTAAAGCCTAGTGATATTACTATTACATCTTTGGATGAAAAACTAATCAGAAGAGCCATTAAGTATGTGGAAGATAATATAAGTAATAGCGAACTGTCGGTTGAGGGATTAAGTAAGGATCTGGGCATGAGCAGAGTACATTTATATAAAAAACTTCTTTCCATTACAGGTAAAACTCCGATTGAGTTTATTCGTACCATTCGCTTAAAGCGGGCTGCACAGCTACTCCGTGAGAGTCAGTTAAATATTTCTGAGGTGGCTTACCAAGTTGGATTTAATAATCCCAAATATTTCAGTAAATACTTTAAGGAAGAGTTTGGAATGTTACCTTCTACCTATCAGGACAAAGAAGAAAATGGGGGAACTGATAAATAATTCCCCCGCTCTTTTAGTTGTTATTTAATGTGATAACAGTGATTTCCGGCCAAGCTCCGAAGCGGAATGGTATTCCAATAAATCCCAATCCCACATTGACGTATAAAGATTGATTGCCTTGAGTGTAAAAGCCACTCCATTGGGGATACACAATGGAAGCAAATGAGTGGTGTCCTAGTGCAAGCTGCATGCCGTGGGTGTGTCCGGAAAGCATTAGTGACACGTCGCTCTTTGGCAAAACTTCACTTTTCCAATGTGAAGGATTGTGGCTGAGCAGCAGTTTAAATGGTATGTTTTCAGTGCCATCGAGCGCTTTTTTCAGATCTCCGTGTTGAGAGAAAGGAGGTTCTCCCCAGTTCTCTACCCCAACAAGGGCAATGCTATCTCCATTATGATGGAGCACCCTATGTTCATTATTCAGCAGTATCCATCCCATCTTTGCTTCTTCTTGTTTTAGTGTGGTCAGATTATCTGCCTGATCGCGAGGACTTTTCCATGGATAATATGGCCCGTAGTCGTGATTACCAAGAATGGAGTAAACCCCGTCTTTTGCCCGAAGCATACTTAGTATTTCTTTAAATCCATCTAATTCGACTGCTTGATGATTGACTAAGTCTCCGGTAAACACAATGAGATCTGGATGTTGAGCATTGGCTAGTTCCACTGCTTCTCGAAGTGCTTTTTGATTCCCTTTCCAACTGCCGATATGGATATCTGATAGTTGCACAATTTTATATCCATTGAATCCTTTGGGAAGTAGGGAAGAATGGTAACTGAGTGGTTTTACATCGAATTGGGTTTTCCCCCATGCCGAACCGTAAATGAAGACTCCAATCCAGATAATTACGGCTGCAATTCCCACATAAGTAAACGGAGAAAAAGAAAATTTAAAAAAATATTTCAGAGGAAGATCAAACAAAGAAAGAATAGAGAAGGTCAGTTTTGGTATGGTGAAAAGGAAATAAACCAGAATAAACCACCCTAAAAATCGGCTTTTTTGAATCATCACCTCTTGTCCGGCAAAGAGTAATAGATAGATCAATCCTGCAAACAAGAGTAATGAAGGCAAAAAATATAGATACTTTGCCAAAGTGTTAATCTGAAGGGAGGAAATATAAACTCTGTAAATGTAAATATCCGGTAACACTAATACCAGAGATAGAATAATAAAGATTCTTTGCATCATAGTTCATTGGGTCTTTTGAAAGTCTTCCTTAGTATTATATAAGAAAGAATTTCTTTTTTTTAAAGAGAGTTGTTAGGTAAATGAACGTGATTAGTCTTGCTTTAGTTCTCTCAACTCAGCAAGATTTTTCTTAATATCTTTTAATTTATTGTAATATAGCTTTTTTATGATCCATATTGCAGCGAAACACCCCACAACCCATACTATCACAAAAGTTAGTTTGGCAACAAGATCCAATTCCATCAGATTAATACAAACTGCTTGAATGAGGACTGCCGATAAGAAAAAAACAGCAGCAACGTAACACTCAATGATAAAATTTCGGTGATAAGCTGTTATTTTTTTTACTACCGTAACCAGTGGCATTTCTTCTATATTGATACTTTTCAGATAAAAGTATCCGGTGCCGTCCCATACCATTCCGATGCAAAGCATGATCCACATATATAGCCATAAACAGTAATCTCTTGTATAATTGTTTGTGGTTAATAGATAATATCCTAACCCAATGGTCAGAAAAAATCCAAGGATGAGGGCTATTTTCGCATATAAAAGTATTTTATCCATCGAACTTCGTGTTTGCTTAGTTCGTTCATTGATCAATTTACTCAATGCTTGCTCATCAATTAATTTATTCTTTTTTAGTCGGTTGTCCAATACTCCCCACGACTTTTTTAAATCATCCAGTTCCATTGTTCTATTATTAGTTGTGAGTCATTTTTTTTAATTTATCCTTTATCCGGCTCAGTTTGGTGGCCACGTTAGTCACCGTAAGTCCGGTAATCTCAGCTATTTCAGCATAATCCTTTTCTTCCAGATAAAGAAGTATAATAGATTTATCCAATTGCCCCAGTCTGTTGATGAGCCGATATAGTTCCACCAGCATTTCCCGGAAACTGTCTTCTTCTTCCGTTAGCCATTCTGTTTCTTGCGTGAGCGATACTATTTCGGGTATATTCTTTTCTTTTCGAATGAATGAAATGCAAGTATTCAGGGTGATTCGATAAATCCAGGTGGATACTTTACATTCGCGTCGGAACTTTGGAAAAGCTCTCCAGATATTCACTACCGCTTCTTGATAAAGATCGTTGAGTGATGCTGATTTAGTGGTGTATAAGTAGCAGACTTTATAAATGACCCGCTCATATTCCTTAATGCAAGTCACAAATTCCTGCTCTAAGTCCTTATTCATTCTTATCTCGTCCATTTGCTTGTCACTTAGTTAGTCGTAGGAAATAGAGAAAAATCACAAATCTATTGGAAACCTAGTTCTTTTTATCAGGAGACTTTCCTGTAAAATAGTAGGGCATAATTAAAATAGGTGTAGTCTTTTTATGAATTAAATCTACACTATAGTTATAAAAGATGTAGGTTTTAATATAAAGACTCCTGTTCAAATTGCTTTAATGCTAGTTACATATAATCTAAAATATAGCGCCAGCATCTTTAATGATCATCTAGAGATTTGCTGCCAAGAACTTTCTGATCACATTAGCATCCAGACCTCTTCTGCGTGTATAATCATTGAATTGATCTTCACCGATCTTCCCAATAGAAAAATAAGTGGAAGCTGGATGGGAAATCATTATTCCGCTCACTGAAGCATGCGGATACATGGCTCCGTTTTCGGTCAGTCGGATACCAATCCTACTCATATCAATCAGTTCATCTAACAAGAAATTAATGGTTTGATCGGGGATAGATGGATAGCCCACTGCAGGTCGGATTCCCTGATACTTTACATTGTGCATCTCCTTTATGGTTAGATTTTCATCTTTTGCATATCCCCAAGCTACCTTACGAACATATTCGTGCATCTTTTCCACGGCGGCTTCCGCCAGACGGTCGGAAAGAGTTTGAGCTAAGATGTGTTTATATGGATCGTCTTTATATGTTTTTTCTATATTCGGATCAACACTGGATGCAAATACGCCAATCATATCTTTTTGTCCCGAGGAAAGTGGACGAATAAAGTCACTTAGACAGAGATAAGGTTCATTGTCTTTTTTACGAACTTGCTGGCGAAGCAATGGAATCACGACTTTGCCCACCACAATATTATCTCCGTCTGAGTTGGCATCAAGTAACTCATAAATCCCCTTTATTTCATGACTTTTGTCCAACTCATCAAGCATTTGGTTTGCGTCCTTGTAAAGTTGCATAGCCTCTGCCGCTTTGGATCGCTCTTCCTCAGGAAAGTTTGCCAGCCATTGAGCACGGCAGGCATCACATTCGTGGATTTCTGAAATTTGTCCGAAATGTGCTCCAAGTCTCCATGCATGGAAAAAATAAAGCCAGTCAATATATTCGGTCAGTTCGTGAATTTTATAAGTTACTATCATTGCTATTTATCTGAATTTTAGTTCTTGTCCGCGATAAGAATCATCCAGTTGTCCGTCCTTGTATACAGTATGTCCATTTACAAAAGTGCGTATCACTTTGTGGTTAATCTCACATCCATTGATAGGAGTCCAGCCACATTTGCTTAGAACACTTTCATCAGTAACCAGCCACTGATAGTTGGGATCCACTAATACAAGGTCGGCCTGATACCCTTCGCGGATAAAGCCTCTGTTATTAATTTGAAAAAGTTCGGCCGGTGCATGACACATCTTTTGAACAACATTTTCTTTTGTGAAATTGTTCTCCTGAGCTAGTTCAAACATCGATACCACAGAAAATTGGATAAAAGGCATGCCTGAAGCCGCCCGCAATGCACCACCTTCTTTTTCACTTAACAAGTGAGGAGCATGATCGGTTCCCACCACATCAATACGGTTATCTGATATTCCGGCTCGCAAAATAGTGGAATCGATAAGCGTTTTAATGGAAGGGTTACATTTAATGCGTGTTCCAAGTGTCTCGTACATATTTTCGTTGAATAAAAGATGCGCTAAGCAAGCTTCCGCCGTGATTTTCTTTTCCTTCAAAGGAGCTTTGCTGAATAATTTCATTTCGCGGGCGGTGGATATATGAAGAATGTGCAACCTTGCATTGGCTTTATTTGCCAATTCTATAGCCAATGAGGAAGAAGCATAGCAAGCTTCTTCACTTCTGATCTTAGAATGATAAATGATGTCGGGATCGTCTCCGTATTTTTCTTTTGCCAAACGGGTGTTTCGGGCAATAATAGCGGCATCCTCACAGTGTGCCGCAATCAGTAAGTCTGTTCCTCCAAATACTTTTTGAAGACTTTCTTTGCGGTCTACCAACATATTTCCGGTACTTGAACCCATAAAAAGCTTTACTCCACAAACACGGTGAGGATCTAACTTAGCAAGTTGATCAGTATTGGTGTTTGTTGCTCCGAAATAAAAAGAATAGTTGACTAAGCTCTTTTCTGCTCCCAATTGAAATTTATCATTCAGCGTTTCAATGGTCGTGGTTTGTGGAGAAGTATTCGGCATATCCATGAAAGAGGTTACGCCTCCTGCCGCTGCCGCACGGCTTTCGCTGAAAATGTCAGCCTTTTGTGTCAGCCCTGGTTCACGGAAATGCACGTGATCATCAATAGCTCCGGGGATCAGGTATTTTCCTTTGCTATCAATCACTTCTGTGTAAATTTCGTTAGGAACTGTTATTCCCTCAATAATTCGAGAAATTTTTTCATCTTCTATAATCACTGAGCCGATAAAACTCCGTCCTTCATTGATAATAGTAGCTTCTTTAATAAGAATGCGTTTCATTTTTTTTGTGGATATTTCCGGAAAAAACTACTTAATTTTAGTTTAATTACTCCCGCAACTGCTTCGCCGAAGATTCCTCCGTTCATTTTTGATGTTCCCAGTTCGCGGTTTATAAAGATCACTGGCACTTCAATAATATTAAAGCCACATTTGTAAGCTGTGAATTTCATCTCAATCTGAAAGGCATATCCTTTAAAGCGGATACGATCCAATTCGATGGTTTCCAAAACTTCACGACGGTAACATTTAAATCCGGCGGTAGTGTCCGCAATGGGAATTCCAGTGATAAAACGGACATATTTTGATGCGAAGTAAGACATTAACACACGCCCCATAGGCCAATTCACTACATTTACTCCGCTTACATAACGGGAACCGATAGACATATCACCCCCATCTTCAGCACAGGCCTTATAAAGCCGGGGAAGATCGTCGGGATTATGAGAGAAATCAGCATCCATTTCAAACACAAAATTGTATTTTCTTTCAATTGCCCAGTGAAAGCCAGCAATATATGCAGTCCCCAGTCCCAGTTTACCTTTTCGTTCAATCATAAATAAACGTTCAGGAAATTCTGTTTGTAAGCGTTTCACGATAGCTGCAGTTCCGTCTGGCGACCCATCTTCAATGATTAAAAGATGAAAGATCTTATTTAATCCGAATACGGCACGGATAATCTTTTCTATGTTTTCCTTTTCATTGTAGGTAGGAATAATGACGATACTATCGGAGGTTTGCATAAATTTGTGTGTATTTAGTTAGACAAAAGTAGTTATTTTATTGTACCTGCAAAAGAGAACCAACTATTTTTCGTAATTTTGCAGCGAAGATTAATTTATTTTCACCCCAGTTTACATAGCTCTTTGAGCTGTACTTTTTAAAATTACTTATAGTCTGCGGTGAAAAAAAAGACTATTTATGAATATAACTGAATTGCAAAGCATATATGCCAAGCACCCCGGGACGGGAGCTTCGTTAAAGCTGCTCGAAGAATCCTCGATAAGAACGATTTTTCTGAGAGGACTTTGTGCGTCTTCCTCGGCTCTTCTTTTTTCCATTCTCATTAAAAGTAGTAAAAAATCCTTTATTTTTGTTCTAGGAGATTTGGAGCAAGCGGGATATTTTTATCATGATCTGACTCAGATTAATGGGGTGGAGAATGTTTTGTTCTTCCCTTCGTCTTATCGACGGGCAATAAAGTACGGACAGAAAGATGCTGCGAACGAGATTCTCCGTACAGAGGTATTAAGCCGGTTGCAGAAAACGGACGAACCTTTGTGTGTAGTTACTTATCCGGACGCATTAGCGGAGAAAGTTGTTTCACGTTCCGAACTCATTGATAAGACGTTGAAATTACAGGTGGGTGAGCAAGTAGACACAAGTTTTATTACGGAAGTATTATCCGGATATGGTTTTGAGAGAGTAGATTATGTCTATGAACCAGGACAGTATGCAGTGCGCGGAAGCATTATTGATGTGTTTTCTTTTTCTTCCGAGTATCCTTATCGTATTGACTTTTTTGGAAATGAGGTAGAAAGTATCCGAAATTTTGAAGTGGAAAGTCAACTTTCCAGAGAAAGAAAGAACAGCATATCCATTGTGCCGGAACTGACCAAAGGGATAGGAGAGGAAGTTTCGTTTTTGGACTTCATTCCAGAAGAAACAATTATTGGGACTAACGATTTCTTATGGTTACGTGAACGAATTCAGGCTGTTTATGAGGAAGCCCTTTCTCCACAAGCAGTGATTGCCCAAGAAGAATATGAACAGGAAGCTGGAAATCTGGAACAGATGTTGATTGATGGTTCGGAATTTACTGCTCGTGCATTGGATTTTCGTAGAGTGGAGTTTGGCAATAAATCTACCGGAACTCCCCAAGCTACCATTGACTTTAACTGTTCCGTTCAGCCTATTTTTCATAAGAACTTTGATTTGGTGAGCAGCTCGTTAAAAGATTATCTGGAAAAGAATTATCAGATTTATATTTTGTCCGACAGCACAAAGCAGACAGACCGTATCCGGGCCATTTTTGAAGACCGAAAAGATCAGATCCCTTTTACTCCGGTAGATAAAACTTTGCACGAAGGGTTTGTGGATCACACGCTTCGCATTTGTTTTTTTACCGATCATCAAATATTCGACCGTTATCATAAATACAATCTGAAAAGTGATAAGGCTAGAAGTGGAAAGGTAGCTCTCACTTTAAAGGAATTGAATCAATATCAGATAGGTGATTACGTGGTACATACCGATCATGGGGTGGGACGTTTTGCTGGATTAGTTCGTATTCCTAATGGAAATACAACGCAAGAAGTCATCAAACTAGTCTATCAAAATGAGGATGTGGTGTTCGTCAGTATTCATTCGTTGCACAAGGTTTCTAAATATAAAGGTAAGGAAGGGGAACCTCCCCGGTTGAATAAATTGGGAACAGGTGCTTGGGAAAAGATAAAGGAACGTACTAAAACAAAGATAAAAGATATTGCCCGTGATTTGATTAAACTTTATTCACAACGGAAAGATGAGAAAGGCTTTAGTTTCAGTCCTGATTCTTTCTTGCAACACGAACTTGAAGCGTCGTTTATTTATGAAGATACTCCCGATCAGCTGAAAACTACGCAAGATGTGAAGCATGACATGGAGCGTGAGATGCCGATGGATCGTTTGGTTTGTGGAGATGTTGGATTTGGAAAAACTGAAATTGCCATTCGTGCCGCATTTAAGGCAGTAACAGACAATAAACAAGTGGCAGTGTTGGTACCTACCACCGTTTTGGCATTGCAACATTATAAAACATTCTGTGATAGATTAAAGGATTTTCCTTGTAGAGTGGATTATCTGAGTCGTGCCCGCAAACCGACGGATATAAAAGCTCTTTTGAAAGATTTGAAAGAGGGCAAGATTGGTGTATTGATAGGTACTCACAAGATTATCGGGAAAGAGGTAAAGTTCAAGGATCTTGGTTTGCTTATTGTGGATGAAGAACAGAAATTTGGCGTGTCTGTGAAAGAGAAACTTAAACAGATGAAGGTAAATGTGGATACGCTTACTATGACGGCTACCCCTATTCCGCGTACTTTGCAGTTTTCTTTGATGGGTGCACGTGATCTTTCGGTGATAAGCACGCCTCCTCCCAACCGTTACCCGATACAAACGGAAGTACACACTTTCAATGAGGACATTATCAGAGAAGCAATTAATTTTGAAATGAGTCGCAATGGTCAGGTATTTTTAGTGAATAACCGTATTCAGAATATTTATGAATTAGAAGGTATGATTCATCGCTTGGTGCCAGATGCTCGTATTTGTGTGGGATATGGACAGATGGAGCCGGAGAAACTAGAGAAAATAATTCTTGATTTTATTAATTATGATTATGATGTTCTAATAGCTACTTCTATTATAGAGAGTGGAATAGATATTCCCAACGTGAATACTATTATCATTAATAACGCTCAGAACTTTGGTTTGAGTGATCTCCACCAGTTACGTGGCCGGGTGGGGCGAGGAAATAAAAAAGCATTCTGTTATTTATTAGCTCCTCCGCTCAGTAGCCTTACCACGGAGGCCAAACGTCGCTTACAGGCAATTGAGAACTTTAGTGATTTGGGAAGTGGCATTCACATTGCAATGCAGGATCTTGATATTCGTGGAGCGGGAAACATGCTTGGAGCAGAGCAAAGTGGATTTATTGCCGATTTAGGATATGAAACGTATCAAAAGATTCTTAACGAAGCTGTACAGGAATTGAAAACGGATGAGTTCGCCGACCTTTATGCGGAAGAGCTTGCTGCGGGAGAAGAAAAAATTAGTGGACAAAATTTTGTGGAAGAATGCCAACTGGAAAGTGATTTGGAATTACTGTTTCCAAACGAATATATTCCCAGTAGTAGTGAAAGAATGTTGCTTTATCGGGAGTTGGATAGCATGGAAACGGATGAGGATGTTCTTGCCTTTCAGCATCGTTTGGAAGATCGCTTTGGTAAGATTCCTCAAGAAGGGCTTGAACTGATGCGAATTGTGCGGTTACGTCGCTTTGCCAAAAAGTTAGGAGTGGAAAAAGTCTTTTTGAAAGCTGGGAAAATGACTCTTTTCTTCGTCAGCAATTCCGAGTCACCTTACTATCAATCGGAAGCATTTGACAAGGTTATCCGTTATTTGCAAAAGTATTCCCGTAATTGCCAGCTTCGTGATAAGAATAATCGAAGAAGCATGATTATAAAGAATATCACAACCGTAGAAACCGCAGTAGACATTTTGAGTGAAATATATGTAATGTAATATTCTCAAAGGAGATTTGTAAGTATGTAACTGTTCTAAGCTATATGTCATTTATTAAATATAATGATATTTATCTTTTTATCCTCTGCATTTTTTTATTTAATTACAAACATAGAAACTGAAAACTCAAGCTCTTTTTTTACGATAATCAACCGGAGATATTCCGGCTTTACGTTTAAAGAATTTTCCAAAAGAAGACTGATCTGAAAAATTTAGTAAAGTGGCTATTTCTTGTATGGATAACTTTGAATGTGTCAATAAAGTGCAGGCCTCACTATGCAACATTTCGAAAATGAAATCACAGACACTTTGCCCAGTAATGCGTTTGACTATTAAAGTTAGATAGTGTGACGATACATTTAGTTGCGAAGCATAAAATTCCACACTATGTTCATTCCTGTAGTTATTTATAAGCAACTCGATAAAAGACTTAATAATACTTTCGTAACGGGTCAAATGGCTATCATTTTGAAAATCTGCTTGCCGATCTATAATATTACTTAAATCGAGGTAAAATGCAAAAAGGGAGTTTAGTATCATCTCTTTATAATAAAGATGTTCAAGATTTTCTATCGCTCCATCAACTGCTGATATTTTATTGCGTAATAATGTTGTTTCGGAGGAGTTTAATTGAACTGTTGGTGTATTGAACAGCTTTACGCCATATTTTATTCTTTTGTAAATCATATCTGTAGAGTCCATCTCATCCATAAAATCTTTGCTTACAAATAGACATAAACATTGAAAGTTTTCACTGCACTCACTAAAGTTAAATAAATGTGATACAGATAACAATATAATCGTGTTGTTTTTTATTTTGTGAGATTTGTAATTGACGCATATAGCCCCTGTTCCAGATAAAACCAATATTGCTATGGACGCATTTAGAAATATAGGTTCTGATAGTTGCGATGTAATTCTGTCATAATTGAAATTAATGCAGTTTATTTTATCTCTTATACAAGTTGTTTGTATTGGAATAAGAAATAAATCTGCAATATTTTTAATACGAATAGTTTTTCTCATTTTCAATTTTAATACATGTTACAAAGATAATCAAATATTGGTGTATGTCCAAATAAAACCAGTTTCATGTATTTTGTAACTTTCCACCATCAGCAATTTTAGCGAACTTTGCACCCGTTCTTTGAGAGAACATAATAAACTGAAAATAAATATTATATGAAAGGATTTAAAGGAGTTCTTTTGGCATTTCTGATACTTAATAGTTCAGAAATGCTAACGGCACAAAATCTTCAATGGCACAAATTGAGCATTGAAAACATGTTTGAATTAGCTGAAGTAAACAGTAAAAGCCTTCGCGTTTTTGATATTGCTGAAAAGGAAGCGCAGCAAGCTGTTGGGGTTGCAAAAAATGCAATGCTTCCGTCTATTGATGTTTCTCTGTCTGCAAGTTATTTAGGAGATGGTTGGATGGCGGATCGAAATTTTTCCAATGGCTTCAATGCAACTATGCCACACTTTGGTAACAATTTCGCAATAGAAGCATCGCAAGTCATTTACGCTGGTGGAGCGATTTCCCATAGTATTGCAATGGCAAAACTCGGTGGGCAATTCGCTCAATTGGATAAAGAAAAAAATAGGCAGGATATTCGTTTTTTACTTGTTGGGAGCTATCTGGAACTTTATAAATTGGGCAATCAGAAAGAGGTTTATCTTCAAAATATAGGGCAGACAAAAAGATTATTATCTGAAATAAAGGCGAAACAAAGTGAAGGCCTTGCCTTAAAAAATGATATAACCCGATATGAATTGCAATTGAAATCGCTTGAATTGGCATTAACCCAAATTGAAAATAGTAAAGTTATAATAAACAATCAATTAGTAACTGTTTTAGATCTACCTCAAGAAACAATTGTTGAAATAGATACCTGTATATTAGATAAACTGCCGTTCGTTTCCCTTGAAACGGATTGGCAAGAAACAGCAATAGAAGTATCTCCTATATTGAAGCAATCTAAATTAGGAATAGAGCAATCAAAGCATAATGAGAAAATAATAAAAGCCGAACGTTTACCATCAATTGCTCTATTTGCAGGTGACCGTTTGGATGGACCAATCATAATAGAGGTTCCTCCGATAAATAAGAACTTTAATTATTGGTATGTAGGCGTAGGTTTAAAGTTTAATATCGCCTCGACCTATAAGACGGGAAAAAAAGCAAAACTTGCAAAGTTGTCAACTCAAAAGGCCATTGACAGTCGGCAACTACTTCAAGATAATGTCCAGACGGAAGTCAAAGCAGCTTATGTGCGTTTTATCGAGTCATTTACAATTCATGAGACACAAATTAAAAGTCTTGAATTGGCAACACAAAATTATGCTGTAATCAGTAATCGTTATTTAAACGGTTTAGCATTGATTACAGATATGCTCGATGCCAGCAACTCAAAACTAAATGCGGAACTGCAGGTTGCGAATGCTCGTATAAACATCCTTTTTAATTACTATAATCTAAAGAAAGCAACTGGAAATTTGTAATAACGAAAACATTATAAAACAATGAAACATAAAACTAAAAAATCGATTTTTAATATTATTGTCGGGATATTGATTGTTCTAGGATTGACTTGGATATGTTCACGATTTGTTCATTTGGGCGATGTGGAATATACCGATAATGCGCAAATCAAGCAATTGATTGTGCCGATAAATTCACGTGTACAAGGTTTTGTATCGAAAATATATTTCGATGAATATCAAACTATTCATAAAGGCGATACTTTGGCTTTAATTGAAGATACGGAATTTAGATTCCATTTGGCTCAGGCTGAAGCTGATTATCAAAATGCTTTATCTGGTAAATCGGTTATAGCTGCTACTATTCACACGACTCAAAACAATATATCCGTGTCGGATGCAGGCATTGAAGAAGCGAAAATTCGTTTGGAGAATGCTGGAAGAGAGTATAATCGTTATAAAAATCTTTGTGAGCAAGAAGCTGTAACAAAGCAACAATATGATGGCATAAAAACCAACTATGATGCATCAAAAGCACGTTATGAATTACTTGTTCGCCAAAAGCAATCTACTAATCTTGTTAAAAAGGAACAGGCACAGCGTTTAGATCAAACTATGTCAGTAATCCAACTTGCGGAAGCCGCTTTGGAATTGGCTAAATTAAATCTGTCTTATACTGTTATAGTAGCACCATGCGATGGGACAACGGGACGCAAAAATATACAGGAAGGACAACTTATTCAACCCGGACAAACCATCGTTGATGTTGTAGATGCAAACGACAAGTGGATTGTAGCAAATTACAAAGAGACACAAAGTGCTAATATACATGAAAATCAAATGGTTGACATTGAGATTGATGCAGTTCCGAATGTGGTATTCAAAGGTTTTGTCAGATCAATTTCACGCGCTACTGGAGCAAGTTTTTCTCTTATTTCTCAAGACAATTCTGCGGGGAACTTTGTTAAAGTAGAACAGCGCATTCCTGTACGTATAGAGTTTTCCAAAGAGAACAAAAAAGGAGATATGGAACGGCTTCGTTCGGGGATGAATGCGGAATGTACGGTAAACTATTAATATTATGCACGAAACAGCTATTTTTTCTATACCTGCAATCCGCGACTTTGTACCGGAAAAATTAAAACCGTGGATAATTATTGTTTTTGTGGTCATCTTTCAATTGTCAAGTGGTATCTATTTGGCTGCTGTCAGCGAGATGGTAGGCTCTTTAGCTCTAATGCAAGAGGATATAATGATGGCAGGCTATGCTTCAATGGTTGGCATGGCTCTGACATTTACAATAATGTTTCGTCTAAAATTTCGATTCACATCGAAAGTATCATTATTAACTTGCTGCACCGCCATTATTATCTGCAACTTGATATGTATGCACACCCGCAGCATTCCTGTTTTGGTAATGACTTGTTTCATTGCAGGTTTTTTCCGAATGTGGGGTACATTTGAGTGTAATTCAACAATTCAGTTATGGCTTACCCCTAATAGGGATTTATCAATTTTCTTTTGTTATATCTATTTGGTAGTACAAGGTTGCATACAGCTATCGGGACTAACAACTATATATATAACATTTTTTTCCGTATGGGAATATACACATTTGCTTATTATCGGATTATTGGGTGGTATGATGCTTGCAACGTTAATATTGTTCCGTACTTGCCGTACGTTGCCTAAACTCCCTCTTTTCGGCATCGACTGGCTCGGTGCTTTACTCTGGGGATTAACCGTATTATCTGTTGTTTTTGTTTGCCTATATGGCGAATATTACGATTGGTATGAATCGGTATATATTCGTATTGCAACTATAGCAAGTCTTGTTATGCTTGCATTAAATATATGGCGTGCCTCATTTATCCGCCATCCATTTATTGCCTTGAAAACATGGCGATTCAAAATAGTATATTTGACTTTCTTATTATACATTATCATAGATATACTACTTGCTCCATCTCATCTTTTTGAGCAGATCTATATGGAGGCGATACTTGGATATGATTCTTTAAATGTTATTTCGCTCAACTGGGTTGTACTTGCGGGAATTGTGGCAGGAAGTTTCTTTGCTTATCAAACATTTGCACTCAGAAAATGGCAATATAAAACAATGACCGTTATCGCTCTTTCAGCAATTGTTATATACTTGGTTCTGTTTTATTTTATAATTGACTACAATTTGCCGAAAGAGTCATTAATACTGCCTATATTTTTGCGTGGATTTGGCTATGTGATAATAGCTATCTGTTTTATAACAGCATTAATACGTGTCCCTTTCCAAAACTTCTTTCAAGCTCTATCTGCTCAGGCTTTTGTGAGTGCAGGATTTGGAGGAGCTTTAGGTACTGCTATATTGGGGCAAGCCCTAAAGGTAGTTATGAAGAGGAATTCGATGCTTCTTGGAGCAAATCTAGATAATGTTAATCCTCTTGCGAGTAAGCTTTCGTTTGGCGAACTATATGGAGCTTTGCAACAACAGTCTCTTATGGTGTCGATGAAAGAGTTATATGGTTGGCTCGCTCTTTTGGGTATTGCCTGTTTATTGGCTTTTATGATCAAGGAGAGTAATATACGTCCAAAGTATGCTATACATCCAACATATAGGGCAATCCGCAGATTAATCAAACGTGAGATTGTGGAAGAATCGGATTAAAAGGTTTCTACATTTTAATTCTTAATTTAACGTGAAATACTGTTCTTATTTGGATGTCAAAACAGTATCTCATGTTAAACTAATAACTAGTTGTAAAAAAAGCATCTCATAATAAACTGTAAATCAGATTATTGTAATTGCTTAAATTCCTTTTTATTTTATTCGAAAAAGTAGAAGTATTCTCGCATAATTTTATATAGACTGAATTATACTTTTTTATAAGCCATTTGTCTAAACTTATCAATATAATATCCCGTTTTTTTAAATAGAAAAGACTCTATAAAAATAAAAAACGCAATCTCATCTCTCACTCGTCACAATTAAAATATAAAGCATTGATTTTTAAATAGAAGGCCCAATTATGAGCTAATTTTACTCTCACTGATCTCTCACTAAAAGTACCCTTTTAGAGTTCATCTATCACTAATTTAACATTTATAGAGAGAATAATATCGATTCACTTGTATCTTTTTTTTTAATTCTCCTATTCTAAATCCAGTTAATTCGTATACTATTAATACTTTCAAAGTTTTATTAAAACGGTTCTCAAAAAAGTATCTACCCAAAGAACCAAAGAGAGATTAAAAAAGAAAATGATTCTTCATAATAGAATAAAAGACTTTAATCTTGTACAAGAGAATACATTCATCTGTACAAAATATATATTTACTCTGTACAAAAGAATAGATTGTTTTGTACAATAATAAACTAATATATAAAATCAGATTGAAACAGAAGGAAGTAGAAACTATTTTTAGTGCTCAAATATTATTTTGCGTTTTTAGTAAATTAAGTAGATCTTATACTCCCTGAAATTTTTGCCCATCGCCTGTTCATAAATTTCATTTTTGCGTAGTATTGACCTTAAATAATATAAAATTAGGTGATGAATGGCCCCCAAAAAGTGATGAATAAGTGACAGATCAGTGACGGATAAATATGCATTATTATAAAAAAATATCTGTAAATCAATACTTTATATTTTAATTGTGACGAGTGAGAGATGAGGTTGCATTTTTCTGTTTTTCTAATAGAAACGTAAGCGTCTCCGCGATACCCTATAAAAATCTATCTAAGCTTATATTCAGCTTATTCTTTTGTCCAGAAATTCGGAAGTAATATCTGATAAACTTCATCAGATGCATTGGGACTGATATAAGCCATCCGGTTTAATATATC
>JAATGU010000089.1 GCA_015654535.1 Bacteroidales bacterium
AACAATACAATGATTTGGAATGCACAATTATCCAAAAACTTTTTAAGTAAGAAACAAGCAACGATACGTTTTAAGATATATGATATTCTTCATCAACAAAGCAATTTGAATCGTACGATCACAGAGACTATGATGCAGGATACAGAATATAATACTTTAGGTAGTTACTTTATGGTTCATTTTGTTTATCGCTTGAACACACTAGGTGGAAAAGCACCTCGTGGCCCTCGTGGTCAAAGACCTGAAGGCGGATTCCCGGGCGGAGGGATGGATAGACCTCGTGGGGGAAGAATGATGATGTAATATCTTATTATTTTTCTTTGGATATGCTATAATATTCTATTTTTTTATGTATTTTTGCTATTCATTGAAATTTGTAAGCAATAGACTAGTATGGATTGGAGCGAGATATTTAATAATCTATTTTCCGTAATCTATAATATCCTTTATTTTGGTGTAATTATCGGGATGGTTATTATTGTCATCCTCGATAATCGCAACCCTGTAAAGACGATGGCATGGGTACTCATCCTTACGTTCCTTCCGTTTGTGGGTTTGATTTTTTATTTCTTCTTTGGGCGAAGCACCCATCGTGAAAGAATAATCAGCAAGAAGAGCTATAATCGCTTGATGAAAAAGCCTATGGCTGAATTTGTCGCTCAGGAATCTTATGAATTGCCTGCCGATCAATATCAGGTTGCTCAGCTTTTCCGGAATACCAATCAGGCACTTCCTTTTGAAGGTAATGAAATAGAAATCTATACCAATGGTTATAAAAAAATGCAGGCTCTTATAAGAGAATTGATGCGTGCAAAGCATCACATTCACTTAGAATACTATATTTTTGAGAATGACCCTATTGGCCGACTGATTCGTGACTTATTGATAGATAAAGCCCATGAAGGAGTAGAAATCAGAGTAATATATGATGATGTGGGATGCTGGCACGTTCCTAATCGTTTCTTTGAAGAAATGATAGAAGCTGGTATTGAAGTCCGTAGTTTCCTTAAAGTTCGGTTCCCTCTCTTTACGAGCAAGGTAAATTATCGTAATCATCGTAAGATTGTTGTGATAGATGGCAAGGTGGGATTCGTGGGAGGAATGAATATTGCTGTGAGGTATGTGCGAGGATTTGATTGGGGAGTTTGGAGAGACACCCATTTAATGATTAAAGGAAAAGCTGTACATGGACTTCAGACTACATTCCTTTTGGATTGGTATTTTGTGGATCAAACCCTACTTACTTCATCTAAATTTTTTCCTCGTTTGGAATCTACTGGGTGTTCGCTTGTGCAAATTGTAACAAGCGAACCGACTGCAGAATGGAAAGAAATAATGCAAGGATTATGTTTGGCTATTAGTAGTTCCAAAAAATATTTTTTTATTCAAACACCTTACTTTCTGCCTACAGAACCTATTTTGGTTGCATTGCAGATTGCTGCACTGGCAGGTGTCGATGTACGGCTCATGCTTCCAAAGCGTATGGATACAGTGGTTACTCACCTGGCTTCTTGTTCTTATCTTAAAGATGTACTAAAGGCTGGTGTTAAAGTCTTTTTTTATCAAAAGGGTTTTCTGCATTCTAAATTGATGGTTTCGGATGATGCACTTTCTACGGTGGGTTCTACCAATATTGACTTTCGTAGCTTTGAACATAATTTTGAAGTAAATGCATTTGCATATGATGAGTCGACGGCTTTACGTATGAAAGAGATTTTTCTTCAGGATCAGCGTGATTGCGTTCCCGTTTATCTCAAGAACTGGGAAAAGCGACCGCGTTCTCAGAAAGTAAAAGAATCCGTTGTTAGGGTCCTTAGTCCGTTACTTTAGAAAAGAGAGAAAAGTTTACACTCCCGTATACTCTTCGCTCTAAAAAGTGAGGATCTTCTTCAAAGTGATTTTCTTTTCCATGTTCCAACACAAAGATTCCTCCTTCTTTCAATAAATCTTTCTCGAATATAATTCTCGGAATATCCGCCAGATTGGCCAAAGCATAGGGAGGATCGGCAAAAATAAAGTCGAATTTCTCATTAGTAGAGCCAATAAATTTGAAGACATCACCGCGAATAGGAAAGCATTTATCTGTCTTTAGCAACTCTATTACTTTGCGGATGAAGGCAAAGTGAGCACCTTCTTTTTCTATGGATATCACTTTATCGCATCCGCGGGAAAGGAGCTCAATGCTGATGCTTCCTGTTCCGGCGAACAAATCAAGTGCGGATACACCGTCCTCAAAATCCAGCCGATTGGAGAGTACATTAAAAATATTCTCTTTAGCAAAATCGGTGGTTGGGCGCGCCTTAAATGTTTTAGGTACGTCAAATCTTCTACTTTTGTATATTCCGCTTATAATTCGCATAATGATAGTGCTTGTAGGTCGAAAGGAATCTCTTCTGCCTTTGATAGCCCGGTTAATGAGAACTCTGATATAGGATTGATAATAAAGAATTGTCTCACAAATTTCTTTAATCCTGTTGTCAAGGCATCTTTATTTTGAAAAGTTCCCGTTAGATGAAGCTCATCTCTTTCCTGATTAAAATCCAGCTGTTTCCAGACAAAAAGTAAATAGTAGATGATATCTGCTGTCTCACTGCATTTAAAATCATTAGCCAACAATAGCCGTCCACGGTCGTAACAGAATACATCCATTGAGTTCTTGCGCAGGTAGGCATACATCTTAAGACTATTGCCTAGTCTGCTTCGTCCCGAGAAATATTCAGATAGAGCGCTTGCCTGAGAATAGAAGTGTGCTCCGTGGAATTGGTCGGTTAGTTGCGAATGTACACTTTTATCCATGGCAAACACCACCACAGCATTAGCTTTTTTAAGGATGTTATAGAGCACAATCTCGTTATCCTGTCGGGAGTGATTGTGATAAAAAACCGATTCTGCCATTTCATCTTCAAAAAGATCAAAAGGGATCAGTGTAAATCGCTTAGTAACTTGCATTACATTGAATCTTTTGAAAGAGTGCTTCAAGAAATCATTTTCTTTAATCACCTCTTTTATATTGACTGCCATGGATAAATTCTCATTGGTCTCCTTAGTGATAAAAGTGTATGCCTTTTCCTGCGTAGGATTATAAATAGAAAAAGAAAACTCTTCTGTACTGAGGCGAACAGACAAGGAATATTGTTCGGTTTTGGTAAAATCAATCGACGGTGTACTAAACTCTTCAGTCATATTTTGTTATTTAAAAAAAGATTATTGGCTAGACGCACAGAAAATCTCTTTTTTTTAGTTTATATTCGTACCGCAAATATAAAACAAAAAATGATCAATAGCTATTTGGTTGGACAAATAAAGGAAAATTTCCCTTACGAACCTACTTCCGAGCAGTCCGATGTGGTATTGGCATTAGTAGACTTTCTACTTTCTCCAGTCGACAGTTTGGCGTTTATTCTTCGTGGATATGCTGGGACGGGAAAAACTTCGCTCGTGGCAGCGGTGGTAAAAACGATGACTAAGCTCGATCAGAAGGCCATTCTTTTAGCTCCCACTGGACGAGCAGCTAAGGTCCTTTCGGGATATTCCGGTCATCCTGCTTTTACTATTCATAAGAAGATTTACCGCCAACAATCTTTTAGTAATGAGTTTTCTAATTTCTCGCTGAATGATAACCTACATACGCATACACTTTTTATTGTAGATGAGGCTTCCATGATCTCCAACGATGGACTTTCGGGCTCAGCTTTTGGAACAGGACGTTTACTCGACGATCTTGTTCAGTATGTTTATTCAGGTCAAGGCTGTCGACTGTTGTTAATGGGTGATACAGCGCAGCTTCCTCCTGTGGGGCAAGAGGAGAGCCCGGCACTAACAGCTGATGTACTTAAAGGATATGGACTGTCCATCTGTGAAAAAGACCTTACGCAGGTGGTTCGCCAACTAGGTGATTCGGGAATACTATGGAATGCAACGGCTTTGCGACACCTGATAGCGGAGGGAAATGCCAATACATTACCTAAAATCAGAGTGAAAAACTTTCCCGACATTCATTTATTGCCTGGTGATGAGCTGATAGAAGAAATAAGCAGTTGCTATGGTAAGGTAGGAATGGGAGAAACCATTGTAGTTTGTCGCTCCAATAAACGGGCAACGATTTATAATAATGGTATCCGCAACTCGATACTCTATCGGGAAGAAGAACTTAGCGGAGGCGATTTGCTGATGGTAGCCAAGAATAATTATTTCTGGACAGAAAAAAGCGCTGAGATTGAATTTATCGCCAATGGCGATATGGCTGTGGTGCGTAGGGTCCGTAAAACACGTGAAATTTATGGTTTTCGTTTTGCCGATGTTCAACTCATTCTTCCTGATTATAACGACTATGAAATAGAAGCAACAGTTCTTCTGGACACTCTTCATACTGATGCTCCTGCACTTCCTAAAGTAGAGAATGACCGATTATTCTATACTGTTTTAGAGGACTATGCAACTATTTCCACAAAACGAGAGCGTATGAAAAAAATGAAAGCTGATCCACATTACAATGCTTTGCAGGTGAAATACGGATATGCCGTGACTTGTCATAAGGCGCAGGGTGGGCAATGGAAAAAAGTGTTTTTGGATCAGGGATACATTACTCCCGAAATGCTTACTCCCGACTATTTTCGATGGCTTTACACTGCTATTACCCGTGCCACGGAGACGCTTTATTTGGTTAATTATCCCAAAGATCAAGTGGAATAATCAAGAACTCTTAGTCCTCTTAACTGCTCTTTTTATAAAACCTTATTCATGTCACTCTAATAGATTTTCTATAGAAACTGACTAATTACTCAAAAGCAGATACTTAGTTCTTAAAACTATGATAGGCATAATTGAAGAGAAAAAGCAAAGTTGTCCACCCCACGGTGAACAACTCTAATTAGTTTTTATCTATTGATTATTTTCAAAAGATCGATTTTTATAAGGCTGAGTACATTATAATCCAGCCAATTCAATAACCTTAGCTACCGCCTTGGAAAGTCCTTCTTTATCCTTTCCACCTGCAGTAGCAAAGTGTGCTTGTCCGCCACCACCACCTTGAATTAATTTAGCAGCTTCCTTCACCAGTTTACCAGCGTTTAGACCACCTTCCACCAAATTTTCGGAAATCATAACTGTTAACATTGGCTTGCCAGCTTCTTCCGTTCCGGCTACAAACACTAAGTTCTCAGTGATTTCACCACGCAACTGGAAAGCAATATTTTTAACGATTTCAGTAGGCATGGGAAGAATCATCTTGATTAATTTTATACCATTGATCTCTTGAATACTTTTGAGCAATTTATCTTTAATGATTGTTTGTCTTTCTTTCATGAAATCATCTACTTGTTTCTTCAATCAGGCATTTTCTTCAATAAATTTATGGATTGTCGAACTTAAGTCGGGCACATTGTTAAAGAGACTTTTCAGTTCGGTAAGAGTATCTTGAATAGAGTCCAGCATGTCTTCTACTTTGACTCCAGTGTAGGCCTCAATTCTTCTTACCCCAGCAGCAACCGAGCTTTCAGAAATGATTTTCATCATACCAATGTTTCCCGTGGCAGTCACATGAATCCCACCACAAAATTCTACAGATGAACCAAATGCAATGACACGTACTTCATCTCCATATTTTTCTCCGAATAATGCAATAGCTCCTAATTCTTTTCCTTCAGCAATTGGAATATTTCTATACTCTTTCAATGGGATGTTTTGACGAATCCTTGCATTGACAAGGTGCTCTATCTGGCGAATTTCCTCATTTGTTACCTTCTGGAAATGAGAAAAATCAAAACGTAATGAATCTGGTGTTACCAGCGATCCTTTTTGTTCCACGTGATCTCCAAGAACTTCGCGTAAAGCTTGGTCGAGTAGGTGGGTAGCAGAGTGGTTGGCTGCCGAAGCTGTTCTTTTATCAGTATTCACACAAGCCATCATCGGCGCATCTAAATGTTTAGGAAGGGTTTTGGTAATGTGAACAGATAGATTATTTTCTTTTTTCGTATCAATAATATCAATAGTCTCAAACTCACTCACAATCACACCCGTATCGCCTACTTGACCACCACTTTCAGCATAGAAAGGAGTTTGATCTAGAACTAACTGGTAAAGTATTTGATTCTTTTGTTTAATCTGGCGATAACGAAGAATTTTCACTTCATATTCGGTGTAGTCATACCCCACAAACTCAGAAGAGCCCTCTTTCAAAGTAATCCAATCGCCCGTTTCAATAGTAGCCGCATGTCGGGCACGCTCTTTTTGCTTCTTCATTTCTGTGTTGAATTCGTTGATATCCACAGTTAGTCCGTTTTCTCTCAAAATTAGTTCCGTGAGATCTAATGGGAATCCAAAGGTATCATACAGAACAAACGCATCTTTTCCGCTGATAGAATCTTTTCCTTCTGCCCTTACGTCCACAATAGCTTTATCTAACAAGCGGATACCCGTTTCAAGTGTGCGAAGGAATGATTCTTCTTCTTCCTTAATCACTTTTTCAATCAGCTCTTTTTGAGCAATTAATTCAG
Organism: Bacteroidales bacterium; assembly: GCA_015654535.1. Lineage (GTDB taxonomy): Bacteria > Bacteroidota > Bacteroidia > Bacteroidales > Bacteroidaceae > Bacteroides. The sequence continues at coordinate 6,495 of JAATGU010000089.1, forward strand.
GATAAGCATCACCCATATTGTCTATCAACACAGGGAGTAATTTATACATGAAGGCGGATTTCTGGTTCAGAAATGTATATCCGTAACGAACGGCACGTCGCAGAATCCTTCTGATTACATATCCTGCTTTTGCGTTCGACGGCAGTTGCCCATCAGTTATAGAGAATGAAATGGTACGGATATGATCTGCAATTACCCGCATAGCAATATCGTTTTGAGTATTTAGACCATACTGAGTGCCAGCCATTTTGGCGATTTCTTTTAGAATAGGCTGAAATACATCTGTATCATAGTTGGACGTTTTTCCTTGAAGAGCCATACAAAGGCGTTCGAATCCCATTCCGGTATCAATTACGCGGGCGGGCAGAGCTTCGAGGCTTCCGTCTGCTTTACGATTATATTGCATAAATACCAAGTTCCAGATCTCAATTACTTGTGGATGAGACTTATTTACTAGTGTAAGAGCGTCAACAGCCTTTCTTTCTTTTTCAGAGCGTAAGTCTATGTGTATTTCGGAACACGGACCGCAAGGACCAGTATCACCCATTTCCCAGAAGTTATCGTGACGATTTCCATTAATAATACGATCCGCAGGTAAAAATTGTCCCCAGATGGCAGCAGCTTCATTATCTCGTTCCAATCCATCAGAAGAACTTCCTTCAAAGACGGTAGCATACAAACGGTTCGGATCTAATTTTAAGACCGTGACTAAGTATTCCCATGCCCATTCAATGGCTTCTTTCTTAAAGTAATCTCCAAAAGACCAGTTGCCCAGCATCTCAAACATGGTGTGATGATAGGTGTCGTGTCCTACTTCTTCAAGGTCATTGTGTTTCCCGCTCACGCGTAAGCATTTTTGTGAGTCGGCTACCCGACGGTGTTTGGCTGGGTGATTACCCAGAATAATGTCCTTAAACTGATTCATCCCTGCATTGGTGAACATCAATGTGGGGTCATCTTTAATTACCATAGGGGCTGAAGGTACAATTTGATGCCCTTTGGATTCAAAGAAAGCTTTGAATGATTCTCTGATTTCTTTTGCTGTCAACATAAGCAATTATATAGTTATCAAGTTAATATTCCGAAAAATGATTTGCAAAGATAGCTTGTTTTATTATTTTTGTGTCTATTATTACATGAAATATTAATGATTGAGGCATTAAAAACTACAAAAAGTAGGAAATATGCCTAAGGTTTACTATCTTTATAACCTGAGATTGCAGGCCTACAGTATTTGATTAAATTAAATTGAAAAGAAAATTATGGCATATAATGCTAACAAAGATTTGAAATTGTATTACTCTATCGGAGAGGTAGCGGCTATGTTTGACGTAAACGAATCCTTGTTACGTTTTTGGGAAAAAGAATTTCCGATAATCAAACCGAAAAAAAATGCTAAAGGAACAAGGCAATATCGCAAAGAAGATCTGGATAATATCCGGTTAATCTATCATTTAGTTAAAGAAAAGGGAATGACTCTTCCAGGTGCTCGTCAGAAATTGAAAGATAATAAGGAGCAAACCATTAAAACATTTGATGTAATTACCCGCTTGCAGGAAATAAAAGAAGAACTACTTACTATAAAAAGGGAGTTAGATGTGATCTAATTCTTGCAGTGATTCTTTATAGATCAATTTTCTACACGTTTCACTTCTTTCACATTCTTAATCTTTAGCAGATTATCACAGATACTTTTTACATCATCCACATCGTGAACATATAATTGAATTTTTCCTTCAAATATTCCATCGTTTGTTTCGATCATTAATTTTTGGATATTCACATTTAATTGCTGAGAAATAATCTGTGTTGCTTGGTTCAGAATACCTACGCTATCAATCCCTTTTATGTATAAAATCACTGGAAATGATAAGGCTTTATGAATCTCCCATTCAGCAGCAACGATACGGTTGCCATAACTACTTTTTAGTTTAGAGGCTATTGGGCATTGACGCTTGTGAATAATAATATTATCATGCTCGTCTATATATCCAAGGACATCATCACCAGGGATTGGTTTACAACAACTCGCTATCTTATAATTTTTTTCTATTGTATCCTCTGTGAGTTTTAGCACTTTCTTTTTGTAAATAGGCTCTTTTGGTAACTTTTCTTCTGGCTTTTCTTTCAATTCCTTATTTGTGCCAAAAGAAAAAGTCAGGTATTTTTTCCAGTTCGTTCCTTGCTTTTCTCGTAAAATATTTCTGTCTGCATCTCCTAAAGAGATTTTCTTTTTCCCAATATCAGTAAGTAATTCGTCTTTATCAACCGCATTATGCAATTTGCATAACTTATCAATATTAAAAGGTTCCGGACGAATTTCTTCATTTTTAAAGAAATCGGTTAAGATTGTTTCGCCTTCTTTCTGAGCATTACGTTGTTCCTTTTTAAGAATTGCCGATATTTTAGCTTTAGCTTTTGCTGTTGTGGCAAAATTCTCCCACGAAGACTGTACTCGTTGTGAACGAGAGGTCAGGATTTCCACTTGATCTCCGCTCTGCAGTTTATAGCTCAGTGGTACTAACTTATGGTTTACCTTTGCTCCAATACAATGACTTCCCAAAAAAGTATGAATGGAAAAAGCAAAGTCCAGTGCGGTAGAATTCTGTGGCATGGTTCGAATCTCCCCTTTGGGAGTAAACACAAAAATCTCTGAAGCAAAGAGATTCAATTTAATAGTATCAAGAAAATCTATCGCATCTGGTTGAGGATCATCGAGAATCTCTTTAATTGTCTTGAGCCATTTTTCAAGTTCTCCTTCATCTTCTCCTCCTCCTCCTTCTTTATATTTCCAGTGAGCGGCAAATCCTTGTTCGGCTACTTCATTCATTCGTTCACTTCGAATTTGCACTTCAATCCATTGCCCATTGTTTCCCATTAAGGTTACGTGGAGCGCTTGATAGCCATTCGCCTTAGGGTGGCTTACCCAATCTCGCAAGCGATCTGGATGAGGTCGATAAATTTTGGAGATAGAAACATAAATGTTAAAGCATTCATTTAGTTCTTCATCCTCATTTTTGGGCTCAAAAATAATACGAACAGCCAGTAGATCATATATTTCTTCAAATGGAACATGCTTAGTTTGCATCTTATTCCAAATAGAATAAATAGACTTAATTCTTGCAGTAATTTCATATTTCAACCCCATCTTATCTAATTGTGTACGGATAGGAGCAGTAAAATTTCTGAAAACTTCATCACGATTAGCCTCGGTCGCTTTTAGTTTTTCCTGTATTGCATTATAAACTTCTGTATGCTCATACTTAAAGCTTAGATTCTCCAATTCAGTTTTAATTTTATTCAAACCTAATCGATTGGCTAAAGGAGCATAGATATATAATGTTTCTCCGGCAATTTTATATTGTTTGTTGGGAAGAAGAGAACCTAAAGTTCTCATATTATGTAGGCGATCAGCGATTTTAATAAGTATAACCCTGATATCGTCAGACATCGTAAGCAATAATTTCTTGAAGTTCTCCGCTTGGGCAGATGCACGATCACCAAAGATTCCACCGGATATTTTTGTTAGTCCAGCTACAATTTGTGCAATCTTTGGCCCAAATATATTTTCAATATCTTCTATTGTATAGTCAGTATCTTCTACTACATCGTGAAGCAAAGCAGAACAAATAGAAGTGGAGCCTAACCCAATTTCATTACACACAATTTTGGCTACAGCAATGGGATGCATGATATATGGCTCACCAGACTGACGCTTAATTCCTTTATGAGCTTGGTTGGCAAAATTGAAAGCTTTGGTAATTATTTCAACTCGTTTTCTATGCTTCGTTGCAAGATAATCGCTCAAGAGTTCCTGAAACCCTTCTTCTATCATTTCCTCATCAGCCATTTGCTTGTTCTGATATATTTCCATTGTTTATTCCTCATTCTTTTGTCGGCATTGCAAAAATAAACAAAATTTCCTATCTTACAAGCAATTTTATTTAATGTATCTTTCTTTTTTTATTTATAAATTTTCAGTCTTTTACCCGCAGTGATCTTATTTTTGCGCAATCCATTCCATCTTTTCAATTCTTTTACACTGACACCATATCTTTTTGCAATAACAGAAAGAGTTTGATTTCGGCGTACTTTATGGTAAACTGCACGTGGACCAGAAGGCTTTTCTATTACCTCGTTTTTTACAGATACTGTTTTTCGATTGCTAAATAACTCGGCAGCGCGGTAAGAGTATATTGTGTCTTGGCTATCAATAAAAGTATTGATATAGTTACGAGGAAGGCGAAGCGTGCACGGTCCTGCATTCCCGGGAACAATATCTATTTTATATTGCGGATTAAGGCTTCGTATTTGATCTACGCCAATACCACATATATCTGAAATTTGCTCAAAGTGGAGACTTTTATTTACTTGTACAGTATCTGTATTTTGAGATATTTGAGCTTCCATCGGGCAGATATTATGATCGCAATAATAAGTCATCACATAGTTTGCCGCAATAAATGCAGGAACATAACCTCTTGTTTCTTGTGGTAAATAATTATAAATTGCCCAATAATCTTTTGCTCCATTTGCACGTCGGATTGCTTTATTAATGTTCCCAGGTCCACAGTTATAAGCTGCTATAACAAGATTCCAGTCCTGATAGATTGAGTACAAATCTCTCAGGTAGCGTGCCGCTGCCCAAGTAGACTTGATTGGATCTCTGCGTTCGTCTATGAGACTATTAGACTCCAATCCATAGTTTTTTCCTGTCCCAATCATTAATTGCCAAAGCCCTGTTGCACCCATTGGTGAGACTGCTCGGGGATTAAGTGCTGATTCAATGATCGGAATATATTTTAATTCTTGTGGGATATTGTATGCATCGAGTGCTTCTTCAATAATTGGCATATAAAAATTGGATGCTCCTAACATATAAGAGACTTGTTTGCGGAGTTTTCCTGCGTACAGATCTATAAACTTTCGCACAATATCATTGTAGGGCATTTCCATAATTGCCGGAATGCGGGATAACTTTTCAATATAGACAGAATCAGAGAATAAAGGATTCTCATCCCTCATTTGGCAGTCTTTGTCGGGCGTAAGATCATTCTTTGAATGCCATTCACTGAGCAAACTGTCTACCTCAAAAGTCATGCTTCGAGGTAAGCAGATAGTTTCTTCGTGAGTTGTTCCATTTTGATGGACAGTCACATTGACACTCTGTGCGTTTATCTTTGAAACACTAAAGAGTAAGATAGGAAGGATTAATAAGAATTTATTCATGTCTTTTTTAGAATTTAATACTGCATTGTACGCCGAGTGTATTCCTTGATAAATTATGGTTATTGATTACAGTCGGTTCAATTTGTAAACCTATATCAGGAGAGATGTCAAAATTGGACAATTCTGCATCCACATAAGCATCTATAATGGATACTAAATAGATCCCGATAAAAGCGAAGATACTTAGATCTCGGTATCTTCTATAAGAATCTTTCTTTTGTTTGAGAACTTTTTTTAGCCAATCTTCTTTCCCTGTTATGTCATAATTGGGAGCAAGAAAATCTAAATAACTATCTGTTTTTGGATTATTATCCATTATATCCAGATAGGCTTGGGAATAATCCTTATAATACTGATTATTCCAGGCAAGTGCATATGCACAAGTCATAAAACCGCCGTAGATAATAGGTAATTTCCAGTACTTTCGGTTATAAATTTGCCCTCCTCCAGGAATAACTGTTGCCAGCCATACTGCTCTTGTCGAATTAGGAACAAAAAGGGGCTTTTGCTCGGAGGCAGGTATAGAATCTGTCTTTAACAAAGAGGGGTTTACTTCTTTGGAAGATGTAACCTCATTCATACTTTTATCATTTTTTCTTCCAAGACTGTCTAATGTAGCAGAATTTTGGTGAATTGGAGTGGACGTTATGCGATGTTTTCTTGCTTGCGGCATATTAATGACGCTGTCTGCTTTTGAACTTGTGTGCTGTGCATACAGCTCTGCCCCTTTTGCTTGAACGATGCAGAGCAAAAGGGTAAAAAGCAGGCGATATGTTGATATCTTTACTGTCAATTCGTTTATTTATTCTTTATGCTATCAAAGAGTTCCATTATTCTTTCTAAATCCTCTTCATTATTGAACGGAATACTAATTTTTCCCTTTCCTTTGGCTGTGCAAGAAAGTTGTACCTTAGCACTAAAGAAGCCTGAAAGATGTTTTTTTAAGATATTAAATTCTTCGGGTAGTTTGTTACCTTTTGTTGCCAACGTTTTGCTGCCACTTTTTATTGTTTCTCCTTCGTTCAGCGCCTTTACAATTTCTTCTACTTTGCGTACTGAATAAGAATGCTGAAGAATATCTTCGTAAATTTTCACCTGAAGTTTAGGATCATTCAATGTAATTAAAGCACGCGCATGCCCCATGTCGATTGTCTTATTTTGTAAAGAGACCTGTATCTGGGCAGGAAGTTTTAATAGTCGAAGGTAATTAGCAATTGTTGTACGCTTCTTGCCTACACGTTCGCTGAGTTTTTCTTGAGTCAGATTATATTGTTCTATTAAGTGTTGATAAGCTAATGCTATCTCGAGAGAATTCAGATCTTCTCGCTGGATGTTTTCAATTAAAGCCATCTCCATCACATTCTCATCATCTACGGTGCGGATATAGGCAGTGATTGTGGTAAGTCCTGCTAAAAGAGCGGCTCGGTAACGTCGTTCTCCAGCGATAATCTGATAAGAATTTTCTGAGATCATTCTTAGGGTTATTGGTTGAATAATGCCAATCTCTTTAATTGATTCCGCCAATTCTTCAAGCGCTGCTTGGTCAAATTCTCTACGCGGTTGAGACGGATTGACGGATATCTTAGACAATTCTATTTCATTAATAGAAGATGATCCTTCGGTTTTCACTTCATCCATTGAGATTAGTGCATCCAAACCTCTGCCTAAAGTAAACTTTTTATGTACTGCCATTTCTTCTCTTACTTACTGTTTCGTTTAATAATTTCCTGTGCCAATGATAAATGGTTCTTTGAACCTGTAGATTCCGCATCGTAAAGGATGACCGGGAGCCCATGACTAGGCGCTTCGCTTAGTTTCACGTTCCGCTGAATAACGGTTTTGAATACCAATTCTTGAAAATGTCTTTTCACTTCGTCGTATATCTGGTTGGCCAGGCGTAAGCGAGAGTCAAACATAGTGAGCACAAATCCTTCAATCTCTAGTTGAGGATTAAGTTTAGATTTGATAATTTTAATTGTATTGAGCAGTTTACTAATTCCTTCGAGCGCAAAATATTCGCATTGCACAGGAATAAGAACCGAATCCGCAGCGGTGAGTGAATTAATGGTAATAAGTCCCAATGAAGGTGAACAGTCAATAAGAATGTAATCATACTCCTCTTTCATTGGGGTCAGAATTTTTTTTAATACTTTCTCTCGTTCGGGAAGGTTAAGCATTTCTATTTCTGCACCTACTAAATCTATATGTGATGGAATAACATCCAATCCTTCAATATCTGTAGTGTAAATAGCATCCTTTGTATCTGCATGGTTGATGATACATTCGTAAATGCTGCATTCCACTTGCTTAAGGTCTACACCGAGTCCAGAGGAAGCATTAGCTTGAGGGTCGGCGTCAACAACAAGCACCTTCTTTTCCAACGTAGCGAGTGACGCGGCAAGATTGATGGTTGTCGTTGTTTTTCCGACTCCACCTTTCTGATTGGCTAAAGCGATAATTTTTCCCATATTACTTTTAATTTATTGAGGCAAAATAAGTAATAAAAACCTAGAGCGCCTACTAAAAAAAGAAAACATTGCGAAATCTGTTGATAAGTCACCCATTTTGTTAATAACTCTGGTTCAGCTATTTCGCGTATATTAAAAATGGTCTTTGTTTTTTAGCTTGCAAATATATACATTTCCATCCAATAAATTCCCATTTTTAAACCGGCTTGCATAACATTAAGATTTGTAAACTACTAATAGAGGCATTTACGCTAGAAAAATATCTTTTAAAATGTTTTAATCCTTCTGTACAAAAGATAAGATTGTTTTGTACAGAATATTATTTTGTTTTGTACAGAAGAATTCATTTTTCTGTACAAGATAATTTTAATATGTCTTGAAGGATTAAGAGACTTCTCTGGATGCTTTTAGATTCATTTCTTGGTTTATCCTTGTTTTTTCTGTATTTTTGTGCAAAAGAAAATAGAATAAAAAGAAAAATAGACGAATGAAAAATAAGAAACCACTGATACTCATCTCTAATGATGATGGGATAATGGCTAAAGGGATCAATGAATTAATTAAATATCTTCGCCCATTGGGTGAAATTGTTGTAATGGCTCCGGACTCGCCACGATCAGGAATGGCTTGCGCTATAACTTCTGATTGTCCGGTAAAATATACTTTGATAAGAAAAGAGCCCGGATTGTTTGTTTATAAATGCACAGGAACTCCAGCTGATTGTATAAAATTGGCTAGATTTGCTGTTTTAGATCGGGAACCAGACTTAGTTGTTGGTGGAATAAACCATGGAGATAATTCGGCGGTCAATGTACATTATTCTGGTACAATGGGAGTGGTGATTGAGGGTTGCCTTTCTGGTGTACCTTCTATCGGGTACTCTCTTTGTGACCATCGTCTGGATGCTAATTTTGAGCCTACAGCTGAGATTATCCGGGCAGTTGCTAAAAGAGTCCTTGAAGACGGACTACCCGAAGGAATTTGCCTGAATGTGAATTTTCCTGCGTGCGAGGATATTAAAGGTGTGAAGATTTGCCGGCAGACTGTGGGACGATGGACGCATGAATGGGAGCAAAGAACTCATCCCAATGGGAGTGATTATTTTTGGCTAACAGGTGACTTCAAGAATTATGAACCAGACGATGAGGCGACTGATAACTGGGCACTTAAAAATGGTTATGCGGCAATTACACCTACAAAAATTGATGTCACAGCCTATGAAATTATGGATCAACTAAAGGGTTGGAACCTATAATAAGGGAATGAAATATTATTTAATCGTTGGGGAAGCTTCGGGAGATCTTCATGCGTCTAACCTGATGCGGGAACTGAAGAAGGAAGATCCTGAGGCAGAATTCCGTTTCTTCGGGGGAGATTTGATGGAGTCTCAGGGAGGAACTCGAGTGAAGCACTATAAAGAGCTGGCTTATATGGGCTTTGTTCCAGTGTTGCTGCATTTGGGCACCATTTTTGCCAACATGAAAAGGTGCAAAGAGGATATTGCTTTGTATGCTCCCCATGTAGTAATATTGGTTGATTATCCAGGGTTTAATCTTTCTATTGCAAAGTTTGTGAAAACACAAACCCGCATTCCGGTTTATTACTATATATCGCCTAAAATATGGGCGTGGAAGGAGTATCGTATTAAAGACATTAAGCGTTATGTAGATGAACTTTTTTCTATTCTTCCTTTTGAAGTGGAGTTTTTCCATGGCCATCAATATCCCATTCATTATGTAGGTAACCCCACTGTCGACGCTGTGGAGGCCTTTCGTATGAATCATCCAGAGGATTTTACCACTTTTATTTTGTCCAATGGTCTCACGACTCAGCCTATTATCGCATTATTGGCTGGAAGTAGAAAGCAAGAAATAAAAGATAATCTTCCTGATATGTTGCAGGCGGCCTCTACATTTACTGATGCCCAACTGGTATTGGCCGGTGCTCCCGGAATCTCTCCTGAATACTATGAGAAATATATCCAGGGAACGAAAGTTAAAATCATATTTGACCAAACTTATCGTCTACTTCAACAAGCATCCGCTGCTTTGGTTACTTCGGGTACAGCAACATTGGAAACAGTTCTTTTTCGAGTTCCGCAGGTTGTTTGCTATCACACTCCAATAGGGAAGATTATTGCTTTCCTAAGAAGGCATATTTTGAAAGTGAAGTTTATTTCCTTAGTCAATCTTATTGCGGGGAAAGAAATAGTGCAGGAGTTGGTGGCAGATACCATGACTGTGGAAAATGTCCGTAACGAATTGAAAGTGATTCTATATAACAAGATAAAGCGCCAGCAAATGCTTGATGGTTATGATCGGATCATCCAGATTCTTGGTCCGGCGGGTGCATCCGAGAAAGCGGCAAAACAAATGATAAAATTGCTAAGAACTACAAAATAATCAATATTATTATTTTATCTGATACCTTGAAGAACTTTTTAAGTTTTTTAAAGAGATATGATGCAGTAAAATAATTGCGCCTTAGTTTATTTGATATTAAAATAAGAGGAGAGCAATTATGAAAAAAATGAATTTGTATTTATTACTGTTGGTGTTAACCTTTATTCCTACACTTCAGTCTTGTGATTTAGATGATGATGATGGTTACTCGCTGGATAACTATACGATTGCGATTGCCACAGTGAAGAAAGATGTGGGAAGTTCGGCTTATTTTGTTTTAGACAACGGAGTAACTTTTTGGCCGGCAGCATCTCTTGTTCCGTATCATGACTTGGAAGACGGAACCCGTATAATCGGTAATTTTTCTCTATTGAGTGATAAACAAAATGGCTTTGATCATTATGTCCGGCTGAATAATTATTCCACCGTACTTACAAAATCACCGATCAACCTTACTGAGGCTAATAAGGATAGTATTGGAGATGACAAAGTAAGAATCACCGACATGTGGGTTAGTGGTAATTTTCTGAATGTGGAATTTAATATGAATATCCCTCGTAACACAAAACATCGAGTGAATCTTGTTAAGAATACCACTAAAGAATATCCTAATGATGGATATATTCACCTTGAATATCGTTATAACGAAATGAATGATGTTACGAGTTATATTGCCCAAAGCATTGTTTCCTTTAAATTGGGTGATTGGGGGCCGTCAAACAAAGACTTAAAAGGATTGCAAATTAGAATTAATTCAGCGGTGAATGGTGAAAAGATTATTCCTATTGAGTATAATTCTGACTTGACAAGGACCAAATCTTCAAAGGAAATAGAGAGTTATAACCAAGGAGAAATAAATTAGTGAATAAACAAAAGGAATATTTTTATATTATCTAAACAAAAAAGGAAGCTGATTTAATCGCTTCCTTTTTGTTTAGTCAAATTCCAGTTTTAAAATAATGTAATCACATATAAATATATAACCGCGGCAGGTATGGCAATCAGCGCACTGTCAAATCTGTCTAGTATGCCACCATGACCAGGTAAAATATTCCCTGAGTCTTTAATTCCCATATGTCTTTTCATCAAAGATTCTACCAAGTCACCCCATGTTCCGAAGATGGTAACTGTTAGCCCAAGTCCTGCCCATGCAAGCGAAGACAAAAAAGGGAAAAAAGCTCCGAAGACAAAGCCTGCAGCCACTGACAATAAACCACCTCCGATGGAACCTTCCCATGATTTCTTTGGAGAAATTCGTTCGAATAAACGATGCTTTCCCCATAGAGAGCCTACACAATAAGCTCCGGAGTCATTTAGCCAGATAAAAATAAATATGGATAATGGAAGAATATGATTGTAGGTTACACCTCCGGATTTATTTGTTTGGAATGCCAATACATTTATCAGAGCAAAAGGTAAAGCAACATAAAGCTGACTCAGCATAGAGTATGCCCAGTTGTTTACAGGATTTTCTTTTTTTAGATAAAGCTCACTTATAATGAGATAAATTATTAAAAAAAGATAAGGAATGAATATCTGTGAACCTGTCAGCCCCATACAAAAACCTAAAAAAGAAAAGAATAAATACACACCTCCCAAGGTGTTGATTAGTGTGTTTGTTTCTACTTTCTCATTTTGATTTGCCAGTTGGCTGAATTCATGTATTGCGAGTGCTGCTATCAAAGCAAACAGGATAGCAAAAGTCAGAGGGCTATATATAATACAGCACGCAAGTAATGCTACAAACAAAACCCCCGTGACTGTACGCTGAATAAAATTATTTTTAATCATGTCTCACTTATTTCGTAGAATCGTCTGTTGTTGTTTCAGGAAGATCTACTTCTTTTTCAGAGGTGTTTGTCTTTGTCTCATTATCATCTTTTAACTCAGCATCTTTTTCAGCATTTTTTTTCTCCTTCTCAATTGTTTTGTCAAATGCCATAATCTCTTCCGAACGGGAAGCCCACAGACGTTTTCCAAAGATACGTTCTACGTCTTCAGCAAAGATAACTTCTTTTTCTATCAATAAACTAGCCAAGGCATTGTGTTCCTTTTTATGTTCAGAAAGAATTGTTTTAGCTCGTTCATATTGACCGTTAATAAAGCGTTTTACTTCTTCATCAATGAGTTCTGAAGTTTTTTCACTGTATGGCTTATTGAAAGAATATTCATCATTATTATAATAACATAAGTTAGGCAATTTTTCGCTCATACCTAAATAAGCGATCATACCATATGCTTGTTTTGTTACTCGTTCCAAATCATTCATAGCTCCCGTGGAGATTCTTCCTACAAATAAATCTTCTGCAGCACGGCCACCTAATGTAGCACACATTTCGTCGAGCATTTCTTCTTTTGTAGTAATCTGTCTTTCTTCAGGTAAATACCAAGCAGCGCCTAAAGCCCGTCCTCGAGGAACAATTGTTACTTTAATTAATGGGTTGGCATGTTCCAATAGCCATGAAAGGCTTGCGTGTCCAGCTTCATGAAGTGCAATTGTTCTACGTTCTTCCACAGTCATAATCTTACTTTTCTTTTCCAAACCACCCACAATTCGATCTACAGCATCCAGAAAATCTTGCTTATCTACAAATTTCTTTCCATTACGTGCTGCTATTAATGCGGCTTCATTGCAGACATTTGCAATATCAGCTCCCGAAAAACCTGGCGTTTGACGGGCAAGAAGATCCACATCTACAGAATCATCTATTTTTATAGGGCGTAAATGTACTCCGAAAACTTCTTTTCTTTCGTTTAAATCCGGTAAATCGACATGGATTTGACGGTCAAATCGTCCGGCACGAAGTAATGCTTTGTCCAGGATATCCGCACGGTTTGTAGCTGCTAAAATAATGATACCACTATTTGTTCCAAATCCATCCATCTCTGTGAGCAATTGGTTCAACGTGTTTTCGCGTTCATCATTTCCACCCATACTTGGGTTCTTTCCACGGGCACGACCCACTGCATCGATTTCATCTATAAAGATGATGCAAGGAGATTTTTCTTTGGCTTGTTTAAAAAGGTCTCTCACTCTGGAAGCACCGACACCGACGAACATTTCGACAAAATCCGAACCAGACAAAGAAAAGAAAGGTACGTTAGCCTCACCTGCTACAGCTTTTGCCAGCAACGTTTTACCTGTTCCCGGAGGGCCAACAAGTAATGCTCCTTTTGGTATTTTTCCTCCCAGATCAGTATATTTCTGAGGCTGCCTAAGAAATTCTACAATTTCTTCCACTTCCTGTTTTGCTTCCGCTAGTCCGGCAACATCTTTAAAGGTAATTTTCATTGTTCCTCCTTTTTCAAAGAGTTGCGCTTTTGATTTACCTACGCTGAATACGCTGGAACCACCTCCACCTCCGCTACCCATTTTACGCATAAAGAAGAACCACACACCAATAAGAAGGGCAAATGGTAAAACCTGCCACAAAAAAGCACTGATATAGTCTTTCTTCTCTTCATATTGTTCGGTTCCCTGAAAACGAGCTTCGTCGCGTTCTTTTTCCAAGAAGCGACTTAATGATTCATTCGAAGGGACTCTAGTGGTAACCATAGGTGTCTTGCCAACTTTTGTCGCATCCTGTTTGAATACCTCTTTAATGTTCGCAGGTTTTACATACAATTCCACCGTATTATCGTTGTAAGCTACTACTTTACTGGCGTAGCCGTTACGAACATACTGCTGAAATTCATTATAACTTATTTGTTTTGTCGTAGATCCTCCCTCGCTCGATAGATAGAGTCCGATGAGCATCATGGCAATAATGGCATACATCCAGTTAAGACTGAATTTAGGCACATTCATTTTATTATTCGGTTTTTTTTTATTATCCATTTATGTTCTCTATTAATCAAGATCAGGTATAGTTGTTAACTTTGCATCTGCCCAAAGGTGTTCGAGATCATAATGTACTCTCGTTTCAGGCAAAAAAATATGCACTAAAACATCAGAGTAATCCATTGCAACCCATTCAGCGTTATTCAGTCCTTCGGTGTCTGTAGGTTTCTCTCCTGTCCTTTTTCTTACGAACTCCTTTATTTCCTCTGTGATGGCACTTACATGACTTGTTGAATTGCCTTGGCAAATAACGAAGTATTTGCAGATGGTGTCACCAATTCCACTTAGATCTGCTACAATAATTTTATATCCTTTTTTCTCTTGAATTCCTTCTACTATTTCCTTTACTAATTCTTTTGTTTCGCTCATTTAATTTCTTAGATAGATTTAAAAATCTGTTTTTAGTTCATCTGTAAAACAATAATTTACAAATATACGCCGATTTCTTGTATCAGCGAAAGTAAAAGAGAAAATCTCTTAGATTTTTTTGTATTTTTTAGAAAACTTAGATACTCCCTTTACTTCTTACTGAAAAATTAAACAAAAAAAGTAGGTAAAGAGTTTCTCCTTTTTTAAATAATTCCTATCTTTGCACCGTATTTAAGAATTGGGCTATGGTGTAATGGTAACACTTCAGTTTCTGGATCTGAGTTTTAAGGTTCGAATCCTTATAGCCCAACAAAAAGAAGTGCGGGAATAATTAATTGATTGTTCCCGCATTCTTTTTTTAATTATATCGGACTGCCATGAATCTTAATGATTCTGTAATATGACAACTTCAATGTAGAAAAAGTGCGAATCAATCATCTCTCACATCTCACTAATTGATTTAAATAACTGATTGGCAATAAAATAAAAATGAGAGATGTTGATTCATCTCTCATTTTTATTTTTCATCTCTCATAGCCATTTAAAAGACGGCTGTTTTTATTATAAAAATTAGAGAATTGATAATCAGTTTTATTGCTTTGCTGATTCATCAATCACTTTAATTTTTTCCAATACAAGCTCAAGATCAGCTCTCAACTTTTCTACTTTCCTGTTTAGTTCTGTGACTAAGCTATTTCCTTTTTTGGATGATGAAGTAAGAAATCCCAGATTATTTTCATATGTTTTCAATTCGTTTTTCATTGAATCATAGGAACGAACCAATTTTTCACGTTCACGATAAAGTGTTTGTGCACCGCCTTTGTCACCTTGCCCAGCCACATTATTGATATTTGATCTGAAATTATTCAGTTTTCTGCTCGTAGCACTTACATTTAGACGGTCAAAATGTTTATCCACCCATTCATGGAACTGCTTATAAAGTTTGTCTTTCTCTTTAAAAGGTACATGACCAATGCTGTTCCATTCCTTAATAATCTCACGAATCAAGTTACTTGCTTCATTAGCTTCCAAGTTTTCGTCCAAAGTAGCCAGTTTTTCTATGAGATCTTTTTTCTTCTGCATGTTCTCCACTTCTACAGAACGTTGAGAAGAAGTTGCTTTGTTTTTTTGTTCAAAGAAGAAATCGCAAGCTTCAATGAAGCGTTTCCAAATAGCATCAGAATGTTTTTTGGATACGGGGCCAATTGTTTTCCATTCTTTCTGTATTTTCGTTAGAAGTTCTGAAGTTTCTTTCCAGTCTGTACTTTCTTTCAGTGCTTCCGCTTGTTCACATAATGCTTTTTTCTTTTCCAGATTTTCGTTCATTCCTTCTTTAATCTTCTTAAAGAATTCTCCCTTTCTTTTGAAAAACTCATCACATGCGGCACGGAATCGCTCAAATATCTTAACGTTCATCTTTTGTGGGGCAAAACCGATTGTTTTCCATTTATTCTGGAGGGCAATGATTTCTTGCGTTTTGTTTTCCCAGGCAGTAAAGGAGGTTAAGCTTTCGTATTCTATCGCTTCCGCTATTTCACAAATAACTGTTTTCTCATCTAGATTTTTTTGTTCCCCCTCTTTCAACTCTTCAAAATGTTGTTGATGGCGGCGGTTTACGTCAGTAGAAGCTGCTTTGAAGCGGTTCCATATTTCGTCGCGAAGTTCTTTATTAACGGGACCTGTATCTCTGAACTCCTGGTGTAATTTCTGTAATTGGTGAAAAGCGGAAACAACGTCCGGTTCATCTGCTAACTTTTCGGCAGCCACGCAGAGCCTTGTTTTTATTTCCAGATTTTTTTTAAAATCGTAATCCCGAAATTCATTGTTTATTTTAATGATATCATAGAACTTTTCCACATAAATCTGATAGCTCTTCCAGAGTTCATTTACCTTAGCCTGTGGAACGAGCCTTATTTCATTCCATTCTTGCTGAAGTTTTTTGAAATCATTATAAGCTTTATTGACATCTTCAGGATAGTTAACCAGTTCTTTAAGCTTTTCAATGATACCTAATTTTATTTGAAGGTTCTCTTCTTTTTGTTTTTCCTGTTCAGCGGTAATTACATTCCTTTTCTCTTTAATGGTAGCCATTACAGATTTGAATTCAGCTTCAGTTGTATCCACCTCCGGAACAAATGCTTCTTCTTCTCCTCCTTCTTCAAGGAATTTTTTCTTTGCGGCTTCTTGTTGTGCTTTGTGAAGTTTATAGAATGATTGCTTAAGAGAGTCCAGTTCTTGTTTTTCTGCATTTTTAGCATCAACAGCAAGTTCTTTTAGTCTGATAAGTACATCTTCTTTAGACTGTAAAGCGGCTACAGCTGGTAAGTTTACTTCTTTAATTTCCACAGGAGTTTCTTCAGTCTTAACCTCCGAAACCTCGGGAACATTCTTGTCTTCTTCTAATTTTCCTTCTTCTAAAGGTAGATTAGTGTCCTGAGTGTCCATCATTTTATTTAATCGTTTTAAGAGTATAGGATTTAGTCCTTCTATTACATTAGCTTACAAATTAAGAAAATAAATTCTTCACATTCTAATGTTTTGGCATATTTTTTCTTACTACTCCCTTTATTTGTTAATATTTAGATTGAATTTACAGCAGAATGAATAAGAATCTTCATGTAAAGTACCAGAGATGCATCTCTCATTATTCTTTTAAATTCAAATTTCTTTTTATTCAATTGTATTTTCCTGTTGTTACGCCAATGCTTTTTCCACGTTATTGGTCAAATTAATAAATTCGGCCACAGATAACTGTTCAGGACGTCTGTTAAATAATGCATCTTCGCAGAGGGGGCAATCCTTGCCTAATATTGGTTTAATGGAATTTCTTAAAGTTTTTCTCCGCTGATTGAAAGTAGTTTTCACTACTTGCTTGAAAAGTTTCTCGTTACAACCCAGTTCTTGTGTGTCATTACGAGTCATTCTTATTACGGCACTTTTTACTTTGGGAGGTGGATTGAATACTGTTTCACTAACCGTGAAGAGATATTCCACATGATACCATGCCTGAATAAGCACACTCATGATGCCGTAGGTTTTATTTCCCGGACCAGAGGCGATACGTTCGGCAACTTCTTTTTGAATCATACCGGTGCAGCAGGGAATAAGATTTTTGTTCTCCAGCATTTTGAAGAAAATCTGACTTGAGATGTTATATGGATAGTTACCGGTCAAAGCAAACTGAGCTCCGTCGAATACTCTGTCGAGATTCATCTTTAGAAAATCATCTTCAATAATTTGGTCTTCTAGTGAAGGAAAAGCCTCTCGAAGATAAGCCACAGATTCAAAATCCACTTCCACAACCTTGACTAATCGTTGCTTTTTCACTAGGAATTGAGTGAGTACTCCCATTCCCGGACCTACTTCTAATATAGGAAGTTCAGGTACAACATCAACGGTGTCGGCTATGTATTGGGCTATCTTTAAATCTTTCAGAAAATGTTGCCCGAGAAATTTTTTGGGTTTTACTGCTCTCATCCTGTTAAATTAAATGTTTATTTCTTCGCTCTTTCCAGATAACATATTATCTTTGCGACTTGCAAAGGTATTAATAATAATTCATTTTATTTATAATTTTGGGAACTGCTCTGTTTAAAAAGATAATTAAGAAGACACTTCAAGTGATTTTACCACTTGTTTTAGGTGGTTTTATATTAATGTGGGTCTATAAGGACTTTGACTTTACGAAAGCCGAGCAAGTCCTTTTTCATGAGATGAATTATTGGTGGATGTTAATTTCCTTAGTTTTCGGTGTCTTTAGTCACATCTTTCGCGGATGGAGGTGGAAGCAAACGCTGGAACCGCTGGATGCTCACCCCAAAAGTAGTAATTGTGTAAACGCGATCTTTATATCTTATGCCGCCAATTTGGTATTGCCCCGTGTGGGAGAAGTATCCCGATGTAGTATTCTCTCTAAATACGATGGGGTCTCTTTTTCCAAATCCCTGGGGACAGTAGTCACCGAACGAATGATTGACTCCATAATGGTTTTGGGTATCACGGGTACTACCTTACTTCTTCAACTTGGCATCTTTAAACGTTTTTTTGCTCAGACAGGAACAAATTTAGATTCTATTGGGAGCATATTTACTTCTCCTGAATTCTATATAATAATAGTATGTATCGTCGGTGTCTTTATATTGCTTTACTATCTGATGCGGGCACTTTCTTTTTTTGAGAAAGTAAAGGGAATTGTACTAAATGTTTGGGAAGGAATTATTTCACTGAAGCACGTAAAGAATATACCTCTTTTTATTTTATATACACTTCTTATCTGGTTCAGTTATTTTATGCAATTCTATCTCACTTTCTTCTGTTTCGACTTTTCTTCGAACTTAAGTCTGATAGCCGGGTTGGTTTTGTTTGCAGCGGGAAGTGTGGCAGTAGTGGTTCCTACACCAAACGGGGCAGGGCCTTGGCACTTTGCTGTTATTTCGATGATGGTGCTTTATGGGGTGAATGTTACAGATGCAGGAATATTTGCTTTAATAGTGCACGGAATACAAACCTTTTTAGTAATTTTGTTGGGTATATATGGATTAGCGGTTCTGCCGTTCACAAATAAAAAACAAAGCGTATGAAAACAATTCAATCGTTGGCTCCCGAAGCTGTCTGGAAACAATTCTACTCTTTAACGAGAGTTCCCCGCCCTTCGGGCTTTTTGAAACCTATCACAGAGTTCTTATTGAATTTTGGAAAAAGTTTGAATCTGGAATCATTTACCGACGAAATCGGGAATGTTATTATAAGAAAACCGGCTACTCCAGGTATGGAGAACCGTAAAGGCGTTATTCTTCAGGCACACATGGATATGGTTCCCCAAAAGAATAATGACATCGTGCATGATTTTGAAAAAGACCCTATTGAAGCCTATATAGATGGCGACTGGGTAAAAGCGAAAGGTACTACACTTGGTGCGGATGATGGGCTTGGGGTAGCTGCAATTATGGCTATTCTTGAAGACAATACATTGAAACATGGTCCTATTGAAGCATTGATTACTGCCGATGAAGAGACGGGGATGTTTGGAGCCTTTGGCTTAAAAAAAGAGAGTATTCAGGGAGAAATCCTTTTGAATCTTGATTCGGAAGATGAAGGGGAACTTTACATTGGCTGTGCCGGAGGTATGGATGTCAACGTTACTTTCCAGTATAAAGAGGTAGGAGTAGAAGAAGGTGATATCGCTTTAAAAGTAACCTTAAGAGGTTTACGTGGCGGACACTCTGGCTTGGAGATTAATCAAGGCCGCGGTAATGCTAATAAGTTGATTGTTCGTTTCCTTCGTGAAGCTATTGCCACTTACGAAGCCAGACTGGCTATTTTAGAAGGCGGAAACATGCGCAATGCTATTCCCCGTGAAGCACATGCTATCATCACTATTCCTGCGGAAAATGAAGAAGAACTGAAAGATCTGGTAGAATATTGTGAGAACATGTTCAACGAAGAATTTGCAGGAATCGAAGAGAACATTAGCTTCAAAGCTGAAAAAGTGGCTTTACCTAAAGGGTTGGTGCCCGAAGAAATACAGGATGATATCATCAATTCCATTTTTGCTTGTCAGAATGGTGTAATGAGAAACATTCCTTCAGTACCGGATACTGTGGAAACTTCTTCCAATCTTGCTATTGTAAAAGTGGAAGACGGAGTGGGAGAGGTGAAGATTCTGGCAAGAAGCTCTTTAGATTCTATGAAAGAAAACCTTACAACAGGTATTGAATGTTGTTTTAATATGGCGGGAGCCAAGGTAGAAATGACCGGTGGCTACTCAGGATGGCAGCCCGACGTGGATTCTCCGATTCTTCATGCAATGAAAGCTTCTTATAAAGCTCAGTTTGGTGTGGAACCAGCGGTAAAAGTTATTCATGCGGGATTGGAATGTGGCATCATTGGTGCTAATATTCCCGGGTTGGATATGATTTCTTTTGGACCAACATTGCGCTCTCCTCACTCACCCGATGAGCGTGCATATATTCCTTCGGTAAAGAAATTCTATGAGTTTCTTGTAGCGACTCTGGAACAAATTCCGGAAAAGAAGTAAGAATACTTACAAAATATAAAATTTTACGTGCGGGACGGAGTAATCTTTCCCGCATTTTTTTATTCCTTCAAGACCTATTCTAATTATATTGTACAAAAGATTAATTTCTTTTGTACACAATAATATATTCTTTTGTACAGAAGAAACTAATCTTCTGTACAAAAGAATTTTAGTCACTCAAGCCCCTTTAAAAGCTATTATTTTACGTTTTTTAAGCAAACAATGCATGATTTCTACATTTTAATCGTTTACTTTGTTGAAATATACTGAAACTAAAAGACTATAGATATGAAAACCAGACAGTTCTGCCTGCTATTATGTGTGATGATGAGCGTTTCCATGTTCGCTCAAAAGCAAAGTTATGAGAAAATGTGGAAAAGTGTTGAGGCTTCTCAGAAGAAAGACTTGCCACGTACCGCTTTAAAAATAACAGATGACATCTTTCGTAAAGCATTGTTAGAGAAGAATTCTCCGCAGATGTTAAAAGCATATCTCTACCAAGTCAATACGAAGGTAACAATTGATGCGGATAGTTTCTATGTTAACCTGAAAGGATTGGAAAAGTGGGAAGCGGAATCTAAAATTCCTATGGATAAAGCCATTCTGAACTCCATTATCGCTCAACTTTATGCTGATTATGCTCAGAATAATAGTTGGCAATTGCTCAAAGGCAAACAATTGGTTGGAGACGCACCCGAAGACATCCGGGAATGGAGTCTCAATCTTTTTATTCAGAAATCCTTTTCTTATCTTCGCCTTTCGCTGAAAGATCAGAGCTTGTTGCAGGAAACCTCTTCATCTACTTATGAACCGATTGTATTGAAAGGCGAAACAAGTGATTATTTTCACCACGATATGTTTCATTTATTGGCCAAACGAGCCCTTTCGATCCTTTCTTCCTTAGAGCCTCTCTCAAAAAACAGTTATCTGCAAAGTAAGATAAATGCAGGATTGGCCTTTTCTAATACTGCTGATTTCTTGAAAACTCAGATCTCTGCCGCGAGTGAGTATGATGTAACTGCCGAAAACCTACATATCTATCAAAATTTACTAAGCTACTATCAAGCGAAGGGTTATAAAGAGGCTGTGTTGTTGACGGAAATTGAACGGTTGAAATTCTTGAATGGACAGTTTGCTCAAACCAATGCGGACGAATGGCAAGCCATTCAAGAGGTCGGTATTGATCATAATCTCTATATCGTGGCACTTAATCACTTAATCAATCAAAATTCTTCCAGCGATGTTTGTGCGGAAGTCTATCTCGAAAAAGCGAATGATATTCAATCGAAGGGAAATTTACCTTTAGCTTTACAAATACTTGATGAAGCAATTGAAAAATATCCTAAATATAAACGTATTAATGCACTGAAAAGTCAAAAAGAACAGCTATTAAATCCTTCTTTAAATGTAAAGTCTTCTAAGGTTATTTACCCTGGTGAGACGTTTGATCTAACAGTTTCTCATAAGAATCTGGATGGATTTAAGATTAACTTATATAAAGTGAATCTTCCGGTTACTTCTTCGAAGTTAAATAATTACCCGGATAAAGAGGATTATAAGAAAGATATTCAGTTATTCACTACTGAGCATTATTCTTTGATCAAACCTGTTGATTTTCAGCAGAAAGATACTGTTTTTAAGGTCAAAGCTCCGGCATTCGGCATTTATCTTCTAAATATTGTTCCCGATGCAAATGTAATAAAGACTCAATCACAATTTATTTTTTCTTCAGCCATTAAAGTACTGATACGCAGCCTTTCTGGAAAGAAGATAGAGATTATCACGCTCGATGCCCAAAGCGGTCAGCCCATACCTGATGCAACGGTCACTTTATTCGTCAACAATAAAGGAGAAAAAAAAGAACATTCAAAAGTAACGACCAATAAGAATGGGAGTGTGGTGATTGATAATGTGGATAATCTGATTGGACTGACTGCCTCAAAAGGGAATGATGTGGCTCTGCCGGTGCAGAATTTTAATGCTAACCGCTATTCTTTTGTGGAAGTGAAGGAGGATCAGGAAAGAGTCACCTTGCTTACCGATCGTAGTCTTTATCGTCCCGGACAAACGGTCTTTGTGAAAGGAATCGCTTACCGCTCGGCTTCTGATACAGCCAATGTGGTGGCAAATAAAGAATATATCCTGCAACTATATGATGCCAATTATAAAATGATTGCCGAGAAGAAGCTTTTGACTAATGAGTTCGGCTCATTTACTACTGACTTTTCTTTGCCCGCTTCTACGCTGAATGGTCAGTTCCAATTGAAAACAACTTTTGGAAGTACCAATATTCGTGTGGAAGAATACAAGCGCCCTACCTTTGAACTCACCTTTCAACCACTCGAAGGTAGTTATACTTTCAATGATTCCGTACGAGTGAAGGGAATGGCAAAAACCTTTTCCGGTGTGCCTGTTCAGGGATCTTCGGTGAAATATACCATTACCCGTGCTGCACGAAACTGGTGGAGATGGAACAATGATAATGAAGTGACGCTAACTTCAGGGGAAGCTGCTGTAGATGCTACCGGAAATTTTGAAGTCCCTGTCCAATTAGTTCCTGATCTTAGTGATAGGGATGACGAAAGTTATTATATATATAAGGTCAAAGCAACGCTTACAGACGCTGCCGGAGAGACACAGACCGCAGAAAATTCCCTTGCCGTAGGCAGTTGTTCGCTGATTCTTTCTTCCGATTTGGCAGATGAAGTTTGCAGGGACAAAGCAATCACAACAATATTCAGTGCCGACAATCTGAATCAGAAACCTGTAAATGTAGAAGGAACTTATCAATTATTTAAAAAAGGAGGTAAAGAACCTGTATTGTCAGGATCCTTTACTTCCAATAAATCGCAAGAACTTCCTGTCTGGAGGGAATTACCTTCAGGAATGTACAAGTTGGTTCTCTCTGCCATGGATGAGAAAGGACGAAAAGCAACGTATGAAAAAGAATTGATACTTTTTTCAGTCAACGACCGTGTACCGCCCGTGTCCAAACCTATTTGGTGCAAATTAATGGATACGACTTTCGCTCCTGGTAAATCGGCTACAATACTATTTGGATCAGGAGAAAAAGACGTGCATGTGCTTTATGATGTTTTTGCTGATGGCAAACGAATAGAGAGTCGCCGCCTTTCCCTGTCCAACTCAGTTCAACGCTTTGACTTTCCGTATAAGGAAGCATACGGAGATGGCGTATTTGTTAATTTCTGTTTCGTGAAAAATGGGACAATCTATCAGCAAGGAGAGCGGATAGAGAAAGCTTTGCCGGATAAAAAGCTTACGTTAAAATGGGAAGTATTCCGTGATAAATTGAAGCCCGGACAGAAAGAAGAATGGAAACTAACGATTAAAGATGCAAAAGAATCAGCAGTAAAAGCTGAATTTTTTGCGGCAATGTATGATGCTTCTTTAGATAAAATATGGAAAGGAAATCAAGGACTGAATTTGAATTATGAAAGGATTATTCCTACCATAAGTTGGAATTCCGCCTATCTTCCCGAGAACTATTATTATTTCAATTTTCCTTCTAAAGCTTATGTTTATAAATGGCTCTCTTACGATGAATTACTAAGAGCTTATATAAATGGAGATTTAGATGGTGGTCAGGCTTTAAATGAAGTAGCGGTTATTGGTTACGGAACTAAGGCGAAAGGACTAAGAATACGCGGGGCGAGCAATGGCATTATTCATAGTCAGGAATCTTTGCAAATGAGCAAAGTTGCGATTTCGATAGCTGATGTAAAAGGGAATGATTCTATGGCTAATTCTACAACTCCCCAACAAGATATTGCAGATTCTAAAGAACAAACCTTAGATTCTACCGTTCCAGTTCGTGAAAACTTCAACGAGACTGCCTTCTTCTATCCGCAACTTCGCACAAACGAAAAAGGAGAAATCAACTTCTCATTCACTATGCCCGAAAGCCTTACCCGTTGGAAATTTAAAGGCATTGCCCATACAAAAGACCTATTGACAGGTACGCTGGAAGGAGAAACGGTGACAAGCAAAGACTTTATGCTATCTCCCAATATGCCTCGCTTTGTTAGAGTGGGAGACCGTAGTTCTATCTCTGCCCGCATTATCAATGTCTCCCAGAAAGATATAGCAGGTGAAGTAAAGATGCAGTTATTTGATCCGGCAACAGAAAAGGTAATACTCACAAAGAAACAATCATTCTTGGTAAAAGCAGGGCAAACAAGCAGCGCTTCTTTTGAATTTACTGCCGATGCAAACTATTCCCTTTTAGGGTGTCGCCTCGTTGCCGATGGAGGAACCTTTAGTGATGGAGAGCAACACTTGCTTCCGGTACTGAGTAATAAAGAACGAATTATTGAAACAGTGGCGATGCCTATCCGGGGAAATCAGACACGGGAGTTTTCTTTGAAGGATCTTTTCAATGGAAACTCGAAAACTGCCACAGATCGTAAGTTGACAGTTGAATTTACCGGCAATCCGGCTTGGTATGCCGTGCAGAGCTTACCCAGTCTTTCTAATCCAACCAACGAAAACGCGGTGTCGTGGGCTACAGCATTTTATGCTAACTCATTGGCTTCCTCTATTATGAACGCACAACCTCGGTTGAAGTTGGTTTTTGAACAATGGAAAGCTCAGGGAGTTACTAAAGAAACATTGTGGAGCAACTTGCAAAAGAATCAAGAGGTAAAGAATATCTTGCTTGAAGAGTCTCCATGGCTGACGGAAGCAACCAATGAAGCTGAGCAAAAACAACGGTTGACTGTGCTTTTTGATTTGAATACGATTCAATATAAAAATGCTCAGGCATTGGCCAAATTAAAAGAATTACAGCTGAGCAGTGGGGCGTGGACTTGGTATAAAGGGATGAATGGAAGTCGTAACATCACCCAATTTGTATTGGAAACGATGGGACGGCTGAGCAAACTTACAGGAGAACCGTTGAGTGGAGATGCGTTGACAATGCAACAGGCGGCTTTCAATTATTTGCATAAGGAGATGCTTCAAAAATATAAAGAGATAAAGAAAAATGAAAAGAAGCTTGGAACTACATTGGGATTGGATGACGAATCCTTGCATTACCTTTATCTTTGTGCCCTGACAGGTGAGAAAATTCCTTCGGTAAATAAAGAGGCTTATACGTATTATCTCAGCAAAGTACACCAAACGTTGCTTAATCAAACATTGATGGGAAAAGCTCTTTCTACCATTATTCTGGAAAAAGCAGGCAAGCATACTGAGGCTAAAGATTTTCTAAACTCGATGAAAGAGTATGCGGTGAAAACAGACGAGATGGGAATGTTCTACGCCTCAAGTGTAAATCCATATTCATGGTTCGGTAATAAAATGAAAATCCAGACTGCGATACTGGAAGCTTTTGATGAAGTGGCAAAAGATTCGGCAACTGTGGAAGAAATGAAAATGTGGTTATTGAAGCAAAAACAGACTCAGTCGTGGGACTCTCCGATTGCTACAGTGGATGCCGTTTATGCTTTATTGAAACGAGGGAGTAACTTGTTGGACAATCCCGGAGATGTGAGAATCTCTTTGGGTAAACAAGTGATGGAGACTTCTTCTCCTGACAGAATATCGGAACCATCTATCGGTTATATCAAAAACTCTTTTGAGGGAGAAGCTATAACAGCCTTAAACCAGATAAAAGTGGAGAAACGTGACTCTGGCATTGCTTGGGGGGCCGTATATGCACAATATATGGAAGAGACAGAGAAAGTGAAACAGCAAGGAAATGAACTGAATATATCAAAGGCTTTATATGTGGAGCATATGGTGAATAATGTAAAAGAGTTACAACTATTATCATCCAATGAAACACCTCTAAAGGTAGGAGATAAGGTTGTTTCCCGCATCACCATCCGAGTAGATCGGGATATGGACTTTGTACAATTGAAAGATCAACGTGCTGCTTGTTTCGAACCACTTGAATCGATCTCCGGCTATCGCTGGGGAGTAGGTACAGGATATTATGTAGCGGTGAAAGATGCTTCTACTAATTTCTTTTTCGATTCGTTAAGTAAAGGTACTTATGTGTTGGAGCACTCATTTTTTGTAACCAGAGCAGGAAGTTATTCTTCTGGAATAGCTACATTACAGTCGGCATACGCACCGGAGTTTGCTTCACATTCTTCATCCGAACGGGTTATTGTGGAATAAATGCAATATTTTTTAGCAAATTGAATTCTTATATGTGAAGGAAAAAACCTAAATTTGTCAGCAAAAATAAGATATAAATAAAAGATACTATATGAAGCGTACCCTTTTGCTGGCTTGTTGCTCGTTTTTTCTTTCACTTACAGCTTGGTCACAGGCACGAATCTCCATCAATGAAGAAGTTTATGACTTTGGAGTGATACCCAGAAGTAAGCCGGTAACAAGAGAATTTATAGTAACCAATACCGGAAATCAGCCATTGGTTATATCCAATGTTACCACTTCTTGTGCTTGTACGGTGGCAGGATGGACCAAAGAACCAATAGCTCCGGGGGGAACGGGCTTTGTTCGTTCTACTTTTGATGCCAAAGCAATGGGACGGTTTCAGAAGTCTGTGAATATATACAGCAATGCTACTGAGCATGTGAAGTATATAACTGTTAAAGGCGAAGTTGCGCTTGGCGTAATCAATTATAAAAAAGACCTGCCTTTTGAAATTGGAACAATCCGTTTGGATAAACGATACATTGAATTCTCACCGGCAAACCGTGGAGATATACCTACAGCTGTGATTCAGCTGGCAAACACTTCTGATAAATCTATAGAAGTAACGTTGATGCATTTACCTCCTTATTTAAAAGCTGAGGCTAAACCAGCCATTTTGAGTCATGGACGAAAGGGGAAAATTATTCTTACGCTAAACACGAATAAATTAACGGACTTTGGATTAACTCAAACGTCAGTTTATTTAGCGCGTTATTCAGGTGATAAAGTTAGTTCTGAAAATGAAATTGATATTTCTGCTATCTTACTACCTGGGTTCACAGGCATGACTCCTTTGCAGTTAGGGAAAGCTCCACAGATAAAACTATCTTCTAAAGATTTGGATATGGGAGTGGTCACTTCAAAAGGGAAGGCTGCGCAAACAATTATCATCACAAATACAGGCAAATCACGTCTTGAAATAAAGAAACTTCAAGTATTCAATTCGGCGGTAAGTGTTAGCCTCCGAAAGAAATCAATTGAACCGGGACAGTCCACCAAGTTAAAAGTTGAATTGAGTGCAAAATGGTTGAAGAGAACAAAAGGAGAGAAGAAAGTGTTGATGATTACAAACGATCCTTCAAATCCTTTGGTCATGATAAACCTAAAGGTGAAGATTAAAGACACTAAATAATGGAACATCCTGAGAATAATAAAGAATATAAAGGGTTGGCTGTAAATAAAGGAATTGAAAAACCGGCTTCTGTTAATCCTTATTTGAAATCACACCGTCCGGTGATGAAAAAAAAGCTATCGGTCAGTGAATATGTAGAGGGTATTGTGAAGGGAGACATAACAATTCTTAGTCGGGCGGTGACCTTGGTAGAGAGTGTTCTTCCCGAACATCAGGTCATTGCGCAAGAGGTGATTGAGAAATGTTTACCCTACTCGGGTCATTCCATTCGTGTGGGCATTAGCGGTGTGCCTGGCGCGGGTAAAAGTACTTCGATAGATGTATTTGGTCTTCATGTACTTCAAAAGGGAGGAAAGTTGGCCGTCCTGGCTATTGACCCCAGTAGTGAACGTTCCAAAGGAAGTATATTAGGAGATAAAACCCGAATGGAACAGTTGGCTGTTCATCCGGCCTCTTTCATCCGTCCCAGCCCTGCGGCTGGATCACTTGGCGGGGTGGCAAGAAAAACCCGTGAAACAATTATTCTCTGCGAAGCTGCCGGATTTGATAAAATATTTGTTGAGACTGTTGGTGTGGGACAAAGTGAAACAGCTGTGCATTCAATGGTCGATTTCTTTTTATTGATTCAGTTAGCAGGTACGGGAGATGAACTCCAGGGAATAAAGAGAGGAATTATGGAAATGGCCGATGGAATTGTCATCAATAAAGCCGATGGAACCAATATTGAAAAAGCAAAGTTGGCCCAAACGCAGTTTAGAAGTGCCCTTCATTTCTTTCCGGCATCAGATTCCGGATGGATTCCGCCAGTGCTGACTTATTCCGGTTTCTACAATATCGGTATAAAAGAGATATGGGATATGATCGATAAATATTTTGTTTTCGTAAAAGAAAATGGTTACTTTGATCACCGACGCAATGAGCAATCTAAATACTGGATGTATGAAACTATTAATGAACATTTGCGTGATAGTTTTTATCATCATCCGGTTATTCAGGGGATGCTGAAACAAAAGGAAAACCAAGTGCTTCATTCAGAACTTACTTCTTTTGTAGCAGCCAAAAAACTTCTTGATACCTATTATCAAGAATTAAAGAAGTAATTCATCTTAAAAAGAAAAAATAAGAAGGTCACCTTTCACGATTGGAAGATGACCTTTTTAAATATTATATGGAGAGTATGCGAAGCACATTCACCAGTTCCTTTTTGATCGGTTTGTTGTTTTTAATCGCTTTGGTGAAAGGTACATATACAATCTCATCATTCTCTATACCAATCATCACATTTCGTTGTCCTTCCAAAATTGCATCAATGCTAGCGGCACCTAAGCGACTGGCCAAGATGCGGTCGTGAGCAGTGGGACTTCCTCCACGTTGTACATGTCCTAATATCGTAACGCGAACATCATATTGTGGATATTCGTTCTTTACACGGTCTGCGTAATGCATCGCACCTCCTGTAAGTTCACTTTCTGCAACAATTACAATACTACTGTTTTTAGATTTGCGGAAGCCATTTTTAATAAGCTCTTCCAATTGGTCTACTTCAGTACTAAACTCAGGAATAATTGCCGCTTCAGCTCCGGAAGCGATAGCACCATTCAGAGCAAGAAATCCTGCGTCACGTCCCATTACCTCTATAAAAAATAATCTTTCATGAGAAGTCGCTGTATCTCTGATTTTATCTACAGCATCAAGAATCGTATTCAAAGCAGTATCATAACCAATCGTGGTATCTGTTCCGAATAGGTCATTATCTATTGTTCCTGGAAGTCCGATGCAGGGGATGTCATATTCTTGTGCAAAGATACGTGCTCCTGTTAATGAACCGTCTCCACCAATCACAACTAAAGCATCAATACCTTCCTTAATTAGTGTGTCATAAGCAATTTTTCTTCCTTCAGGTGTCATAAATTCTTGGCAGCGAGCAGTCTTAAGGATTGTTCCTCCTAATTGAATAATATTACTAACGTTCTGACTCTTGAATTCTTGAATTTCACCTGTTATTAAACCTTTGTATCCGCGGTAGATTCCTTTAACTTGTAGCCCGTTATAAATAGCAGCGCGCGTTACCGCCCGAATTGCTGCGTTCATGCCGGGAGCATCACCTCCGGAAGTTAAAATTCCAATACATTTTACCGTACTCATACCTTTTTTGTTTTAGATTGACGATGCAAAGTTAAGAAAATCTGTGAGTAATTAGTTTCGTTTTGCTTTAATCTAAAGGGTAATCATATAAATAAAGTTAATGAATAATAGCTTTTATGAATTGTTAATAATATTATTAATATGTGTTTGCACCTCCTCCATTAACCATTTAGGAGTGGAGGTAGCTCCACAGATGCCGATAGATTTTACTCCTTCTAATAATCCGGAATTAATCTCATTAGGACTGTCAATAAGGTGAGAGTTCGGGTTCACTTTGCGACATTCATTAAACAAAACTTTCCCATTAGAGCTTTTTTTACCACTGACAAAAAAGATCAGATCATGTGAAGCGGCAAATTTATGAATGTGAGGCATGCGATTGGCTACTTGCCGACAAATGGTATCGTAAAATTCAAATGAAGCTTCGGGGGAGATGTGTTCCTTTATATATTCCACTATTTCCTGAAACTCATCCAATGACTTTGTTGTCTGAGAATAGAGGCGAATACTCTTACTGAAATCCAATTGCTTAACTTCTTCCAATTTCTCTACTACAATAGCTTTTCCGGAAGTCTGGCCTACTAGTCCTAAAACCTCGGCATGTCCATTCTTTCCATAAATTATAATTTGCTTGTCAGTACTTTGTTGCGTACCATATTGCTGTTTGATTCGTTGCTGCAATTTTAATACCACAGGACAAGTTGCATCAATGATCTCAATATTATTCTTCTTAGCGATAGCATACGTTTCGGGAGGTTCTCCGTGAGCTCTCAATAAAACCTTGGTGTTATGGAGTTTTTGAAAGTCTTCATGATTTATGGTGATTAACCCCATTTCCTTTAGGCGCTCCACTTCCTTACTATTGTGCACAATATCACCCAAACAATAAAGAGTTTCTCCTTTTTTCAGTTCCTCTTCTGCCTTTTTTATTGCAGTGACTACTCCGAAACAAAAGCCGGAGCTTTCATCAATTTCTACCCGGATCATTTTATTTCAATTTTTGAATAACCGTTTCAAATTGTTTCATTAACCATTCTTTTTGCTCAGCAATGGTTAGTAGACTATTGTCCAATAAGAGTGCATCAGAGGCTCTTTTCAATGGGCTCACCTCTCTATGTTGATCGATATAATCACGTTCCTTCACATTATTCAGTATCCTTTCAAAATCAATGTTTTGTCCTTTAGCTTTTAATTCATCATAGCGTCTTAGCGCCCGAATCTCAGCCGAGGCGGTAACATATATTTTTAATTCAGCTTTAGGAAAAACAGTTGTGCCAATATCTCGTCCATCCATTACAATTCCTTTTTCCTTACCCATAGCCTGTTGCAAAGCAACCATTGCTGTTCGGACAAAACCTAATGCACTTACCGGGCTTACCTTTGAAGATACTTCCATTGAACGGATTTGTTCTTCCACATTTTCTCCATTCAGATATGTATTGGGGCGTTGCGTCTTTTCATCTATCTTGAAGGTTATGTGAATATCCTTGATGTGACGTTCCAGCCCGGAGATATTTATTTCATTATCCAAAAAGAGTTTATTCTGAATGCAGTAAAGAGTAACGGCACGATACATTGCGCCACTGTCAATATAGATATAGCCAATTTCTTTAGCAAGATCTTTTGCCATTGTGCTTTTTCCACAAGAGGAAAATCCATCAATCGCTATAATTATTTTTTTCATTTATTTGTTCTGTAGTTTATAATGTCATTGCAAAATTAAAAAAGAGCGAAGAACTGGAAGGATGGTATTTTGCATAAGAAGTTCCAATCTTTAATCGTTTGATTTGGACCCCAGCTCCTAAACCTATTCCCGACCATCCGCTCGATCCGTTTACTTTCATATCACTTGCCCGCTTACAATTGTATCCCAATGAAATGTAAGTCGTTTCACTTGGCAGAAAATCAATCCCAAGGATGAAATGATTTAGGAAAACTTTGCTAAACTTATCCTTATTCTCTGTATCTGAGGTAGTAGATGAAGTATCCCAATTTGTTAAGTCATGCATCGTAACCGATAAACGAAATGGTGCATGGGAAAGTTTCCTACTTATCCCTACTAATAAATTAACTGGTAACTTTTCCCGTATTTCATCAAATGTTTTTATTTGTCCACCCAAATTCCGAACGACAATGGAAGCTGATAAATCAGAATCACCACTATAATAGTTTAGTCCTAAATCCACACCAACAGCGAATGATGAATATTTTTCGTAAGTGGAATAAATCATTTTTGTAGTTATTCCACCGCTCCAATAATCAGTTAAATTATAGGAATATATTCCTGTAAAAGCCATATCTTTTGCCGAAAAAGTCTCTTGCTCAATATCTTCGGAAGTACTTCCTTTGAAGTCTCCATAATTTACATATTGCGCGGTAACGGCCCAAGTAGACCGCTCGCCCAAAGTGCGGGAGAAAGCGGCACTTCCTACCCCAACACCATCAATATAGTTCATGTAATTGAAATTCAAAGTCTTATTGGCTACACTAGAAAGTAATGCCGGATTGTGAATAGCCATTGTGATATCATCTTCAATAATTGATATGTTATCTCCACCCAGTGCTGCGGCATGGGAAGAGAAGGGTAACTCCAGAAACTTAAATACACTTTCTCCACTTTGAGCTTGTGAGGCTAAAGTAAAGAAAAGTGAGAGCGTAATTAGAAGAAGTTTTTTCATCAATTTTTATAAATTGGTGCCAAATATACATTATTTTTAAGAATGGGGCGTTAAATCACAAGGGAATATTCGGTCACTCTTTTTTCTTTTTATCTTAATAACGTAAAAAGAACTGTTTTAGGGTGTGAGAAGAATTAAAAAAAACAAAAAAGAAATGCTGTGCTCAGAAAAAGTACAGGCAACGGAACCTTCTTTTTAAAAATAAATGCTACTTTTGTCCAAGTGAGAAGTTGATAAGCTAGAGATATTTGTATGGAAGAGAAGAAATTGCCTAAAGTAGATTTAGAAAAAAAGAGACCTCTTGGTCTGCTGACAGGTCTTGTTATAGCTTTGATTCTTCTATTTGTAGCTCTTCAATGGAGAATCCCGAAGGTAACAGTCGATCAGAGAACGAATAGTGTCGCAGTGAAAGAAGAAATGATTCCTATTACTGTGCAGCAGGAGAAGACTGCACCTTTGAAATCTAAAAATGGAGAAGCAACGCTTCCTTTACCGAAAACAAATAATTATGCTCAGGTTGAGGAAATGGATAATCCTTATACAGAAGAATCTCATACGGTAATTATTAGTAGCCATTATTCGGTTCAATACTCACAAATTGAAGAACCACCAAAGGAAGAATCTACTCAAGTGACCGGAGTGTCAGAATATTTACCCGAATTTCCCGGGGGGCAATCTGCGTTACTTGCTTTTTTAAGGAGAAATATCCGCTACCCGGCTGCCGCACAGGAGAATGGTGTTCAGGGGAGAGTGATTGTTCAGTTTGTAGTCAATAGAGACGGAACGGTTACCGATCCGGTTGTATTACGCAGTGTCTGTTCTGTGCTGGACAGAGAGGCGGTACGAGTAGTCTCCTCTATGCCAAGATGGCGACCGGGAATGCAAGGTGGTAGATCGATAAGAACCACTTATACCATTCCGGTTACTTTTAAATTAAAATATTAATAAGGAACAGTTTTATTAAATCAAAAATAAATGTATACATCCCCTCAGTTACTTGAACAGATAAATAATTATATTTCAGCATTATCATATACGCACTCTCCCCAAAGTCTCTATGCCCCGGTAGATTATGTTCTTTCCTTAGGTGGAAAGCGTGTTCGCCCTGTTTTAATGCTAATGGCTTACAATCTATATAAAGAAAATGTAGCAGAAGTACTTTTACCTGCCATAGGGTTGGAAACTTATCATAACTTTACATTGCTTCATGATGACCTTATGGACAAAGCAGACATGCGAAGAGGTAAACCAACGGTGCATAAAGTATGGGATGATAATACTGCCATTCTTTCCGGTGATGCTATGTTAGTATTGGCTTATCGCTTTATTTCTGATTGCTCTCCTGTTTATTTAAAGGAAGTACTGGATACATTTACCCAGGCGGCACTCGAGGTTTGCGAAGGACAGCAGTTTGATATGGATTTTGAACAGCGGAACAATGTAACAGAGCAGGAATATATAGATATGATCCGCTTAAAGACTTCCGTATTGCTTGCCGCAGGTCTTAAAATGGGAGCTATACTTGGAGATGCTTCTGCGGAAGATACTCAATATTTATATGATTTTGGTGTACATATTGGCATTGCTTTTCAGTTGAAAGATGATTTGCTGGATGTATATGGCGATCCGAGTGTTTTTGGAAAAAACCTTGGGGGAGATATTCTTTCCAATAAAAAAACATATTTGCTTATAAAAGCTTTGGAAAATGCTGATGAAAAACAAGCGACTGAGCTTACCAGTTGGTTGGAAAAAGAAGACTTTGATCCGCAAGAGAAGATAAAAGCGGTAACAGAACTTTATAACCAGATTGGTGTGAGGCTTGTTTGTGAAAGTAAGATGAGAGAATTTTATACCAAAGGACTGGAAAATCTTTCTTTGATCAGTGTTGCTGAAGAGAACAAGAGAGAACTGAGAGCTTTGGCAGAACATTTAATGTACAGAGAAATGTAAACAGAACCTTTTTAATTCCTTTAATATGCCTTACCGACGATTGCCAAACACAGATCAAGCACGTATCAGAGCTTTGAAAAAAGCGGTTGAAAAGGGAGAATTGTATAATGTTCACGATCAGGTTATTTCTCAGAAGACCTTAAACGAGGCAAGGAAATTCTTGACGGCTTTTGAACAGGCACATAATCAGTATAAACAATGTTTAAGTCATCAGGTAACTTCCAGTCATAAGTTTCAGGAATGCATAAAAATGGCAAGACTTTACATTTCTCATTTTATCCAGGTACTTAATTTGGCAGTTATCCGGTTAGAGATAAAGAATGGAGCTAAAATTCTTTATGGATTGGACGCAACTGATAATACGGTGCCGGATTTAACCAGCGAATCCTTGATACTGGAATGGGGAAATAAAATTATTAATGGAGAAAGAGAAAGAATTCAGCGTGGAGGCGCTCCTATTTATAATCCAACTATTGCCAAAGTGAGTGTGCATTATGAGATTTTTCGCGAAGGGTATGAACAGCAAAAGAATCTTCAGCTGCTCACCGTCCGAAGTCTGGAATCAGTGGCTGCTTTACGTCAGAAAACAGACGGGATTATACTGGACATATGGAATCAAGTAGAAAAGTATTTTGAAAAACTTTCTGGTGTAGAAAGGCTTACCGAATGTCGGAACTATGGTTTGATCTATTATTACCGAACAAGCGAAAAGAAACCGCAAGAACTATTAAAATGAATTTTATTGATACGCATTCCCATCTTTTCCTGGAGGAGTTTACTGATGACCTCCCGCTTGTAATACAACGGGCAAAGGCTGTCGGTGTTAGTCGCATCTATATGCCCAATATAGATTGCTCCACCATTCAGCCAATGTTGAATACTGTCGTCAAGTATCCCGGCTATTGCTTTCCGATGATTGGTCTTCATCCCACTTCCGTGAATGCCGGTTTTCATAAAGAACTGAGCGTGATGCGTGAAATGCTGGAACAGCCTCATTCTTTTGTTGCAATAGGAGAGGTAGGGATGGATTTATATTGGGATCAGACTTTTCTCAGAGAACAGATGGAAGCCTTTGAAATACAAGTCCAATGGTCGGCAGAATATAAATTGCCATTAGTGATTCATAGTCGGAATTCTTTTGATGAAGTCAATCAGGTTATTCAAAGAAATGAAACGAAAAAGCTGAGAGGAATCTTTCACAGTTTTACTGGTACGCAGGCAGAAGCAGATAAGTTATTACAATTTGAAGGTTTTTATTTAGGGATCAACGGAGTAGTGACTTTTAAAAAATCAATCCTTCCCGAAGTATTGAAGAGCGTTCCGCTAGAAAGACTTGTCTTGGAAACAGACTCTCCTTATCTCACTCCCGCACCCAATCGAGGAAAGAGAAATGAAAGTGCCAATGTGAAAGACACACTGTTTAAGCTAGCAGAAATCTATCAATGTTCGCCTGAAGAAATAGCTGAAATAACCACCAAAAACGCTTTAATGATATTTAATTAGAAACTTTTCCTGTTCAATTAGACGATAAAAACAAAAAAAAACATATCTTTGCGCCCGCAATCACACAATGGAGAAGTGCTCGAGTGG
The DNA here is from genome assembly GCA_015654535.1 of Bacteroidales bacterium. Lineage (GTDB taxonomy): Bacteria > Bacteroidota > Bacteroidia > Bacteroidales > Bacteroidaceae > Bacteroides. The sequence goes on from JAATGU010000089.1 coordinate 42,522, forward strand.
TTGAAGAGGCACGCCTGGAAAGCGTGTAAACCTCTAAAGGGTTTCGCGAGTTCGAATCTCGCCTTCTCCGCA